>CAZQBU010000012.1:0-77018 GCA_964592175.1 uncultured Lentimicrobiaceae bacterium
AATGATATATCAGTATATTTATCCGCATTTATTTTTATTTTATGAATTATTCAGGCTAAAAGCTCTTTGCTAGCAGAAATATTTCCTTTATGAAACAATGCAATGGCATGGATTAAGATTAAAGCTGTATAGTATCCATCTTCAATGGGTGAATTATCAAGTTTTTTATAATCTGTGGAAGCGATATCTATCATTTCTAATACTTCATCGTATTTTCCCACCAAATTAAATGCATCCGCAAGAATAAACTGAAAAAACGGGAAATAAGCTTCTTTAGCCGGATATCTTTTTTGCTTTTTCTCTTCTTGGAATGCAATTTCGGTCCAATAATTTAACTTATCTGAATCATTTTGAGCCTTAGCTTCCAGCAAGTTAGCCATAATGACACGGGCTTGTACAAAAGGATGAATCGATTGATGTATGCCGATGACATTAATTTCCGCTAAAATTTCAGCTGCTTCAGCTTGTTTTTTTGACAAAAATAAACCGAGATAAATAAGGCAGTTGCCAAATAGTCGGGCTTCAGTTGTGTTCTTGTCGGCTATATATGCTTTTATATATTTCGTGAATCCACCGGCTAGCCCGTCAATATAGGGATGCCGCTCAAAAAAGAAGATTTGGGCAACAGGATTTTTACTAAGAAATCCGGAAAGATCATTCAGTAAAAGTGATGAAGAAAGTATTTGTTTGGCGACATTTCCACAAGACTTTTGAAAATTATAATCAGATTCAGGAGTAAGGCTGATATTGTAAAAATCTTTAATTACTGAAACTACATCCGGTAAATTTTGCGTTGTTTCATCCGTGCTGACTTTTTGCCGTAATTCTTCAATGGAATCTATATTACAGTAACTCATTAAAACTGAAACTGTATAGGTAGAAGGCTGCGTGCCGTCTTTTATGAACCCCAAAAAACGTCGTAATGTTTGGGCACTAATATTATTTTCTGTTACCTTATATATATGTTCTGAAAGTTGAATGCATTCATAAGACGAAATCACATCCTTTCCAAAACGCTTTTGCACTTCTTCTTTCAACACTTTTATGTCCGATGAGGTCAACTTCATAAAATTGGGCAACTCGAGCTAAAATTTATTATACAAAATTAAAAATTTATTTGATAAGATAAACTATTGATTGGTTGCTGCCTAGTAGAAAATAATATTGAATAGGCTTATAAATGGATGGATGAAAAGAATGAGTCGGGTTAAAATAGAAATGTTTTTTTTAAAAATAAATATTTGAAAAACTCTTGAAAGACTTAATTATAAAGAAATCATTCATTCATCGAACAAATTGAGTGAGAAATATGGATAGAAAAATGAGTGCGATTCCAATAAATTGCCTTTGGTTTAGTTTTTCTTTGAAAACCAAAATACCAATCAGTACGGCAACAACAATTTGCAAATTGGATAAAAGATTTAAAGTTAAAACGGATAAATTTTGAATGGCAAGATTAAAAAATAGTGTTCCGCCGATGAGCAATCCTGCTAAAACAACATAATGTTTCAGGCTTTCAAATGATAAAACTTGCCGGATATTTATCCGTTCTTTTTTTCCTAAAGCCCAAATGATGGCTGAAACCGTAACAGCTGCTTCTAAAATGAATGAAAGAGGAATTGCACCAATACCTGGGGATACAAACTTAAATAGAGGATAGGTGATTCCCCAGAAAAATGTTGCCAGAATAGCATAAGTTGCTCCTTTATTCCAACGATTGCCCAAACTGAATCTGAAATTTTGAGAAAGTAAGATACCTACCAAAGCAACTGAGAAGGATAGGTAATACAGATGATGGAAATGTTCTCCCACTATAAAAACAGATGTAAGAATATGGAATATATTTACAGAAGTGAGTGGGACTGTAATGCTTACCGCTTGAAATTTTAAGGATGATAAAAAGAATACCAAGCCAAGTGAGCATACGAAACAAAGTATTACTGCTTTTAGAAAATCTGTATATGTAGCCTCATTGTTAATAATTCCAAAGTGTTCAAAATCAAGTTGTTTCGATAAAACCCATAACAAACCGAAAACTAAAGAGGCTAAAATCCCTCTGAAAATAACCAAATAAGGAAAATCAACTTGCTTAGAAGCAAGTTTCCAGTAGGCATTGCTAATGCCAAAGCTCAACGCACTTATGATACCAAATAAAAATGAAAGCATAAATTAAGCTTGTTTATTCCCTGGTTTTAAGCATGATTTCAAATATATAAACATACTCATAATCACTAGATTTATATAAACACATCCTGTGATTCTGATGTCTATCCAAAAATATAAAGCGAAGATAGTTTTTTCTTCTGAGTGTTAGCGATATTGGTGAATCTTTAGAGATAGACTTTTCACCAATAAAAATAACATCACGGATATAGTCAAATTTTAACCGGAATAATCTTTCATTTGTATTTTCAGGGGGCTTTCTTTCAAACATATTGGATAATTATCTACTTTTATCAACCCAGTGCTTTTTTTGGAGAAATTTTAAAGGGAATTAAAAATGAAATTAAAATATTTTATTCTGGGCTTTGTATCCGGTCTTGTGTTGGCTATAGCCGGCTTGATTTTATTATTTTATCTTGTTCAAAGAGGAACAGAAAAAGCATTAAAAAAAGCTTTTTCACAAAATATTGAAAACACGACCGATTTAACAGTTTTTTCCTTCACTAAAGCTGCTTTAGATAGTTTGCAATTTACAGATCTTGAAACAGGAGAAATAATTGATGTTGCGGAAGACTCCAATAATTATGTGTTTATAAATTACTGGGCTACTTGGTGTGCACCATGTATTCATGAATTACCTGAAATGGAAGCCTTAATCAATACGAGTGAACAAAATTTTAGCGAAATAAAATTTGCGTTTGTTTCAAGTGAAGATGAAGAAAAAATAACAGATTTTATTCAATCCGGTGATTTGTCATTACCATTTTATGGATATGATTCCGATGCGCGTCCAAGTTTTATCGACCACTCGCTTATACCCACATCTTATTTTATTGATAAAAATAAATTGATTGGCTATAAATTCTCAGGAATTAAAAACTGGAATACCGAATTCTATCAAAATTTACTGCTGAGCTTAAAATAATCGTATGAATATGATTCGGCAGCATAGAGGACGCTATTAATAAAACTTGTCCATTTATTTCCCTTGGAAGTAACTTATTACTTTTACTGAATGCTTTTATGCCTTTTGAAGTTCGTTTAAATAAAACCATCAGCCAGGATTAATCCTACCTAATAATATATCCCATAAATTATTTAAGCAATTTTTTCAGTCTCATGCAAAGTAGGGGAGAAAATTTTGCATGCTTCGATTTGATTTGTATTTCACCTAAAGATTAGCCTGTAATTAGTGAAAAATAATAGCGGAAAAATTCAGACAATTGTTTTGTAAACCATATTTATTGTTTCTTGCTGGGATATACAAATGTAACATCCGAAAAGTATACATATGTATATCATAAATTTAAAACAGTGATTTACAGGGAGCAATACAATATCGTTACATTTGTATCAAAAGCAGAAGAGGGTTAAATAAATAAACTTCTTAAAAAATAGCATAAAATAGATATTAAAAGCAGTAAATCAGTTATTTATATAATATATCTAAAGTGATGCTTTAATGAAATTGTATATAAATGGTAATTTTGGTAGCTTATTCTTAAAGTTTATAAATCATTGTTATTCAATAGAATAGTTTTATTCATCTAAAATTTAGCAAAACAAATTGTATTATTTTTAATAGTTACAAAAGTAATCTGTAAATTGTTAAGAATGTAAATCAATAATGTTTAACTTTGTAAAGTAATTTAATTTATTGGTACGGACTTTTAGTTTTTTTTGTGATGGAAATAAAAGATAGAATTGAGCATATTATGCGATCACAAAATGTGACAGCAACACAATTGGCCGATATGATGGGGATTCAACGATCCGGAATTTCTCATATACTTTCCGGGAGGAATAATCCCAGTATGGATTTTATTGTAAAATTTAAGGATGTATTTCCGGAATATAATCTTGATTGGCTATTAACTGGTGCAGGACCTAAAACAGCCTTTGATAAAGAAAGGCAACAGAAAGCTTCTTCAATACAGCCTTCCCTATTTGAAGAGGAAGAAAATGAGGTTCCAATTGAAGAAAAATTGGAAGAAAGGAAAGAAATAGAACAAATAAATGTGGAAACGCCGGCTATAGCGCAGAAAACTGTTGAACAGCATGAAGCTAAGCCTCCTGAAGAAGCTGCACATACGAATATCCTTCCGCAGTCTTCAGAAAAGCGGCTTACGCGAATTGCGTTATTTTATACAGATGGAAGTTTCGAAATGTTTGAAGCCGATTAATTAAAAGCGCTCCATATGATTGAAGAAGAAATCAGCTTCAATCACTGCATTATCATCACTATCTGAGCCATGTACGGCATTATCACCAATAGATTTTCCATACAGCTTTCTGATCGAACCTTCACGCGCTTCTGCAGGGTTTGTAGCACCGATATAATCGCGGTAAGCGGTTACGGCATTTTCTTTTTCCAAAATGGCAGCAACAATAGGACCGGAGCTCATCGACTCAACTAAATCACCAAAAAAAGGACGTTCGCGATGTATGGCATAAAACTTGCTTGCTTCTTCTTTACTAAGCTGAAGCATACGTAATGCTTTAATTTTAAAACCGCCTTCAGCTATTTTGGCTAAAATGGCACCACTATGGCCGTCTGCCACAGCTGCAGGTTTAATCATTGTAAATGTAATATTGCTCATGACTTATTATTTTTTATGAATTGGCTGCAAAAATAGATATTAAGTTGAAACTTTCACAAAATTGAATTGTTTACACTTGTTAAAATATAACTATATGCATGTATGGGCATTTTCCTTTTGAAAAGGAAGATTCCATGAATTAATTGCTTTAAAAATGAAAAAAATCGCATTTTTTGTAAAATATTAATAGAAAACCTTAAAAATCATAGTAAATTAAATTATTTTTGTTCCCTAAACGGATACGTTAACCTAAATGCAAACTATTATGAAAAAACATGTTTTAATTATTGGTATGTTATTAATGGCATTTATGGTTTCGGCCCAAGTTGCTGAACAGGAAGCAACAACTGATGGACCTGAGATCACATTTGAAAAAACATCACACGATTATGGTACCATTTTCCACAGATCGGATGGAGCCTATGAATTTATTTTTACCAATACGGGTAATGAACCTTTAATATTGACCCAGCCACGTTCATCTTGTGGATGTACTGTCCCCACTTGGCCTCGTAAACCGGTAATGCCGGGTGAGCAGGAGGTTATTAAAGTGACTTACAACACAAATATTCGCGGAAGATTTCGCAAAACTGTGACCATTATGAGTAATTCCACAAAGAAAAAGTCTGTGGTACTTACCATAAGCGGTGAAGTAGTTGATAAACCCATTGAAGCTCTGCCGGAGAAGGACCAAGGTCTTGGAAGCGAGCCAGATAAGAAATAGCATCTTAGCTTGAATTGAATTTTATACAATCTGATTTAGATAGTTAGTTTGTATCATTAATATAATCAAAACCAAAAATTTACTATGCCCGGAATTTCTAAAAAGGGGCGTTTAATGCCCGAATCACCTATTCGTAAATTAGTACCCTATGCCGATGAAGCGAAAGCTAGAGGATTAAAAGTGTATCATTTGAATATCGGACAACCCGATATTGCAACCCCTGAAGTTGCATTGAATGCAATTCGGAATTTCGATGAAAAAGTAGTGGCATACAGCCATTCAGCCGGGATTCCGTCCTACAGAAAGAAATTGGCTGAATATTACAAAAAGCATGATATCCATATCACAGCAGATGATATTATCATTGGCGCAGGTGCATCAGAAGCTATTCTATTCGCATTCCAAAGCATTATGGACCCTGATGATGAGGTGATTATACCTGAACCATTTTATGCTAATTATAACGGATTTGCTACAAATGCCGGTGTAAAAGTAGTTCCAATCTATTCAAGTATTGAAACCGGATTTGGACTGCCACCCATTGCTGATTTTGAAAAGAAGATTACCTCCAGAGCGAAAGCAATTCTTATTTGTAATCCGAATAATCCTACAGGATACCTTTATTCAAAAGAAGAGTTGGAAAGCTTGCGTCAGCTTGTTTTAAAGCACGACCTTTATTTGATCGCTGATGAGGTATATCGTGAGTTTTGCTATGATGGTCATGTACACCATTCCTGCATGCACTTGGAAGGTGTAGATGAGCATGTGATACTTATCGACTCAGTTTCAAAGCGTTATAGTGCTTGTGGTGTACGTGTTGGCTGCATGATTTCAAAAAATAAAGAGCTCATGAAGACTGCACTAAAATTTGCTCAAGCACGTTTGTCACCACCAAGCTTTGGACAAATTGCAGCTGAAGCAGCAATTGATACTCCCGACAGTTATTTTGAAGAAGTATTGCAAGAATACCTTGCCAGAAGAGATGTGGTTGTTTCTTCAATAAATAAAATGGAAGGTGCATTTTGTCCTAAACCAAAAGGCGCATTTTATGTGGTAGCAAAGCTGCCCATTGACGATTCCGATGTATTTTGCCAGTGGCTGTTGGAAGACTTTAGTCACGAAAATCAAACCGTGATGCTTGCGCCTGCCAGCGGATTTTATTCAAGCCCGGGCAGAGGAAAGGATGAAGTACGTATTAGTTATGTACTGAAAGTAAGTGACTTGGAAAAATCAATGGAAGTACTGGAACAAGCTTTGAAAGTGTATCCCGGAAGAACCATTAAGTAAAAATAGCAATTGCTTTTGTTGAAAAGCAGATACTATCAAAAGCTCATTTGCATAAAAGCAGATGAGCTTTTTTATTTTAGAATGTATTGTTTTACAAGGAAAATTCAATTGCTTCTATATCTGTTCGTGTTTGAAGGCTCAAAAACCGATTATAATCAATTAATCATCAAACAAAAATTCAGAATCCGGATACAACAAATAGTTTTTACGAATTTTCTTGTAATTATTGATGTCATCGACCCAGCTTGCACGTATTTCTTGTTCATTGATACCGGCTTCAATTTGTTTACGAAGCTTGCTGTTACCCGCTAAGGTGTTAAAATAATTAGTAAAGAAAGCCGATTTGTTTCCCAATTCCGAATAAGCTTCAATTAGCCAGCTTAGATGTATTTTTCGTTCGTTGGAGGCATATTCATTCGCAAAATCACCTAAATCTTTTCCTTTGCAAAGTTTCCCATTATGTGGGGGATTCATGCTGGCACCCGGAATAGGGCGCGGTGTGAATGTAAATGTATCATCCTGTAAATCAGGATGTCCGTATAGCTGAAAAGGAAAATCCGTTCCTCGCCCAATACTTAGTGTGGTGCCTTCAAAAAAGCACAAAGAAGGGTAGAGGTAGATGGAGGCTGCATTTGGTAGGTTAGGAGAGGGGGGCGTATCCAGCTCAACCAGCATGCTCCGACTATAATCTTCCAATGGAATAACAGTCAAATCCAAAGCATCGGCATTATTTATCCATTTTTCGCCTTTTACCATCAACGCATATTCTCCGATTGTAAGTCCGTAAGCTACAGGTACGGGATGAAGACCGACAAAAGATTGAAATTCTTTTTCTAAAACAGGACCGTCAATGAAATACCCGTTTGGATTGGGGCGGTCCAATACAATTATCGGAACGCCTTGTTCTGCACAAGCTTCCATCACATAGCTTAAAGTAGAAATATAGGTGTAAAAACGGACTCCCACATCTTGCAGATCAAAAATAATGATGTCAATATCCTTTAAACTTGCAGCCTCCGGCTTTTTGGTTTTGCCGTATAGTGATACAATCTCAAGTCCGGTTTTCTCATCTTTTTGACTTTTTATTTGCTTGCCGGCATCCTGATCGCCTCGAAATCCGTGCTCGGGAGAAAAAACTTTTCTAAGATTAAAACCTGAGCTCAGTAAGCTGTCAACAAGATGGGTATTTTCGATTAGACTACTTTGATTAGCTACCAAACCTATTGATTTATTGGTGATTAATGGAAAATATTTATCTGTCTGCATGGCAGCTGTTGTGATTTGGCTTAAGGCTATCTGCCTTAATTCTTGAGCTTGAACAAACATATTTAAGCATAAAACAATAATGAGTGTTCCAAAGAGTTTTGATATTTTGATAAAAAATGACATACAATCCTTATTTTTGTTGTTTGATTTTACACGATGCGGATAGATAAATTTATTGCTTCACGAATATTTTCATTCGACAAAGATAATATTTCGGCTGTAGTAGTACGAATTGCTATGTTGAGTGTGACACTCGGCGTGGCAGTGATGCTGATTTCTGTTTCGGTACTCATAGGATTTAAACATCAGATTCGCGATAAAGTCATTGGCTTTGCAGCACATATTCAAATAGTTACTTTCGGCAATAATCATGCCATAGAAGAAAGTCATTTTGTGGCTGATTCAGCTTTGCTTGCACAACTATTGGCTACTGAAGGTGTAAAATCCGTCCAAAAAGTTGCACACAAAGCAGGTATTATCCGCACGAAGGATAATATTCAGGCTGTGGTACTTAAGGGAGTGGATAAAACCTATGCTTGGGATTATATGCAACAATCGCTGATTGAAGGCGAGATTCCTGACATTAACCTAGAGGCTACTTCAAATGAAGTGCTGATTTCCAAGTTTCTGGCAAACAAGCTATTACTTCACGCAATGGATACCTTACGGATGTGGTTTGTGGGTGCTGATGGCAAACAAACGCGCGGGCGTCGCTTCATAGTTTCGGGAGTTTATGAAACCGGTTTGGTGGAATTTGATGAACGTTTTATTTTTGGAGACCTCCGACATGTGCAACGGTTAAACGGTTGGCAAGATTCGGAAACCGGTGTTATCGAGCTCATGGTCAATAATATAAGCGATATTAATAAAATTGAAAATTCAATTTATTATTCTTTACCGGTACAGTTGGCATCTTATAGCGTGTATGAGTCTTATCCGCATATTTTTGATTGGCTTGGTTTACAGGATATGAATGTGGTCATCATCATTATCTTAATGGTATTTGTGTCCGGCATAACCATGATTAGTACCTTGTTGATCATTATATTGGAAAAATCGCGTTTAATTGGTTTACTAAAAACAATGGGAGCAGCCAATGTGGTAATCCGTCGAATTTTTCTGATTCATTCTGTACGCTTACTAGCAAAAGGCATGCTACTTGGAAATGCTATTGCACTGATATTTATTTTGTTACAGCAACAATTTGGTTTCTTGAAATTGCCTGCCGATGCGTATTATCTCAGCCAAGTACCTGTAAGTTTAGCATGGATTCATTTTGTTTTAGTGAACCTGGGATTGATATTTTTATGGTTGACTTCATTTATCATTCCTATATCGGTAATTAATAAAATAAGCCCCATAAAATCCATAAAATTTAATTAAACAAATTTCATTTGCTTCATAAGAAACTAATTGTACCTTTACGCCATTATGTATAACTTTTAAATTTAAACCATGTCAGTTATATCCTATATTATTAAACCGCTTGAAGGCTGTGGTGAGTTGAAATTTGGTCAGACAATTGAAGAAATTACAGCTTTACTTGGAGAGGCCGAAGAAATTGATCACTTGGATACCGATGATGATATGACCACGGTAGTGCTTCATTTCTGGAATCTTGATTTATCCATTTTCTTTGAAGGAGCAGAGCGTACGGTATTGGCTTGCTTTGAAACCGACCATCCGGATTCGGAACTGTTTGGAAAAAAGATTTTCGCTTTAACTCCTAAAGAGATAACCGAGCTAATGAATGCAAACGGCTATAATGATATGGAATCGGAAGAAGAAGAAGGGGAGTTACGTCTTAGCTTTGAAGATGGCTTAATCGATTTCTTTTATGACGGAGATGATTTACTTGCAGTAAACTGGGGCGTATATGTGGATGAATCCGGTACAATTATCACGGATTAGTTATTTCTTTAAGCGCGGGTGAAAGCTAATAATCGCTTCTCGTAAGTAGCTGCGGTCTATGTGAGTATAGATTTCAGTTGTAGTAATACTTGAATGTCCTAGCATTTGTTGAACAGCACGTAAATCGGCACCACCTTCGAGCAGATGTGTGGCAAACGAATGGCGGAATGTGTGTGGGCTTACTGACTTTTTAATCCCGGCATCTGCAGCAGCTTTTTTTACAATAAGGAATACCATTTGGCGACTCAGCCTATCACCTCGGGCATTTAAAAATAAGATATCGGATGCTTTGGCTTGTGCCTGAATCAAGACTCTGTTCTTGTGAATATATTCTTTCAAAAGATTTAAGGTTTCATCGCCTACAGGCACCAAACGCTCTTTATTCCCTTTTCCTATTACTTGAATAAATCCATCATTAAAGTAGATTCGACTAATTTGAATGTTGATAAGCTCGGAAACTCGAAGTCCACAAGCATACATCAGCTCGATAATTGCTTTGTTTCTATGTCCGTGAGCCATGCTTAAATCAATGGATTGCTGCATTTTTTCAATTTCATGATAATCCAATACATCGGGCAGCTTACGCTCTGTTTTGGGCATGATAATTAATTGTGCGGGATTGTCGGAACGATAATTTTCATCCTGAAGAAAAGAAAAAAAGGCTTTTATCCCGGATAAGATACGTGCTTGTGAGTTGGTACTGATGCCAATATCGTTGAGGGCAGCAAGAAAATTTCGTAGCTCTTCTATATTGAGTTTGCTGATAGAATAGGATAAATTTTCTTTAGAAAAATATTTCAGCAGCATATTTACATCATGTACATAGGCTTCTACACTGTTGTCAGCCAATGCTTTATCCAGTATAAGATGGCGTTTAAAGGCTTGCACTAAGCTGCTGTCATTCATTGAGGTTTGAAATTTATCAAAAGTTAATACAAAGTTATGTTATTTTTAGAATCTGATGAGATAGGGGACAGATTTGGCTGATAAGCCTACTCTCAATATATTGTTGAGCACTGAAATAAAAAACTGTCAGCAAAGCAAGTGTATTTTCTTGATTTACTGACAGTTTTTGTAAAATCTAAGCTGATTTTTTATGTAGCCTGATAGAAACAGCGTTTTGGTGAATAAATCAATTCTGCTTTTCTAAGGTCTTTTATAATTTTATCTGCTTCTTTTTTGTCAATTCCTGCTGCTTCTGCAATTTCGCCCGGGCGCATTGGTTGTGCAGCATCCTTCATTAGTTTAAGAACTTTATCTTTCGTTTCCATATGTAGAGTATTAGTTAAATATTAGTCATTCAATGTATGTACAACAAGCCCTGAGCGTAACTTAGGCTCAAACCAAGTGGTTTTTGGAGGCATAATATTTCCGGTATCTGCAATACGAATCAACTGATTCATGGATACGGGATACAATGCAAATGCAACGACCATTTCACTACTGTCAACCCTGCGTTCAAGTTCTTCCAAGCCCCTTATACCGCCTACAAAGTCAATACGATTCGACCTTCTTAAATCTTTGATATTTAAGATTGGCTCCAAAACTTGATTTGTAAGAACTGTAACATCCAGCATACCAATCGGGTCTGAATCGTCATAAGTTCCTTCTTTTGCAATCAGTTTATACCACTTTCCTTCCAAGTACATTGAGAATTCATGCAGTTTAGTGGGTTTGTAAATTTCTGTACCCATTTCGGTAATATCAAAGCCTGCTTTTAGCCCTTCAACGAATTCAGCGGGGCTAAGGCCGTTTAGATCTGTGATAACACGGTTGTAATCAATAATAGTTAATTGATTATCAGGGAAATGTACAGCTAAAAAGAAATTATACTCTTCATTGCCTGTATGTGCGGGATTTGCTAAGCGTTTTTCATTGCCTACTAAAGCAGCAGCTGCCGTACGGTGGTGTCCGTCAGCCACATAAGTGGCAGGAATTGCTTCAAACAGTTCAATGATACGTGCAATTAATTCGGCATCATTAATTACCCAAAAATGATGTCCAAATCCATCATCAGCCGTGAAATCATATACGGCTTCATTATTTTTTACAAAATCTTCAACGATTTTATCTATCTCGGCTACAGCAGGATAGGTAAAGAAAACCGGTTCCATGTTTGCATCGGTGATACGTACATGTTTCATACGGTCTTTTTCTTTATCAGCCCGTGTCAATTCATGCTTTTTGATACGATCGTTTAAATAATCTTCTACGCCGGCACATCCCACAATACCGTATTGTGTTTTACCGTCCATAGTTTGCGCATAAATATAAAGAGCGTCTTGTTCATCTTGCACAAGCCAAGCTTTTTCACGGAATTGGGCAAAATTTTCTTTTGCTTTATCATACACCTCCTGACTATATAAGTCAGTATCTTCAGGGAGATCAATTTCAGGTTTAATGATATGCAGCAAGCTGTACGGATTGCCTTCTGCTTCTACTCGAGCTTCTGCTGAATCGAGCACGTCATAAGGTCTTGAAGCAAGTTGTCTTGCTATATTTTGTGGGGGGCGCCATCCCCTAAATGCTTTGAGTATCGCCATAGTTTACTTCAGATAAATGTAAGTGGATTAATAAATTAACGAATTACCAATTTTGTGTTGAATAGGGTTCCTCATCATATTGCTCCTGAAATACGGTAGTATTTTTTTGGAGCGAGCTGATAAGGGCTCCCAGCATTTTAGTCATCTCCATCAGCTGATTACGCGATTCATCTTCCTCCATATCGGAGATAAGCTGCAAGCGATGTGCCATGGTGCCAAGTACCAAACTAGCTCTAACAGCACATTTTGCTTCTTTAAGGTGTATGATAAATTTTGATTTATCACGTGCTGAGCCTTCTGCAATACTTACCGGAATTTGTTGTGCAGTTTTACAAAAATCGTCTGCTAACATGCAGTCGTTTGTACGTATTTCACGACAAATACTTTTTACCCAAAGGCTGTAATCTAATGCTTTATGATAAATACGGAGATTTTCAAATCGAAAGAACGTAAGTTGTTTATTGGTTTGATCATTCATTTCAAGTAGATTAAGAAATAATAGTAAAAGCAGGCATCAAAACAGATGCCTGCATAAGCCATAAAAGCAATATTAATTGACTTTGAAAGTCTGATCGTTATTTTCAAAGAAGCCAATAATTTGGCGTGCAGCAGCTAAGCCGGCATTGATATTTGCTTCAGCGGTTTGTGCACCCATCTTTTTGGGTGGATAGAAAACACGATTTGCGAATTCGCCAAGCTCGGCTGAGTTGCCGGGCTCGAGGTCTGACAGATAAGCAAAATCAGGACGTTCGGCCAGCATTTTCTTTAAGCTGTCTTCACAAATCACCTCTTTGCGAGCAGTATTCACCAATGCAGCATTTTTAGGCATAAGGCTCAACAAATCCAAATTGATGACTTTCTTATTTTGCTCACGAGCAGGGATATTCAAGGATATGTACTGACTTTTTGTGTACAGTTCTTCGGGGCTGTTTACCGGAATGAAGCCATCCTTCTCAATTTCAGGATTGCGTTCAGGTCTGTGGTGATACGCATATACAGTCATGCCAAAGCCTTTGGCAATACGTCCTACATGCTTTCCAATATTGCCATATCCATGGATTCCTAATGTCTTGCCAAGTAATTCAGTTCCTGAACCACCACCAAAACGATTACGAATTTGATACAGCATCATTGCAAAGGCAAGCTCGGCTACAGCATTACTGTTTTGGCCGGGTGTATTCATCACCACTACATTTTTGGCAGTGGCGGCTTGCAGGTTTACATTATCATAACCGGCACCGGCTCTAACAACGATTTTTAAGTTTGGTGCTGCATTTATTAATTGCTCATCAACAATATCGCTGCGGATGATGAGTGCTTCACAATCGGCTACTGCATCAACAAAATTTTGCTGATCGCCATATTTTTCCAGAAATTGACAGTCATATCCGGCCTCATTGAAAATGGCACGAATACCGTCTGCTGCAACTTTGGCAAAAGGTTTATCTGTTGCTACTAATACTTTTTTCATGATTTAATTAGGGTTTACGACAACGCGGTCTGATTACTTATTTAAATTTTCGAACTCTTGCATTACACTCACAAGTGCTTCCACACTTTCGTAAGGCAGTGCATTGTAGGTGGAAGCTCTGAAGCCGCCCACTGAGCGATGCCCTTTAATACCAATCATGCCTCTTGCAGTGGCAAAGTCGTTAAATTCTTTTTCCAAGTGCTCATAGCCTTCGTTCATAACAAAGCAAATGTTCATGAGTGAGCGATCTTCCTTGGCAGGAACAGTAGGTTTAAATAAGCTGTTACGCTCAATCTCGCCATACAATAATTCAGCTTTCTTAATATTTGCTTTTTCAATTTCGGCTAGCCCACCTTGTGCCTTTAACCATTTTAATGTTTGAAGTGCCGAGAAGATAGGTAATACGGGGGGCGTATTAAACATGGATTCTTTGTCAATATGGGTTTCATATTTCAGCATAGTTGGAATGGCACGATCCACTTTTCCAAGAATATCGTTGCGGATAATAACAAATGCAACGCCGGAAGGAGCGAGGTTCTTTTGAGCACCACCATAGATGATTGCATATTTTGAAATATCAATCGGGCGACTGAAAATATCAGATGACATATCGGCTACCAATGGTACGGGCGAATCAATGTCTTCACGAATCTGAGTTCCGAAAATGGTGTTATTCGATGTAATATGGAAATAATCTACATCGGAAGGAATAGTATATCCTTTTGGAATATAATTGAAGTTTTTGTCTTCAGAAGAAGCAATTACATCAACTTCCCCAAAGAGCTTTGCTTCTTTGATGGCCTTTTTGGCCCATGAACCGGTGTTTAGATAAGCAGCTTTAGTGCCCATTAGATTATAGGGTACCATGCAAAACTGCATGCTGGCACCGCCACCTAAAAAGAGTACGGAGTAGCCTTCAGGAATGTTGAGCAGCTCTTTAAATAATGCAACAGCTTCATCTACTACTGCAACAAATTGCTTGCTGCGATGCGAAATTTCAAGAACCGATAATCCCATATCGGAAAAGTCCTTAACGGCTTCAATAGTTTTTTCAATAGTGTAGGCCGGTAAAATTGATGGGCCTGCATAAAAATTATGCTTCTTCATGTTAAATTAGGTATTAAATTATTACTAACAAGAATAACGATTTTGACTGCAAAGATAAATATATAATTTTAATTGTGAAAAGTTTAACGCCGGATTTAGTTAATTTTGAGGCCTAAAAATTTATTTGAAATGACTGAGTTGGAAAGAAGGAAACTTGCATTTATAAAATTAGGTGATTTTCTGGAACAATATATTGAAAATCAAAGGCAGGAATCACAAAATGTAAATACTGCCTTTAGCATTGTTTTACAAGAAGCAGCACAAAAAACCGTACTGAATAATTCATGGTTTACAGATGAAAGTCTGCTGTTGGCTTTATCCGGCATACGAAAAATGCTTGTAGCAGAGCAGTTGGATAAATGGTTGGCTTCATATCCGTTGAAATCAGATGCAACAAATAGGAAAAAGCTGGGCGTGGTGATGGCAGGGAATATTCCCTTGGTTGGATTTCATGATTTCTTATGTGTCCTTATACAAGGGCATCATTTCGTAGGTAAATTATCCTCAGATGACCCATATTTATTACCTGCATTATGGAATATTTTATCGGAAATTGAGCCTTTTTTCAAAGATATGGCTACATTCACCCAAGGACAATTAGGTGAATTTGATGCAATTATAGCTACCGGAAGCGATAATACTTCGCGATACTTTGACTATTACTTTGGAAAATATCCACATATCATCCGCCGAAACCGTAATGGAGTTGCTGTTATCAAAGGTGATGAAAGCCAAGAGGATTATAGTAGATTAGCTGCTGATGTGTTTAGCTATTTTGGCTTGGGCTGCAGAAATGTATCTTTTCTGTTGGTACCGGAAGGATTTGACCCGACTAGCATGTTCCAAGGCTTTGAATCTTACGCACATATCGCACAACACTCCAAATACCATAATAATTATATGTATAACAAATCGGTGCTGCTAATCAATAAAGAACCGCATTTTGATAATGGTTTTTTGTTGTTGCGCGAAAGTTCGGATTTGGCAAGTCCGGTGGCCGTACTGCATTATTTGCCTTATAAAGATGCCAAGCATTTAAATGCGTTTTTGCTAAGCAATAAACAGCAAATCCAGTGTATTGTATCCGAAGATTCGAGCATAACCGATGCAATCCCGTTCGGTCAGGCACAACAGCCGGGCGTAGAAATTTATGCCGATCGAGTAGATACGATGCAATTCCTATTGGACTTAAAATAATAGTAAGCAATGATTTTTGACATTGTATTTCTTTGTTTATGATAAAAATCGAAAAAAGTGTACAATTGAAGAAAATAGTTATTTTTGTATAAAGTCTTGAAAATCAATATAAAATAGATATTTTTCGCTTTTGTTACAGGCATATAAATAAAAAAAGACTCAAAAAGTTTGTTATTTGATTGAAAGATAGTAATTTTGCAGCCCTAAAATAAAAAGTCGAGATAGCGATGAAAAAAGACATTCACCCGAAAGATTACAGATTGGTTGTTTTTAAAGATATGTCCAACGATTACAGTTTCTTGTCACGTTCAACTGTTCGTTCCAAAGAAACTATTGTTTGGGAAGACGGAAACGAGTATCCATTGGTAAAATTGGAAATATCACATACATCACATCCTTTCTATACCGGTAAGATGAAACTGGTTGACACGGCAGGTCGTGTTGATAAGTTCAAGAATAGGTATAAAAAACACTATGAAGGACGTGGAAAATAATCCAAGTAGTCACAAAAAAAATAGAACCCTCATCTTGAATTTAAAAAGATGAGGGTTTTTTTTAGGTTATTATAAAATTTATTGACAATTTTACCGTTTCAATTGCCAAAGGATTAAATAAATGAAAATAACAGCGCTAAATTTTATAATTTTGCTGAATTATCAAGTCTCAATTTAACCGATTTATGAATTACATTCTATATGATAGTGCCACACGTCAAAAACTTCTACCTTTTACTTTTACACGACCCGTTGCAGATATTCGCTTTGGAATATTAACTATCCGTGAAAAGTGGGAAAAGCACTTACAATCTATTACTTCCAGTTTGACCGAAAACTATTTGAGCAAGAAATACCCATTGGTTGAAGCTGAAGAAAATATATTAATTAACGGCTCAATATGTCCCAATCCGGAGCTTATAAAAGAAATCAAACAGCTGAAAGAAGGGCAGGCTCTGGTGCGTGAAGAAACAGTAATTGCCATGTTTTTAAGCGATGCCAGTTTACGCAACTTAGGCGATTCATCCGATCAAATTGAAAATATTGAGAGCGTGAGTAATTTTGTGAAGCTAGAAAATACTTGGGATATTTTTCGACTCAATGCTGATGCAATCCGTAGCGACTTCGATTTGCTGACAAAAGGGCGTAAATCGGAACCTATTAGCAAAACAAATAGTGTCATTGCTCCGGAGAATATTTTTGTTGAAGAGGGGGCCAAGCTTGAATATGTATTCCTGAATGCATCCGAAGGACCTATTTATGTAGGCGCCAATGCAGTGATTGAAGAAGGAGCCAAAATTCGCGGCCCTTTTGCCTTAGGCGAAAATGCTACCATTAAAATGGGAGCGAGGATATATGGTGGTACTACTGTAGGACCTCATTCAAAAGTAGGCGGTGAAGTAAACGAATCGGTTATTTTTGGATATTCCAGCAAAGCGCATGATGGTTTCTTGGGACATAGTGTAATAGGTGAATGGTGTAATCTCGGAGCAGATACCAATACGTCAAACCTGAAAAACACTTATGAAGAAGTAAAACTATGGTCGTATGCCGATGATTGCTTTATTCCGACCGGACTCCAATTTTGTGGAACGATTATGGCCGATCATACAAAATGCGGAATTAATACCATGTTCAACACCGGAACGGTAATCGGAGTTTACGCAAATATATTTGGTGCCGGCTATCAACGTAATTTTATCCCTTCATTCTCATGGGGAGGAACACACGGCTTTATCGATTACGATTTGAGAAAAGCATTAAAAACTGCAGAAATCGTATATGCCCGTCGTGCCAAAACTTTCGATACCAAAGAACGTCAGATTTTACAGCATATATACAATCTGACATATAAAAACAGACGTGCCTAGCACTGGCACAGCTTTTGCAATATATACTGCCCATGAAGCTTTATGCAATTCATGGGCATTTTGCCCTGTAAAAGGGTCAAAATGACATTTTTTTAAATTAACTGTCAACTTGTCTTAAAAAACTTACATGTCAAAATCAGGACAAAAACATATTTTACATTTTACAGATATTCTGGAATCCGAAGGTGAATTTATTCCCTTATTAACCGCTGAAGATGAAATAGCAATGAATTCCGAGCTGGTGCCGGAAGAATTACCGCTATTGCCTTTGCGAAATGCAGTATTATTTCCCGGCGTAGTAATTCCAATTACGGTAGGTAGGAATAAATCCATTCAATTGGTGCGTGATGCATATAAAGGCGATAAAACGATTGGCGTTATTTCCCAAATAGATGCAAATATTGAGGACCCCACAGGCGATGATTTATTTAGTGTGGGGACTGTGGCTACCATCTTGAAAACACTTCATATGCCGGATGGGAATACTACGGTAATCATCCAAGGCAAAAAGCGTTTTAAACTGGATCATATTACACAAGAAGAGCCGTATCTGAAAGCAAAGGTTTCTGCCTACGATACCGATACTGATATAGCTAATGAAGCTGATTTCCAGGCTTTAATACAATCTATTAAAGACCTTGCCATTCGAATTATCAAGAATTCGCCCAATATACCTTCCGAGGCTTCCATTGCTATTAACAACATTGAAAGCCCGGTGTTTTTGGTGCATTTTGTTTCCAGCAATTTGAATATTGATAATAAAGAAAAGCAGGAACTGCTTGAAGTTTCAGACTTCAACGAACGCGCGCACAAGGTGTTGGCTGCATTGACAAAAGAAATGCAGATGCTGGAACTGAAAACACAAATTCAGAATAAGGTAAAAACCGACTTAGATAAGCAACAGCGTGATTATTTCTTGAATCAGCAACTAAAAACCATCCAAGAAGAGTTGGGTGGAGCTCCTAATGAATTAGAAATTAAGGAGTTAAAAAAGAAGGCAGCCAAGAAAAAATGGAATAAGGAAGTGAAGCAGGTTTTTGAAAAAGAGCTTGCTAAATTAATGCGTATGCATCCTCAAGCTGCGGAATATGGAATCCAATTTAACTATTTGGATACTTTGGTTGAACTGCCTTGGAATGAGTGGACAAAGGATAATTTCGATTTAAAGCGTGCGCAGCGAATTTTGGACGAAGACCATTATGGTTTGGAAAAGGTTAAAGACCGCATAATTGAGCATTTAGCGGTTTACAAGCTAAAACAAGATTTAAAAGCGCCGATTTTATGTTTGGTGGGCCCTCCCGGTGTTGGAAAAACATCTTTGGGAAGATCGATTGCACGTGCAGTAGGCCGAAAGTATATTCGCATGTCATTGGGTGGTTTGCGTGATGAGGCTGAACTGAGAGGACATCGCAAAACCTATATTGGTGCAATGCCCGGTCGTTTGATACAAAATATAAAAAAGGTAAAAAGCTCCAATCCGGTTTTTGTTCTGGATGAAATTGATAAAGTTATTGGACATAATATTAGCGGTGACCCGCAAGCTGCCTTACTCGAAATTCTTGACCCGGAACAAAACAATAAATTTTATGACAACTTTTTGGAAATCGAATATGATCTTTCAAAAGTGATGTTTATTGCTACAGCCAATACCCTTTCAACAGTGCATCCTGCCTTACGTGATAGGATGGAGGTGATTGACTTGAGTGGGTATTTGGTAGAAGAAAAAATTGAGATAGCAAAGAAACACTTGATTCCCAAACAAATAAGCGAGCATGGGATGACAAAATCTCAAATTCGTTTCCCTAAGGCGATTATTGAGCAGATAATAGAAGATTATACCCGTGAAGCAGGTGTACGCTCCTTAGAGCGACAAATTGCACGTATCATTCGTAACAAGGCAAAGCATATTGCCATGGAACTGCCTTATGAGGTAAAAGTGTCAAAAGAAGATTTAAAAACAGCTCTCGGTGTGGCACGTTATCATCGTGAAGAAGCGGCGGTACATGAGGTTCCTGGAGTTGTTACTGGGCTTGCATGGACACCGGTAGGTGGAGAATTGCTATTTATCGAAGTAAGTCTTAGTAAAGGAAAAGGCAATTTGAAACTTACGGGAAATCTCGGAGATGTAATGAAAGAATCAGCAACTATTGCCTACGAATTTTTGAAGGCACATACCTCCGAATTTAATTTGGAACCCGACTTGTTTCAACAGTGGAACGTACATATACATGTGCCTGAAGGAGCTACGCCTAAAGATGGACCCTCGGCCGGAATAACTATGCTAACTGCTTTGGTTTCAGCATTTACCAAGCGTAAGGTAAAGCCGCGATTAGCCATGACAGGAGAAATCACCTTACGCGGGAAGCTGTTGCCTGTGGGAGGAATAAAAGAAAAGATTTTAGCTGCAAAACGAGGAAAAATCAAGGAAATCATATTGTCAAAAGAAAATAAACGTGATTTTCATGAAATAAAAGAAGATTATATAAAAGGAATTGAATTCCATTTTGTGGACAGCATGTTGGAAGTGATTGAACTTTCACTGCTCAAATAACCTGTATGAATGCAGGTGTTTTTAATAAAAATTTAATGAATATACTTATTATACACGGGCATCCGGTGAAGAATTCTTTTGCGGATCAATTAACGGATGCGTATACCAAAGGAGCGCTCAATTCCGGAGCTGAAGTAAAAACCTTGGTATTAAAAGATTTGGATTTTGAAATTAACTTTCGTGAAGGTTATAGAGGAACCCAAGAGCTGGAAGCCGATTTGCTTCATGCCCAGGAATTGATTAAATGGGCTGACCATCTGGTGTTTATGTATCCAAACTGGTGGAACACCTTTCCGGCTTTACTAAAAGGTTTTATTGACCGAACATTCTTACCGGGCTTTGCCTTTAAATACCGAAACGGAAGAAAAAATCACGATCAATTACTACTAGGCAAAACCGCACGCCTTGTGGTTACCATGGATACACAAATCTGGTACTATAAATGGGTACAAGGCGCACCCGGACATAAAGCCATGAAAAAGGGGATATTGGAATTTTGCGGTATTAAGCCGGTACGCATCAGTTCGGTAGGACCAATGCGTAAGTTAGATGAAAATCAACGAAAAAAATGGCTTGTTAAAATGGAAAACTATGGATCTAAACATATTTAAAGCTGTTTGTCTATAAGATATTTCGAGTTTTAACTAAATTATTTTTCGTATATTCTGCAGAAATTTGCTGCTTAAGTTGTAAAAAAGCAAGAAAAGTAACGGAAATCACTATAAATTATGGTGTATAATGGCTGATTATAAGATAGTTTTTGTAATTTTGCAGCCGTTTTTTCAATAAAAAGTCAAAAAAGAATGATAACTATAACACTTCCGGATAAATCTACAAGACAATATGAGGCAGGGGTAACCGGCCTAGATATTGCACGTAGTATTAGTGAAGGCCTTGCACGTAATGTCTTATCTGCTAAAGTATATGGAGAGGTATGGGATGCTACTCGTAAAATAGAAGAAGATGCAGAAGTACAGTTACTTACGTGGAATGATCTTGAAGGGAAAGCTACTATGTGGCACTCTTCAGCTCACCTGATGGCTGAAGCCATCGAACAATTGTATCCGGGAGCTAAATTCGGTATTGGACCGGATATAGAAAACGGTTTTTACTATGATGTGGATACCGGTGAAAAGGTATTGACCGAAGCGGATTTGGCAGAAATAGAAAAACGCATGATTCAGCTTGCAAAAGAAAAGCAGCAATTTACGCGTGAACAAATTTCAAAAGCAGATGCCTTAGAATATTTTACCGAAAAAGGTGATGAGTATAAGATCGAGCTAATCAATGAGTTAGAAGACGGTCAGATTACATTTTATAAGAGTGGTACCTTTACCGACCTTTGTCGCGGACCACATTTGCCGGATACAAGTTTTATAAAAGCTGTAAAACTAACTAGCATTGCCGGTGCATATTGGCGTGGCGATGAAAATCGTAAACAGCTGTCACGTGTGTATGGCATTACATTTCCTAAAGCCAAAGAGCTTGAAGAGTATCTCATTTTATTAGAAGAAGCTAAAAAGCGTGACCATCGTAAGCTTGGTAAAGAGTTGGAACTGTTTACCTTCTCTCAGCGAGTGGGCTCCGGGCTTCCATTATGGCTTCCCAAGGGAGCTGAACTGCGAGACAGATTGGAAGAATATCTCAAAAAGGTACAGCGTGAATCCGGCTATCAGCCTGTAATTACTCCACATATAGGTAATGTAAATCTGTACAAAACCTCAGGACATTACGAAAAGTATGGAGTGGATTCGTTTAGGCCTATTACCACACCGATTGAAGGTGAAGAGTTTTTCTTAAAACCTATGAACTGCCCGCATCATTGTGAAATTTACAATGCAAAGCCTCGTTCATATAAAGATTTGCCCATTCGTTTTGCGGAGTTTGGTACCGTATACCGCTATGAGCAAAGTGGTGAATTGCACGGTTTAACGCGTGTACGTGGATTTACACAAGATGATGCCCATATTTTTTGTACACCGGACCAGATAAAAACAGAATTTAAAGCAGTGATAAAAATCATTATGAAAATCTTTACTGCTTTGGATTTCAAGGATTTTGTCACTCAAATTTCACTTCGCGACCCGAATACTCCCGAAAAATATATCGGCTCTGATGAAAACTGGAGAAAAGCAGAACAGGCAATTATCGAGGTAGCTGAAGAAGAAGGACTGAATGCCACTACCGTTGAAGGTGAAGCCGCATTTTATGGTCCGAAGATGGACTTCATGGTAAAAGATGCACTTGGCAGGCAATGGCAGCTTGGAACTATTCAGGTTGATTATAATCTTCCGGAACGCTTTGACCTCAGCTATGTTGGTAGTGATAATGAGAAGCATCGGCCGGTGATGATACATCGTGCACCATTTGGATCGATGGAACGTTTTGTTGCGGTTTTGATAGAGCATTGTGCAGGAAATTTCCCGCTTTGGCTTACCCCTGAGCAGCTTATCATCTTGCCAATCAGTGAAAAATATCAAAATTATGCACAAAAAGTTTTAAAGTTTATGCAAAATGCCGATATTCGCGCCCTCATTGATGAACGAAGTGAGAAGACCGGTCGTAAGATTCGGGATGCCGAGCTGAAGAAAATTCCGTATATGCTGATAGTAGGGGAGAAGGAAGAAGCAGAAAATACTGTTTCTGTGCGCAAACACGGAGAAGGAGATTTAGGTGTCATGACATTGGAAACCTTTGCTGAACGTATTCAGAAAGAGGTTGACAGTGTTCATGATATATAATATAAATAACAGAGTATCAAATAAATATATTAATTTTTAGTTAAGGAGGACAAAACTATAGCACAATTCAGAGGAAGATCACCCAGACCCAGAAGAGGATTTCAAAAGAAAGAAGATCCGCATGCCATTAATGAAAAGATTACGGCACCTATCGTTCGTGTAGTAGGTGAAGGAGTAGATACACAAATCGTACCTATCCGTGAAGCTTTGGCAATGGCAGATTCGATGGGCTTGGATTTGGTAGAAATATCACCATCTGCTAACCCACCGGTATGCCGCATCTTGGATTATAAGAAATTTCTCTTCGAGCAAAAGAAGAAACAAAAAGAAATTAAAGCCAAGTCGGCCAAAGTAGTGGTAAAAGAAATCAGATTGGGACCCAATACTGATGATCATGACTTTGATTTTAAGCTGAAACACGCAATGAAATTTTTGGAAGAAGGTGCCAAAGTAAAGGTGGAAGTGTTTTTCAGAGGAAGATCAATTGTTTATAAAGATCAGGGTGAACTTATTCTTTTGAAATTTGCGCAAGAGCTTGAAGAATATGGTAAAGTTGAAAACTTACCTAAGCTCGAAGGTAAAAGGATGATTATGATCATCGCTCCTAAAAAATAGTCATATATAATCAATAAATCATAAACAATCATTTGCAATGCCAAAGATGAAGTCAATTTCCGGAGCAAAAAAACGCTTTAAGCTGACAGCTTCCGGTAAGATTAAAAGAAAGCATGCTTTTAAGAGTCACATTCTCACAAAGAAAACCAAAAAGCAAAAACGTAACCTGACGTATAGTGGATTGGTTTCCAAAGCTGATGAGAAGAATATTCGAGAAATGCTTTAATTTTAAATTTAATTAATGTTTAACTTTGTCATAGCCACAAAGTTCCCAAGAAGTGGGGCGCTATGATGAAAAATTAGAAAAAAAATGCCAAGATCAGTAAATTCTGTAGCATCAAGGGCCAGAAGAAAAAAAATCCTGAAGCTGACAAAAGGTCAGTTTGGCCGCAGGAAAAATGTTTGGACAGTAGCAAAGAACTCCTACGAAAAAGGACAGTTGTATGCATATCGTGACCGTCGCAACAAGAAACGCTATTTCCGTTCATTATGGATTATGCGTATCAATGCCGCAGCACGCGAATATGGTATGTCATACAGTGTATTCATGGGAAAATTGAATAAGAACAATATTCAACTTAGTCGTAAAGTACTTGCAGACCTTGCTCTTAACAATCCTCAAGCTTTTAAAGCAATAGTGGATCAAGTACAATAGCGTACTATACATAACATTTAAGGAACCTCTCAGCATATTTGCCGAGAGGTTTTTTTATTGATTTATAGTGAATAAAGCAGCAACAATAGTATGGAATGTGCAGGCTTTTCGCTATTTTTGCATCATAATTCATATGATGCATTTTGTCCGTTTTAAAGTAATTATTGCTTTGTATTTGTTCTGTGCTTTGTCCGGCATGGCACAAGAACAGCAAACTGTATCATTGCCCATAGATTGGCAGTCGTCCGTAACGCATAAATCCAACAATAACCAGTTTGTACTTCATAGCCTGGCAACTGCGGTAGGACTTAGTGAATCCCAAATTAAATTAATACATCATTTTGATTGGAGTATTCGTTCGGAATTTTCGGATAAAAACCAATCGGCACTAATGTTACATCTTCAGAATCAATACGTCACGGAAAATACGGAGTATAGGGGATTTAATCTGAAAGACTGGCTTATACCGAATAAATTATCGGGCGTTGTAGATTTATACAGCCAAAAAAGAAATTTAATTTCATATCCGTTTGAGGTTCAGACATATTCACATGATACCGTAATTTTACTTTTGGGAATGAATGCGCATGATACTTTTGATAATCTACACTGTAATTTTACGTTCAGTGAGTACAGTGATGCGCAAAAAGAACAGCTTGTGCAAATCTTTGCAGCAATAGATAATTATCGAGCAACAATAAATTATTTAGACGCTTTAATTAGCATGTCAAATAAACAAGAATCTGATTTTGCCAGTTCTCCGGAGAGTTTATTTACATATCGTGACAATTTAAGGAAGGCTTTACTTTTAGCTGAACAAATTAAAAATCAGGTTAAAAAGTATGGATTGCTTGATGAAGCCAATAGCCTCAATGAGCGTTTGATAATTGCAGAGCGTTTGAACAGACGTTATGAAACTTTATTTAGTCAAATGGTTAACAATCAGTTGATTACTTCTGAAAAGACAGCAATTATTATTAAATATTACTTCTTAGCTTTACAATATGCACAAGAAGTGCTAATTAATCACGATTACCGTGATACCGATTTCCTGAGTCGAATAAACAGAATTTGTTTTAATAAAGATTTTGCTTCTTACTTACAACAAATAAGCCCGCTTGATAAGCCCGATTTAGCTGCTTCATTCCTTTCTGATGAGCTGGTTTATTTTGCAGATGATTTTTATGAGAAATCTGATTTGGCAAATGCCTTAAAATTTTATGAAGATGCTGTGGACTTAAGCCGATATTATGGCTTTACGTTCGAAAGCACCCCTGTAATGGCGCGCATCGATGCGGCTAAACTAGGTATTTTACAATCTCATTTGCAAATTGCTGCCAAAGCTGTACGTGTTGGAAATGAGGAACTTGCTGAGTCATATCAGTCTAAATCTGTTGTTTTCATTAAAGAAAAATTGGAGCAACAACATATTTCTCAGTTGCCTGATCAGTCAGATGATTTAATAAAAGCGTATTTAGATGTGGCACAAAGAGCATTGGAACAAAGCCAATATAATCTTGCCACACAACTTTTGGATGCCGCAAATACCGCTTCAAATAACTTTTATAATATTAAATATAAGGAAGAAATTAACGAAGCTTTGAAAAAAGCGCATTATGCAATTTTTATAAGCTTGGTCAATGATGCCGAAATGCTTCTGCAACAAAATAAAATTGAACAATCGAGAATCCGATTGCAACAGGCGATAGATTATCGACAAGACCATGCAGTTTTTCTGCATAAAGCCAGTGAAGCAGCTACTTTACTTTCGAAAATAAATCAACAAACCGCCAAAAATATTGAAGCAACAGATCGAGCATTATTTAGTGATGGAACTATAGAAACTGTAGATTCTAATTTAGTGGAAGATGCAAAAACCACTGTTTTAAACGCATTAAAACAAGCCCGGTTAAAAGCTTGGGCTAATGATTTAGAGCAAGCGAGTAATTTGTATGATTTTTCAAAGATGAATATGAATCAGCATGGTTTGGAGGAAGATTCTGATGTATTAAGTGCATTTGCTGCTTATGAGAAACAAATGATAGAGCGAATTTGTATGAACAATAAGTTTCGGATTGAGCAGTTGATGGGCGAGGTTTCGCATGATATTCTCATGAAAAAACCTGATAAAATTCATGATAAACTAATGGAAGTTATTGAAACGGCAGCGAATAATCCGACTTGTAATTTAGATGTTGAAACAGCTGCTGTTTTGTACAAAGAATATGAGTTATATTTTCTGTATCAAAAAGAATATAAGCATATTATGCGACTTATTTCTACTAAAGCTTTAAAAGATGCAATTGCCGAATATCTTTTGTTGGATAGTCAAATTTCAACTTATGAGCTTGATCGAATTAAAGTAGTACATCTTCAATTTTTTGAGTATCTTGCTTCAGAAAATAATTCGGAGTTTACATTAGAAGCAATGCACTATTTTTTGCAATTGAAGGAAGCAACGAAGCTTATATCTTCAATGGAAATTCTTTCGAATCAAAATTTTAGCGCAAAAGATACGCGTGAACTTCAGCAAAAGCTAGCTATTATGTTGGCAGATTTTTATATTGAGAATATCGAGAATGAAGCTATGAATCAGTTATTGCAAAAGTTGGAGGGGGATAAACGTTTTTCCATATTTCGAACCAATTTTATGCGTGAAACTAAAAGGAAACAAAAAAATATTAATCTTTAATTAATTAATTATGAAGCTATTACTCATTAGTAACTCCACAAATGCCGGAGAAGAATATTTAGGCTGGCCACGTCCGTTCATCAAGGATTTTTGTGTAAAACATGGAATACAAAACTTATTATTTATTCCTTATGCGGGGATGGGACTATCCGTTGAAAGTCTTAAAAAGTCATACGATATTTATGAAGCCCGTGTTGCCGGCGTATTCAAAGAATTAGGTTTGAATATTAAATCCATTCATCAGTTTGAAGACCCACAAAAAGCTGTTCAGGAAGCTGAAAGCATTGTTGTAGGTGGTGGAAATACCTTCCACCTTGTGGCTCAAATGCATGAACATGGTGTTATGGACTTGATTCGGGAGAAAGTTAAAGGCAGTACGCCTTATATCGGATGGAGTGCCGGCTCAAACGTTGCATGTCCTAGTTTACGCACTACCAATGATATGCCGATTACACAGCCTAGCGATTTCAGTTGCTTAAACTTAATTCCTTTCCAAATTAATCCACATTATTTGGATGCAAATCCTGAGGGTCATGGAGGCGAAACTAGGCAACAACGCATTGAAGAGTTCCTGGCTATTAATCAAGATATGGCTGTTGCAGGCCTGCGTGAAGCTAGTTTGTTGGAATTAGATAATGGCAAACTCAGCCTCGAAGGTCATAAAAAGCTTCGACTATTTAAGTTTGGAAGCGAACCACAAGAATATGAGCCGGGTACTGACTTAAGCTTTTTGCTATAATCAGTTAATTGACTGTTTTTTTATCAGGATGCCTTTTATCTATCACTTCCGTAATGATTTGTTCTAACTCATCTGGCCGGAATGGCTTAAATAAAAAGGCATCCACATTGGCTTGATTAAAGTGTAAAGCTGCATCTGAGGGATTTATAGAGCTGACTGCTATTATAGGAATGGTATGAGCTCGCCTTTTTACAACATCCAGTTGATGCAGGCTGTTGGTGACTTCCATACCGTTGATATCGGGGAGGTGAAAATCTATAAGTACTAAGTCAAATTCATTGTTTTTGTACATTCCTATTGCCAGAGTGCCTGTATCGGCAAGGTATACTGTATGCCCCAGTTGTTCTAAAATCCTTATTGCGTATTTTTGATTAAGAGGATCATCTTCAACCAATAAGATTTGGAGTTGTAGCTTGTTTTTCATAATATTTTTCATAATGTCTTTGTATGCCTCAATTGGCTATACAAGGGAGAATCTCAACAAAAATGCTAAAATTATTTGAATAAGAACAACGAAGTTTTCAAACTTTTTTATTTTCAGTTGATGCGTGTAGTTTGGTTTACTTACCTTTTTATGTAAGTTGCTGATTCACAGAAAGTATCAATGTATCAACAATTATTTACCTCTTTCTTTTAACAGCTCTTCCAAATCGGCAATTTCATCACGTAAGCGTGCTGCTTCAATGAAATCAAGGTCTTTCACTGCTTCTGTCATGCTGTCTTTATTCTTTTGGATTACCTTTTTTAATTGCTCGGCGGGCAGGTATTGAATTATGGGATCGGCTGCAATACTTAGTTCATGTGCGCTGCCATAAACCTTATCTTCTGTTCCGGACTCGGTAGCTTTCCTTCCAAGGACATCAAACATTGATTTTACCACTGATTTGGGAGTAATACCATGCTTTTCATTATATGCCATTTGTTTTTCTCTCTTACGATTTGTTTCATCAATGGTTCGTTGCATGGAGCCGGTAATAGTATCGGCATACATGATTACTTTGCTATTTACATTTCTTGCTGCGCGTCCTGCTGTTTGGGTCAACGATCGTTCAGAACGTAAAAAACCTTCTTTATCTGCGTCCAAAATTGCTACAAGGCTTACTTCGGGCAGGTCAAGCCCTTCGCGTAGCAGGTTCACGCCGACAAGCACATCAAATTCACCGCCACGAAGCCCTTGGAGTATCTCAACGCGTTCAAGCGTATCCACATCGGAGTGTATATAACGGCTTTTTATATCCAAGCGATGAAGATATTTTGTTAACTCTTCAGCCATTCTTTTTGTCAGCGTGGTAACAAGCACACGTTGTCCTGTTTCGATAGTCAGCTGAATCTCATTTAGCAAGTCATCAATCTGATTTCTAGAAGGTTTCACTTCTATAATTGGATCTAAAAGCCCGGTGGGTCGAATGAGCTGTTCTACGATTACACCTTCCGATTGTTGTAATTCATAATCTGCCGGTGTTGCACTCACATAAATTGTTTGTCCTGATAATGCTTCAAACTCATCAAACTTCAAAGGTCTGTTATCCAAAGCTGCAGGCAGTCGGAAACCATATTCTACCAAAATTTGTTTGCGCGATCGATCGCCTCCATACATGGCACGAATTTGTGGGATAGTGACATGGCTTTCATCGATAATGGTGATATAATCGTCCGGAAAATAATCTAATAAACAAAATGGTCTGCTTCCGGGCTTTCGACCATCGAAATAAAGCGAATAGTTTTCAATACCGCTACAATACCCAAGTTCTTTCATCATTTCGATATCGTATGTAACTCGGTCTTCAAGCCGACGTGCTTCTTCATTTTTGCCGATATCGCGGAAATAGGCTACTTGTTTGAATAAATCTTGCTGAATCTGAATTATTGCCGTTTTCATTCTATCCGGAGAGGTAACAAAGATGGTTGCCGGATAAATAGTGAGATGTTCTACTTTTTCAATAGTTTTTCCTGTTAACGGATCTGTTGTTTCAAGGCTTTCAATCTCATCACCCCAAAATACGATACGATAGGAAATATCAAGATAAGCCGGAAATACATCTACGGTATCGCCTTTTACCCTGAATTGGCTGTGGGCTAAATCCACTATGCTACGGCTGTATAATGCATTCACCAATTGCTGTAGCAAGAAGTTTCGGCTAAGTTTCTGATTTACTGATAGAAAAATCGTGTTATTCGTAAAATCATCAGGATTTCCAATACCGTAAATACAGGAAACGGATGAAACCACAACTAAATCCTTTCTACCCGAAAGTAGGGCAGAGGTTGTACTCAGCCGCAGTTTTTCTATTTCGTCATTTATCGATAGATCTTTTTCGATATAGGTATTTGTGACCGGGATAAAAGCTTCAGGTTGATAATAATCATAATAGGAAACGAAATATTCTACTGCATTTTCGGGGAAAAACTGTTTAAACTCGCCATAAAGTTGTGCGGCAAGGGTTTTATTGTGGCTTAACACCAGTGCCGGGCGATTTACTTGTTCCAATACGTTGGCAACAGTAAATGTTTTACCCGAACCGGTTACTCCTAATAAGGTTTGTGCCTTATCAGCTCGATTTAATCCATCCACAAGCTGTTTGATGGCTTCAGGCTGATCACCGGTAGGCTTGAAATTAGCGTGCAGTTTAAATTTCATGAATGATTCCCATTCTTAGTTTTATAGTGAAACGCAAAAATACGAGAATTTATTCAAGTATTATTTGTTGGGTTTTAGTTGTAAGCCAACTCGTAGTGGAAAATGATCCGACCATTCTACTTCATCTATTTTAGAGTATGAGGTTGTAAACTCTTGTGAATGCAGAATATGGTCGATACGTAATAAAGGAAGTTTACCGGCATACGTAGTACCAAAATAATTGCCTGCTTGGGTGTGGCTATCAATCAGGTTCTTTTTGCGCAACTCCCTATAAATATATGAAGCTGCTGTTTCATTAACATCTCCACAAATGATGATGGGTATCGTAGTGGTATCAATGGCATGCATTAAGCTTTCAACTTCAATATGCCGAAGTCTGAAATTATTTACTAGTTTGGAAACCACTGTTTTACCATGCTGTTTTACTTTTTCCATTTCCATTACAGCTGCTTCCCCAAACATTTCAATTTCGTTAGCTTTCAGTCCAAAAGATGCCAGATGAATGGTAAATACACGAATAGCCTGATTATCAATCTGTAAATCCGTGAAAATTCCGATATTTCGTCGGGTTGAAGCGGTTATACTACCGGAATGTATAATCGGATATTTACTCAGAATTAAATAAGAGTCTGTGGTTAAACCGCCTTTAGTCCAATACAGTTCCGTTTTATGATATGAGAAACCCAATTTCAGTTTTAAAGTTTCGATATCTTGCTTTAGATTGCCTGACCAGCTACGAAATTCTTGTAAGCAGATAATGTCATTCGTTTTCTGAGCCAGATAGTCATTAATTCCATCCACAGGCTCCATTTTATTGTTTGTAGGCTGAAATCCTCTGTAACCCAGTAGGTTATATGAGGTTAAGTGAATATCAGTTTCTAAATTCTTTTCATTGCCAATATGCACGAAGTTGCGCATCGAAGGTATACTGACAATAAGAAGGAGTAGCTGAAGAATGATCCATTTGCTTTTGAGCAATAGTAAAATAGGGATACTGATAAGGACTAAAATAAAAGTAAATGGTAGAATCAGCCCAAATACTGCCACTAAAGGAAAGCTAATAGGTGGAATAAAAGCTGCCGACAAAGCTGCAATATGCAAAAATGCTAGAAATATCACAAAAGGGCTCAGTAATACTAAAAATACTGAACGTATGAATGAAAACCATTTTGTTTCTTTCTTTTTCATAATCAAAATTGGCTATGGTTTTGAGCTTTTGCTGAAAAGAATCTTTTTTTCTCTAGGGCTTAAGCTATCATATCCTGATTTTGAAACTTTATCTAATATATGGTCAATTTCTTGTTGCTGTGTGGCTTTTCGTGAATTATATTCATCATCGCTTAAGGGTCTTTCGCTATAATTGCCCGCTTTCCTTTGTGTAGAAGTAGGTTTCTTTTTAAGAAATGATGGGAGTTTTATGGAAGGCAGTGAGATTTTACCCCTTAATGTCCAAGCAAATAAAAAGCCATAGAATGCACCGCCAAGGTGTGCAATATGTCCTCCGGGATTACTGCCTTGTATACTGAAAAAGTCAATTACGATAATAATTATCGCAATATACTTCATGCGAATTGGACCGATTAAAACTAAATTCACCACATATTGAGGGACATAAACAGCTGCTGCAATTAATATTGCGAGTACGGATGCGGAGGCACCCAATGCGATTGAAGGAAGTTCGGAAGAAGTAAAGACCGGGAAAATATTGTAAGCGGCAATATAAAACAAAGCACCGGTTAAACCTCCAAATATATAGGTGGCAAGTAATTTACGTTCATTGAGATATTGTAAAAATATACTTGCCCCAAAAAACAATATAATCATGTTAAACAGCAGGTGCAGAAAGCCTTCATGCAGAAACATATAGGTGAATGGTGTCCAAGGCTTTAGCAGTAGACTACTTATGGAGGCGGGTACAGCTAACAAATTGGTGATAAAAGAAAGACCGTTTGCTGTTTGGTACTGAAACAGCCAAAAAAACAGGTTGGTAACATACACCAATACAAATATTGCCACATTAATTAATATCAATCGAGGCAAAACGGCGGGCTTTTTAAAAAAATCCCGAACCCTATCGAGTGGTGGCTTTCTACCGTAATTATACATCATAATGATTTTAATTCACCTTTCTTTTTCCAATATCTTATCAGAAAATAACCAAAAAGCATACCACCAAGGTGTGCAAAATGGGCTACATTATTTCCGGGGCGATTCATAACTCCTTCAAAAAGCTCAAAAGCTCCATAAAGTATCACAAAATATTTTGCTTTTATTGGAAAAGCAAAGTAAATATAAATGAGTGAATTCGGAAACATCATTCCAAATGCAAGCAAAATCCCAAAGACAGCTCCCGAAGCACCTACCACAACCGATCGATTTAAAAAATAGATCTTATAATCCACAATGAAATTCGTAGCTGCTTGAAATGCTTCCTGATTATCCGGATGTAGGCTTAAATGCCGGACATTATTCTGAAACTCTTGGAAGGCAGTCCAAATGCTGCCCGAATACTTACTTATCTGAAATGTATGCGAAGAGGTCAATACCCCCAAATGTTCGATATCTTTATTGGCTAAAAAAGCATTTATCAGTTGCAGGTCAGGACGCATCTGAAAATAAATCCAAACAGTATAAGTAATACCTGCTCCAATGCCGGTAATCATATAAAAAGTGAGGAATCGTTTTCCTCCCCAAACATTTTCAAGCACATTTCCAAACATCCACAAGGCGAACATATTAAATAATATATGTGTAAAGCCGCCATGCATAAACATATAGGTTACAAATTGGTATGGACGAAAATATTCGGCCGAAACAAAATGCAATCCTAAAATACGGGTTAGATTAATGCCTAATGCATTTTCAAATGAAAGGCTGGCTAAAAAGAATAAGCCATTAATTATCAATAGGTTTTTAACAACAGGCGGCAGCACCTGGAAACCGGTAGGTCTAAATTGCGACATAAATAATATTACGCTTGTTTAAGAAATTGATTCAAGTCTTCCGATTTTACGGTAGTGAAAATTTTATTGCCGTTTGGGGCAAGTGCCGGTATTTCACAGGCAAACAACTGATCTATCAGCTTGCTCATTTCATATTCGCTAAGAGATTGCCCGTATTTTACGGCAATATTGGCCGCCAAAGAACGTGCCAGATTTTGTTTCTGATCCAGCTGTAAATCAGTTTGATTGATTTTGTACATCTCCAGCATATGCTCTATTGTTTCTGTAATATCCTTATCTTCATATCCTTGAGGGCTTCCACTGACCACAAACGTACGTGTTCCCATGCTTTCAATACTAAATCCGAGTAATCGTAAATCATCCAAAATATCTGACAAGATTTCAGCATCGCCGGCATTCAACTGTATTGTCTGTGGGAACAGCTCTTGTTGAGAACCTGTTTTTCTGTTACCCAGCTGAGCCATATATTTTTCATATAAAATACGCCAATGTGCCAAATGTTGATCGACGATAAGCAAGCCTGATTTAACGGGGCTCAAGATAAAATGCCCTTGAATTTGAATAAAACCGGAACCACTTCCTGTTTTCTGTGAAGTTTGCTCATCACCGGAAATCTGTTCCAGCTCATCTTCCGATTTATTCTGATTTTCATAAAATAGCCGCCAATTTTCAGATGTATCTGTTGGCTTGGATTGCCAATGCTTGTTTTGCGGCATTGGATTGCTAAATGGATTATAATCCGGATTAAAAGCCACCTGCGGCTGTTGGATAGGACGATTTGCCCTGCTAATGTCACCAAAATCAATATTTGTTGCCGAATCCGGATTCTCAAAGTCAATCTGCGGGCTTAGATTATATTGTCCGAGTGTTTTCTTTACGGCAGAATGAATAATGGCATATATTAGTTTGGTATCTTGAAAGTTGACTTCTGTTTTCGTCGGGTGAATATTAATGTCTATCTCTGACGGATCAATTTGAATATGTAAAAAATATCCGGGGAAACTATCTTTCGGCAGGAGTTCGTGAAACGCATTTTCTACAGCATGATGAAGATAGGGATGTCGAATAAACCGATTATTTACAAAGAAATACTGTTCACCTCTGGTTTTTCTTGCAAATTGTGCTTTTACGATAAAGCCATCAATATCCAGGTTCTCAGTAGCTTGCTGTACGCTTAAAAGCCGTTCGTTATAAACATTTCCAAATAAAGCGACAATACGTTGTTTGAAATTCCCTTTAATCAGATGAAATAGTTCTTTATCGTCTTGTATGAGTTTAAAGCCAATTTCTGGATGTATCAGACTAACTCTGTAAAACTCATCCAAAATATGCTTCAGCTCGGCTGTGGGTGATTTCAAAAAGTTCCTCCTTGCCGGCACGTTAAAAAACAAATTTTTAACGGCAATGGTGGTACCTGCTTGGCACACACATACTTCTTGGGATTTTACCACTGAACCTTCAATTCGTATCTGATTACCATGCTCGGCATCATGCGTTCTGCTTTTCAGTTCAACTTGCGCAATGGCTGCAATACTAGCCAGTGCTTCACCTCTAAAACCCATCGTACGGATGGCAAATAAATCATTTGCTTGTGTTATTTTTGATGTGGCATGTCGTTCAAATGCCATCCGGGCATCTGTAACTGACAGTCCGCAGCCGTTATCCGAAACTTGGATAAGTGTTTTTCCTGCATCTTTGACAAGCAAATCAATCTGATCGGCTCCGGCATCAATGGCATTTTCAAGCAATTCCTTGACTACTGATGCAGGACGCTGTATTACTTCACCGGCAGCAATCTGATTTGCTACCGATTCAGGTAATAGTTTTATGATATCGCTCATAGTTTATTATTCAAAATATTATTTACCCAGACCAAAAGCTAAAAGGAAGTTTTCTACCATATCCGTAAAGAATATCAGGTACAGTCCGAGTAAAACAATGCCCAAATATACAATCATTGTGAATTTACGATAGCGGTTGTAGGAATCAGCTTGTTGTTTTGGATGCCATTTTGACCGCATCTGCATCCGAAGTTCTTCCTGTTTGCTTAACTCTGTTTCCAGATTTAACTCTGCCTTCCGCTTTTCCCAAGCTTCCTTCTCCGGATTGAAATATCTGGGTATATAGTTAAATTGACGTGGTTTATTTGTACGAAACATGAAAAATCTCATGGCTTATCCTCCTTAAATATTGCTGTTTATATGTTTCTTCGCTACAAAAATACCTATAATTTGTGCTCCTTACAGTAATAAAAGCCCTGTTTTTGTATTTTTGACAAGCAATTATAGTCTGTTTCAATGGAAAATAATCAAGAAAAGCTCTCAAAACTACTTGTAGTAGGGGATAGGGTACTCATTAAACCGCTTTCCAATCCTGATAAAACAAGGTCCGGTTTATTTTTACCGCCGGGATATAATGAAAAAGAAGCAATTCAAAGCGGGTATGTAGTTAAAGTAGGACCCGGCTATCCGTTACCGGTTATGGATGATGATTTGGAGCCTTGGAAACAGGAGTATGGTGAAGCCAAATATTTGCCACTCCAAGCGAGAATAGGGGATAAGGCTATTTTTTTACAAAAAGGAGCTATTGAAATCCATTATCAGGATGAAAGATATTATATTGTACCTCAACATTCCATCTTACTTTTGGAGCGAGATGACTTTGAAGCGGATTTATTTTGATTAGATGGAATGTGAATATATCGAAACAGCTGTTTTATCCTAAGCTGATTGTATTTTTGCTATTTGCAAAATCATTGATGCTTGTCGGATGTATACAGACTGTGCCTGAAGCACAAAATGCTGATTTGCAATCAGTTCATGGATTCCCCAAATATGCAAAAGGATTCCAAGTTTCTCAGACAGATGATTATTATGAAGTGGTTATTTTTGATCCTTATATCACTGATAATGTATTACAAAGATGTTATCTGATGAAGAAGGATGCTCAGTTGCCTGTACACGAATATCCGGATATCGTTTTAGCTGAAATAAATAAGGTGCTCGCCATGTCAGCCACACAATGGGGTCCTTTTCTCATGCTCGGCAAAGAAGTCATGATAAAAGGCATTTCAGAAGCCGGTTTCGTACAAAATAGCCGAATGAAAGACTTATTGAAATCAGGGGATGTGATTGAAGTAGCTTCAGATGCTAATTTCAAGCTGGAACTTATAAGCAATTTGGAGGCCGATATTATTCTGGTAAGTCCGGATGCTCGTGGTTTACCTCATCAATTAGTAGCAGCCGGATTTCCGCTTTTGGCATGGACCGACTATTTTGAAACCGATCCGCTTGGACGTGCAGAATGGCTTCGATTAATAGGATTATTGAGTGGTACTTCAGCTAAGGCTGACAGCTTGTTTCAAGATATTGAACAAAAATATTTGTCACTCAAAGAAAGTGTGAACCGTTATCATGGAGCTCGGCCAACATTATTTGCTGACAAAGAGTTTGCAGGACAGTGGTATGTGCCTGCCGGAGAAAGTTATATAGCTAAAATTTTTGAAGATGCAGGTGCGGATTATGTGTTTTCTGATTTCCCTGGTACTGCAAGTATACCTATGGATATTGAAACAATCATTAAACGTGCCGCAGATGCTGATTATTGGCGAATAGCACATGCAGCTACTGATTCTTATGGCTATGAAGACTTGGAGAAAGAAAATGAATTGTATGCAGGCTTTGCCGCTTTTAAAAATAAAAAGGTGATTTTCTGTAATATTAGCAAAACTGCCTATTTTGAAGAAAGCACACTTTATCCGCATCACTTATTAGCTGATTTTATTGCTATCTTTCAGCCCGAATTGATGCCGAACTATCAGCCGGTATATCACGAACTTATGAAATAATATGCAATTGTTATCAAGAATAGCTAGTAAAAAATGGCAACTTTATGGGCTGTCGCTGCTCATCTTGTTTGGGTTATTGGTAATGAATTTATTATTTGGCTCAGTAAAAGTATCTGTTTCAGAAATCATTTCCATTATATCCGGGCAGCATGAAGGGGTGAGCAGTTCAAATTATATGATTATTTTACAGTTTCGTATCCCTCAAGCACTTACTGCATTATTTGCCGGTGCAGCATTGGCTGTTTCCGGACTTTTAATGCAAACGCTTTTTAAAAATCCGCTTGCCGACCCATCAATTCTTGGAATCAGTTCCGGAGCAAGTTTAGGAGTTGCACTAATGCTTATGGCAACAGGAATGATTTCGGGACATGCACTTATCAGCTTTGGCTGGATTCGGCATATAGGATTGATAGTTGCCGCTGCTTCAGGAGCTATACTTGTACTTCTTTTTATTACTTTATTGAGTAAACGATTGTCGGGGATAGTCTATCTTTTAATCGCAGGAATTATGATAGCTTATTTCACTTCAGCTATCGTGGGTATCATCAAATATTTTAGTCAAAAAGAAGATTTACAAGCCTTCGTAATATGGGGAATGGGTAGTTTTTCAAATGTGGGATTGAAACAACTACCATTATTTATAGCATTAATTAGTATTTTACTTCTACTTTCGGTAACATTAGTCAAGCCATTGAACCTGATGTTATTGGGTGATTTATATGCCCAAAATACCGGATTGAATTTGGTCTTATACCAGCGCTGGGTTTTAGTTGTATCCGGCCTACTTACTGCAGTGGTTACAGCTTATGCCGGACCCATTGCATTTTTAGGTTTGGCAGTGCCGCATATCAGCAGAAATTTATTTAAATCCAGCGATCATAAAATATTGATTCCGGCTAGCATTATCATTGGTGCTTCACTTGCATTATTTTGTAATTTAATTGCACGACTTCCTGGATTTGATGGCAGTCTTCCTATTAATTCTATTACTTCGCTGATTGGCGCCCCATTTGTTATTTGGATTATTTTGAACAGGCAACGCTATTATTCAACAAAACTATGAGGCAAGCTATATTAAAACTGGTGAATCTTGAAATTGGGTATGGAAGTCATACACACAGTACTGCCTTACTTCCCCCGTTGAATTTACAGCTACATTCCGGTGAGTTTGTAGCAGTAGTGGGACCAAATGGGGCAGGAAAATCTACACTTTTTCGCACCATCTCAGGCTTTCAGCCTGCCTTGGGTGGAGAAGTTTTGTTGAACGCCCGACCAATAAAAAAAATGAATATGGCTGAGCGTGCAAGGCAATTAGCAGTTGTTTTTACAGATTATCCGGATGATTTTTATTTAAAAACCGAAGAAGTAGTTACTACAGGACGTTATCCGTATACAGATTTCTGGGCACGATTAACTAAAAATGACCTCCGCCTTATTGATGAAAGTATGGACAGTTGTGGAGTAGGGCAATTGAAAGGGCGTAGGCTAATTAGTCTTAGTGATGGAGAGCGTCAAAAAGTAATGGTAGCCAAAGCTTTAGCACAAGATACGCCACTAATTCTATTGGATGAACCGGCAGCTTTCTTGGATTATCCTAGTAAAATAGAATTGATGGAGCTGTTGAGAAAACTGGCAAAAGAACAATCCAAAACCATCTTATTTTCATCGCATGACCTTGATTTGGTATTGCGAAATGCGGATAAAGTCTGGCTTGTAGCGCATAATCAAGAAGTAAAAGACGATATACCCGAACAACTTGTCCTTGATGGTGCCATCAATGCTTACTTTGACAATAATCAATTGGTTTTTGATAGTTTAAAAGGGCATTTTATAGTTCAAAACACTAGAAGTAAGACCATTTTTAATGCAATTGAAGACAATCTTATTCATAAATGGGCATCCAATGCTTTATTACGTAACGGATTTGAAATCAGTGAAAAAGAAGAAGAGAATTTGATGTACATAAGCTATTCTTCAGACGAATTTTCACTTAAAAAGGATGGCGAAACCCATAAGTTCGATAAATTAGCAGATATGATTCAATATTTAAACAGATTACGATGAAAACACGCTATATTGTTATATTATTTTTGAGTTTATTTTTTACTGCATGTACCGGCATGAAAGAACAAGTTGATTTAATTGTTTTTAATGGACATATATATACTGTGGATGAAGGCTTTAGCATTATTTCAGCCTTGGCTGTCAAGGATGGTAAAATATATGATATAGGCTTATCGCAGGATATTTTGAAGCGCTATAATGCTGATCAAATGCTTGATGCGGTTGGGAAAGCTGTTTTCCCCGGCTTTAATGACGGGCATTGCCATTTTAATGGCTTGGGCGAAAATCTTTACCGATATGCAGATTTAAAAGGATGTAAATCGTTTGAAGAAGTAATTGAGCGACTTGAATTACATATTGCTCGGCATCCTGCTGATTTTATATTGGGTAGGGGATGGGACCAAAATTTATGGAATCCACCGGTATTCCCTGATAATGAATTACTTGAACAAAGGTTTCCAGCCCAAAAAATTCTACTTATTCGTGTGGATGGACATGCTTCGCTAGCAAGTAAGGCAGCTCTTGAAATTGCCGGAATAGATGCATCTACTAGGGTAGAAGGAGGGGAGGTGGTTTTAAATGAAAAGGGGCAACCTACCGGCTTGCTTATCGATAAAGCTGATATTCCGGTACGTGCTCATATACAGCCACTTACACTAACAGAAAGACAATCTGCTTTGCGGGAAGCTCAAAACCGATGCTTCGAGCTTGGATTAACTTCTGTAACAGATGCCGGACTGCCATATCAAACGATTGAACTCATTCGTGATATGCAGGATAACAATGAGTTAAAGATGAAAATTAATGCAATGTTAGATCCGACAGATGAAACATTGGACTATTACTTAGCGGCTGGTCCTCAGTTTTCAGATTTGCTTAGCATTAGTTCTATCAAACTATATTCGGATGGAGCTTTAGGTTCAAGAGGAGCTTGGATGTTGGAGCCATATTCGGATGAGCCGACTAAAACTGGATTCAGGATGGAAGAAGATGCTTTTTATCGCAATATAATTAAACGAGCTTATGATGCAGGTTTTCAGGTTAATACACATGCTATTGGTGATGCGGGAGTTCGTTATGTTTTGGATTTATATGCCGAAATTCTTCCTGAAGGCAACGACAGACGCTGGCGAATAGAACATGCACAAATTGTTCACCCTAATGATTTTTCCAAATTTGGAGCATATAATATGATTCCTTCAATCCAAAGTACACATGCTACTTCCGATATGTTATGGGCAATTGATCGAGTAGGTGAAGAACGTCTTCGCGGAGCATATGCACAACAGCAATTACTGGAACAAAATGGCTGGCTTGTGAATGGCACGGATTTTCCGATAGAGGGAATTAATCCCTTGGAAACATTTTATGCAGCTGTTGCCCGAAAAAATATGGATGGTATTCCTGCTGAAGGCTTTCAGATGGAAAATGCATTAACAAGGGAGCAAGCATTGCGCTCTATCACAATTTGGCCCGCCAAGGGAAGCTTTGAAGAAAATAGTAAGGGTAGCCTTGAAAAAGGGAAAGCAGCCGACTTTGTAATTCTCGATCACGATATTATGGAATGCGAAATTGAACAAGTACGTGATACAAAGGTATTGCTTGTGTATAGTAATGGAGAAAGAGTGTACAGAAAGGAATAAAAAAAGGGTAAGCTACTTATATCGCACCGCTCAACCACCTTACCCTTGCTTCCTTCCGAACCTGGGGGATTCGCTGGGAGCTGGTCGTATAAGACTTACCCGCTGCAAATGTACATATTTTTTTGAATATGCGTTAAATCTTTTTTAAATTTATGATGAACTTGGGAATCATTTGCTAAGTTTGCATAAAAGCAGCTGAAAAGGAAAAAAATGTACAATAAAGCAAAATTTTGGCCGGTAAGTATAATAAGTGGCCTTTTGGGAGGCTTAATTGGCTTTGTGTTGCTGTTACTTTTGTTTCTCTATGTGAAAGAAAGTGTTTCTTCAACTTATTTACTGATTTATATATATCCTTTTTTCTATTTAGCTAGTGCAAATATCTGCTTGCGTGAGCGTTATCAAGCCGGTATTTTAAAATTTGGGACATCTTTCCGTTTATCTCTTTTAAGCGGATTTATTGCTTCTACATTTGCTTCCTTTTTGATCTTTCTAGTATTCGAATATTTGAACAGCGATATATTGGCAAATCGTGTAGACACAATGACTTATGAATTAATCTCAATCCAAAACCGCCAATCAAACGCAGACTTGGTGCGTATGTCGGAATGGATTTCGCAAATGTTGTCACCAATACGGCTGGCTTTATATTATTTTGTGTTTTATTTACTCTTATTGCCATTTCAGGCACTCATTATTGCTATCTTTGTTTGGCGTAAACAAAAATAAATTCATTAAATTTTACAAATTATGACTTCTTCCTCAATGAATTTTTTTCCACCACTTAAACATGCAGTTAAGTATGGAGTAATTAGCGGATTAATATTAATAGCCATCAGCACAGCTTTATATGCTTCAGGTGCAAGCAATTTTGAAATGATGGCAATTATAGCTAATGGATTGGTAACTTATGGAGTAATTATCTTTTTTACTATTTATAGTATCAAAAAGACACGTGATTTGGAGTATGGCGGCTCAATTAGTTATATACAGGCCTTGATTGTTGGCTTCGTGATGTTGCTTATTTCCGGTTATCTCGGTAATTTATTTTCTTTCATTTTAACCAATTATATTGATCCGGATTATATGTTGCAGCAGATAGATAATTTTGTGGATGCATGGGAGGGGAAGATGCCTGAAGAAATGCTGGATGAAACAGTAGCTAAAATGGAAGCAAGCATGGATCCGGTGAAAAACTTTTTCAGATCTTTATATGTTACACCAATTACATCATTGATAATCAGTGCTATTGTGTCATTATTTGGACGAAAGAAAGTAAACTATTAACTCTAAAATATCCCAAATGGATATATCAGTTGTTGTACCAGTTTTTAACGAAGAAGAATCGCTGAAGGAACTGACAGAATGGATTGCGAGGGTAGCGAAACAGTCGGGCCTTAGCTATGAAATCGTATTTATTGACGATGGTTCGACAGATAATTCGTGGGGCGTTATTAAAGGATTGGCTGAAGCCGGCTTTTCGATAAAAGCTATTAGTTTTCGTAGAAACTATGGGAAGTCGGCAGCTTTAAATGAAGGCTTTAAACTTGCCGAGGGCGAAGTGGTTATTACCATGGATGCAGACTTGCAAGACAGCCCGGATGAAATCCCTGAATTATATGAAATGATTAAAAATCAGGGGTTTGATATGGTTTCGGGCTGGAAAAAGAAACGCCATGACCCCTTGTCAAAAACACTACCATCTCGGCTTTTCAATCGAACAACACGCATTATAAGCGGCATTAAGCTGCATGATTTTAATTGCGGACTAAAAGCCTATAAACTGGAATTGGTGAAATCGATTGAAATACAAGGCGAAATGCATCGCTATATACCGCTTATAGCCAAATGGGCAGGTTTTGGTAATATAGGTGAAAAGGTAGTTCAACATTATGAACGAAAATATGGGCATTCAAAATACGGTATGAGCCGCTTAATTAAGGGCTATCTTGATTTATTGTCCATAACTTTTGTCTCCAAGTTTGGCAAGCGTCCCATGCACTTTTTTGGTAGTCTTGGTTCGTTGATATTTTTTATCGGCTTGTTAATTGCTGCTTATTTGGCTTATGCCAAGTTTTTCTTGGAAGCCTACAAAATGACAGACCGTCCTTTGTTTTATTTTGGCTTATTGGCAATGATTTTAGGAACCCAGCTTTTTATGACAGGATTTTTGGCAGAGCTGATTTCTCAAGCCAAGAACAGTAGCCCGACAGTTTATGGGATAAAGGATAAACTTAATTTGGATTAGAAGAATTTAAAATATTATAGAAAGAAAAAAATTGTTTGTTATGAAAATTCACTTGGTTTCCGGAGGATGCGGATTTGTTGGAAGAAACATGGTAAAACGCTTATTATCAAAGACTAAAGATACTGTTTTCATGGTTGATGACTTATCAATTGGTCGTCATCCATCCGAATGGTTGGATGGTTTTACCTCAAAAATGATAAAAGATGTTGAAGTAATAGGTGATGAGGAAAGATTGTATTTTTGGAAAGGAGACTTCCGGAACTTATTGTTTTATATGCGTGAAAACCCGACCTATATTCAAGAAAATTATAATTTAAAATTCGACAAGTTCAGTGATGTGTTTCATTTTGCTGCAATTGTGGGCGGACGTCTTAAGATTGAAGGTGACCCAATGATTGTGGCTCTGGATTTAAGTATTGATGCCGAATTTTTTCATTGGGTAACACAACATAAACCTGAACGCGTATTGTATCCAAGCTCCAGTGCTGCCTATCCGGTGAGTCTTCAAAGCACGGAAGGTGCAATCGCATTGAGCGAAGGCGATATCGACTTTAATAAAAACCTTGGAACACCTGATATGACTTATGGTTGGTCAAAGTTAACAGGTGAATTTTTAGCCCAAATAACTGCAAAAAATTATGGTGTCAGAGTCGCGTGTATTCGACCGTTTTCCGGTTATGGTGAAGATCAAGAGCAATCTTATCCGGTACCGGCCATTGCTGCACGTGCAGCGCGACGTGAAGACCCGTTTGAAGTCTGGGGAAGCGGAAAACAAGGACGTGATTTTGTACATATAGATGATGTTATTGACTTCATTTTCATGCTTTTAGATCGGGTGGGAGATGGCTCGGCTTATAATATAGGCTCCGGAAAGCTAACTTCCTTCCTTGAATTAATTGATTTATTTGGAGATATTGCCGGCTATAAGCCAACTATTAAACCTTTATTGGATAAACCGGTTGGTGTGCACTCACGTTATGCAAATATGGAGCTGGTAAGTGAAAAATTTGGCTGGAAACCAAAAATATCCTTACGCGAAGGAATGGAACGGGTTTATAAAAGACAGTTGGAGCTGATAAATAAGCAGTAAAATTTATTGACTTAGGTTTTATATAAATTCCCGAAACTAAACGTATCTGCAATTTCTTTAAAAATGGCAGATACGTTTTTCTTTTCTCGAGTAATGCTGAAGATTTATTGGTAAGGATGAATTTATTGAATAAGGTTCAGTGCGTAAATTTATTGCACAATGCTTGCTGAATTCATTCTATCAAATTTTAAAACTAATTCTCGTACCTTATTAGTTATCAATCTTATCGGTTATATAGTAAGCTTATACAAATGCATGATAATTGATATTATGTTAAATTGCAAATTAACAGACCACGATCAAATTCTCTATATTCAAACAAATTTATCACAGCTAATTAATTAGATTACTCCCCTGTTAGTTGATATGCAAAAAAAAACTCCCACTATGTAGTGAGAGTTTTTCTTAAATACTTTTCTGAAATTATTCGTCAGTATCTTCGCCTTTAAGTTCTTTCAATTTATCGTTCATATTGAATCGTGTATAAATGGTAACAAGAACTTGTTTTGTTTCTTCATTATCCGGCATTAACTCATTTGCTTTCTCAAGATGTGGCAATGCTTTTTTAATGATTTCATTTGCCTGCTCGGTCATTTCATCGTATTTCTTTGTTTCTGACAAGGGCAAATCATTTGCTTCCACTTGAATCTTATTTGATTCGTTAATGTATAATGCACCTAAGTTATATACTGCGTCATAATAATCTGGATTTACGGCTAAAGCTTTTGTGTAATATTCTTCTGCAGTATCTAAACTAAACATTTTTTCATTGGTCTCATCACCATAAATTGTTCCGAGTACAAAGAAAATGGAAGAATTTTCAGGATCTTGTTCAACTAGTAATTTCAGGTCATCAACAACCTTTTCTCCTTGACCAATAGCAAGATATGCATTGATTTCCTCGAGCATGAGGCCTGCATCATCCGGATATACTTTACGTCCGTCTGCAATGGTTTTCATCATTTCGTCTGTATCGCCCAAGCCTCTGTAAGCAGCAGCTTTATAGCGATAAACATCCGGTTCAATGATGTTAAGATCAATGAGATTGTTGTAATAAGTCAAGGCATTTTGATAATCATCACCACGAATTGCTGCAAGCCCTGCATTTAGAAGTGCCAGTGTATCAAGCTTTTGAATTGATTGTGCCACATCAAATGCTTTTTTGAATTGCACGGAAGCAGCATCAAAATTATTTTCGTTAAATGCATCTACTCCATTTGAGAAATATTGACCTCCAATCCATTCAATTCGGGGTCCGATTTCATTCATCTGGCGTAATTTGTCTTCCGGGTCTAGTACCATGGCTTTTTCAAAAGATTCCAAGCTTTTTTCTAAAGCTTCTGAGTCAATCTCAGCAGTTTCTGCAGAAAGCGCAATATTTGAATAAATTATACCTCGATAGAACCAAGTTTTTGAATCGTCCTTGGTTTTTTCGTGTTCAATTGCTGCATCGATGGCTTCTTTAGCTTTATCAAATTGCCCATTTTTATTGTACATATAAGCGCTGGTTCTTTGTGCCTTTTGCGCCATCAATGTGAAAGCCATCAATGTTACGGTAAATGTTAGAATGATTTTCTTCATGATTCTTTTTATTTTAGATTTTCATTTAAATGAATACATATTTTGTGCCATATATTTTATTAGGCAGATTATTCGTTTTCAGTTTCATTTTCATTATCCTCAGAAGATTGATTATCAGCGTCTTCCGTAATTTCGTTGATTTCATCAATATCTTCATCATCCTCTTCTTCCACCGTAACTTTTGCAACGGCTGCTATTTCGTCATTCGCACGCAAGTCAATCAACTTCACTCCTTGTGTTGCTCTTCCCATCACTCGAAGCGTTTCCACACCAATACGAATAATGATTCCTGATTTATTGATAATCATTAAATCATCGTTGTCTGTTACGCTTTTAATTGCGATAAGGTTTCCGGTTTTATCTGTAATATTAATTGTTTTGACTCCTTTTCCTCCCCTGTTCGTCAGCCTATAGTCATTTAAATCAGAGCGTTTGCCGTATCCTTTCTCCGAAACCACCAAAATATTTGAGCTATCATCTTCCACGCAAATCATTCCAACCACTTCATCCTTTTTGTTGGCAAGTGTAATGCCTCTTACACCCGATGCATTACGGCCCATGGGGCGAACGGTAGTTTCTTCAAATCGGATGGCGCGACCAGATTTTAGTGCTATTAGCACATTATTAGAGCCATTTGTAAGTTTTGCTTCCAACAATTCGTCGCCTTCACGGACTGTAATGGCGTTAATTCCGTTTTGTCGTGGGCGTGAATAAGCTTCCAAACTTGTCTTTTTGATAACACCTTTTTTGGTAACCATAATAATAAAGTTATTATCAATGTATTCTTGGTCTTTAAGATCCAATACATTCATAAATGCTTTTACTTTATCATCGGCTTCGATATTTATCATGTTTTGGATTGCCCTTCCTTTATTTGTCCGGCTTCCTTCCGGTATTTCGAATACCCTCATCCAGAAGCATTTACCTTTTTCGGTAAAGAAGAGCATATAATTATGGTTTGTCGCAATAAAAAGATGTTCAATAAAATCTTCATCCCTTGCATCGGAGCCTTTTGCTCCTTTCCCTCCCCTACTTTGTCTGCGATATTCAGTCAAAGGCGTACGTTTGATATAGCCCAGATGCGAAATAGTAACAACTACAGCTTCGTCAGGAATAACATCTTCGATTTTGAAATCATCTGCTGCATAAACCACGGTAGAGCGTGATTTATCACCATATTTTTCTTTAATCTCGAGCATTTCCTTTGTGATGATTTCATATCGAAGGCTTTCATTTCCTAATATCTCCTTATAATATGCAATCCTCTTCAGGAGCTCGTCATATTCTTCTTTAATTTTTTGAATCTCGAGGCCGGTAAGACGTTGCAGGCGCATATCCAAAATTGCTCTGGCTTGTATTTCGGACAAATTAAATTGCGCCATGAGGCCGTTTCGGGCTTCTTCCGGTGTGGGCGAAGCTTTAATCAACTCAATGATAGCGTCGATATTGTCCAGCGCAATTAGCAGTCCTTCAAGGATATGTGCACGCTTTTCAGCTTCATTCAGCTCGTATTGTGTTCTTCTTACGACGACTTCATGGCGATGTTCAACAAAGTAATGGATCAACTCTTTCAGATTCAATGTTTGTGGTCTTCCATTTACCAATGCCACATTATTTACACTAAATGAGGACTGCAATGCAGTCATTTGATAGAGTTTGTTGAGTACGATATTTGGAATTGCATCTCTTTTCAATTCATATACGATGCGCATTCCTTTTCTGTCAGATTCATCGCGTATATCGGAAATGCCATCAAGCCTTCTTTCGTTCACCAGGTCGGCAGTTTTCCGAATCATATCGGCTTTATTCACCATATACGGTATGGATGTCACCACAATCCACTCACGGCCATTATGTTCTTCGAAATCGGCTTCACCTCGCATCACGATGCGTCCGCGTCCTGTTTCAAATGCTTCTTTGACACCTTCATATCCGTAAATGATACCGCCTGTCGGGAAGTCGGGAGCAGTAATATGCTCCATTAAGCCTTCAATACTGATATCTCTGTCTTCAATATATGCAACGATACCGTCAATAACTTCAGATAAGTTATGTGGTGGCATATTTGTTGCCATTCCTACTGCGATACCGCTTGCTCCGTTTACCAACAGATTGGGAATCAGGGTTGGTAGTACGGTGGGTTCTTTTAGTGAATCGTCAAAGTTATTTTGAAAATCAACGGTGTCTTTATCGATATCTGCCAATATTTCTTCGGCAATTTTACGTAGTCGTGCTTCGGTATACCGCATTGCTGCCGGTCCGTCGCCGTCTATTGATCCAAAGTTACCTTGTCCATCCACCAAGGGATAGCGCAAGGACCATTCTTGTGCCATACGCACCATGGCGTCATATACGGAAGAGTCACCATGCGGGTGATATTTTCCGAGCACCTCCCCTACTATTCTCGCTGATTTTTTATAGGCTCTGTTGGCTTGCACGCCGAGTTCGAGCATACCATATAATATTCGACGGTGAACGGGTTTTAATCCGTCTCGAACATCAGGCAAAGCACGGGAAACAATTACCGACATGGAGTAGTCGATATAGGCTGATTTCATCTGGTTTTCGATGTTAACCTTTATAATTTTTTCTCCTTCAAATAGTTCGTCCATTCGTTTAAATTAGCTTTTCCGAAAATTGGATTTATAAAGTGCAAAAATATGCATTAAATTTGAGCTTTCAAAGCATTGAACAAGCTATTTATGAACAGGTTTAAGCTTTTTTTTATCATTATTTTTAGATATAAAACAACGAATTCAAGCATGAACAACAGATTGTTGATAAAATGTCAGTAAAACAAAGCTGGACTGATTTTTGTTATTAATTTTGGACAGATATATAAATAATCTGAAAATTTGAATAAAATCGATTTTTAATCAGCATATAAGTCTATGGATGCGAAATTTTCACCACAGGTGAGAGATATTTTAAGTTACAGTCATGAAGAGGCTATACGGTTGGGTAACAACTACATAGGTCTTGAGCATTTGTTTTTGGGAATGCTGCGTGACGGTGATGGGAAAGCTTTACAGTTGCTTAAACTGTTAGGTATTGACCTAAATTCAATGAAAAGTAAAATTGAGAAATCAATCCGAAATCCTCAGGAGGCCGACAGCGGACTGACAAATATTCCGTTAATGAAGCAAACTGAACGGGCATTAAAATTCACATATTTGGCAGCAAAGGAGCTAAATAGTGAGGTGATTCACACCGAACATTTACTAATGGCTATTTTACGTGATAAAAATAACCTTATCACGCAGCATCTTGAAGCAGAGGGTGTGGATTTTGTTTCGTTCAAGAAGGAGTTAATTTACATTCAGCCTGAAGGCGATACTTCTAAAGAACAGCCTAAGGCCGAACATACGGAAGAGCCTTTTGAAGAAGGTAGTTCACGCGAAAGTTTTCCGCGCTCGAGAAAAATCAGCTCGATATCATCAAATACTCCCGTATTGGATAATTTTGGAAGAGATTTGACACGTGCTGCCATGGAAGACCGCTTGGACCCTATCGTAGGACGAGAGAAGGAGTTGGAGCGTGTAGCTCAGATACTTAGCCGTAGGAAAAAGAACAATCCTATCTTAATAGGTGAACCCGGAGTGGGGAAATCAGCTATTGCCGAAGGGCTTGCATTACGTATTGTACAGCGAAAAGTTTCACGTGTACTATTCAACAAACGGATTGTGATGCTTGATATGGCAGCAATGGTTGCCGGCACGAAATATCGTGGTCAGTTTGAAGAACGAATGAAAGCTTTGCTTAAAGAGGTTGAGAACAATCCGGATGTTATTTTATTTATTGATGAAATTCACACGATTGTCGGAGCCGGAAGTGCTCAAGGCTCATTAGATGCATCCAATATGTTCAAGCCGGCATTGGCACGTGGTGAGTTGCAGTGTATTGGAGCTACTACTTTGGATGAATACCGTCAGCATATTGAAAAAGACGGTGCCTTGGAGAGACGATTCCAAAAGATATTGGTTGAGCCTACAAGCCCGGACGAAACAGTTCAAATATTGAATAACATCAAAGAGAAATATGAAGATCACCATTTGGTGACATATACGGATGAAGCAATTGAAGCATGTGTAAAGCTTACCGGCAGATATATTTCCGATCGTTATTTACCTGATAAAGCAATTGATGCTCTTGACGAAACAGGCGCACGTGTGCATATTTCAAATATCAATGTACCGGAGAATATTCTTCAACTGGAAAACGAGATTGAAGAGGTAAAAGACAAGAAAAACGAATCTATTCAGGTACAGAAGTTTGAAGAGGCTGCCATGTTCAGGGACAAAGAAAGAACTTTGTTGGATGACTTGGAAAAGGCTAAGCGTCAATGGGAAGAAGATGCCAAGCTACATCGCGAAATTGTTTCGGAAGAAAATGTGGCTGAAGTTGTTGCAATGATGACCGGAATTCCAGTGCAACGGATTGCTCAAAATGAAAGCGATCGTTTACTGCATATGGAAACAGATTTGGAAGGTGCCGTGATAGGTCAAAATGATGCCATTAAAAAGGTGGTGAAAGCGATCAGGCGTAACCGTGCAGGATTAAAAGACCCAAGCAAACCGATTGGAACATTTATTTTCTTAGGACCTACCGGAGTGGGAAAAACATATCTGGCAAAAGTTTTATCAGAGTATATGTTTGATACTCAGGATGCTTTGGTTCGCATTGATATGAGTGAATATATGGAAAAATTTGCGGTATCTCGTCTTATCGGAGCACCTCCGGGCTATGTAGGTTATGAAGAAGGCGGACAGTTGACTGAAAAGGTACGCAGAAAGCCCTACTCTATTGTCTTATTGGATGAAATTGAAAAAGCGCATCCGGACGTGTTCCATCTGCTGTTACAAGTACTTGATGATGGGGTGCTTACAGACAGCCTCGGACGTAAGGTGGACTTTAAGAATACCATAATTATTATGACTTCCAATATTGGGTCGCGTCAGCTGAAAGAGTTTGGTCATGGTGTTGGCTTTAATACTGCTGCAAAAACTGCCGGTAAATCTACCTATTCACAAGGCGTGATTGAAAACGCATTACGGAAGGTGTTTGCACCTGAGTTTTTGAACCGAATTGATGATGTGATTATCTTTGATTCCTTAGCTCGTGAGGATATTCACAAAATTATTGACATCGAACTCTCACATCTCTACAAACGTATCGAGGAGCTTGGTTATACCTTGAAGCTGACAGATGAAGCCAAAGACTTTATTGCAGAAAAAGGATGGGATGAGCAGTATGGTGCCAGACCATTAAAACGTGCAATTCAAAAGTATATTGAAGATGAATTGGCTGAGGAGATTATTAAATCGAATTTAAAATCAGGTGATCTGATTAATTTAGGATTTGATAAAGAAACCGAAAAGATTACAATTGAGATTGAAAAGCCGAAAAAGGCAAAAGCGAAGCCAAAGAAGAGTTAAGGTTTAGCTTTTAAGCTTTATAGTAATCATACATAATATAGGAAAGGGGCTGTCTACTTGTGAGGCAGCCCCTTTTGGTTGAAATTATTAAGAATATGTTTCATCAAGGTTTCCCTTACGTTTATTATTTAAAAATGCTAAAAGTACACCGCTAAGTATTAGAAGGATACCAAATCCTTTTGCAATCATCTTCCCCACTCCCATGCCGGATTCATAAGTCAATACGGCATTTCCGAAGCTATCAGTTTCTATTTTAGCATTTTTGGCGTTTTTTGGAAGATTTATAAGCTGGGTTTGTTCAAGGAAGCCCCCATCTGTGATTAAATTGAGGTTTAATCGAAACTGCTTATTATTCAGTTTGATAACTTCGGGGTCTTTCATTTCAAGATTTGTTTCCCATTTCCCATTCTTATTTAGATGAACTGCGCCCAAACCTTTCATTGACATTTTGTAGGAGCGGTCCATTGCATCTTCTTCGTATTTAAAATCTGTCAGGTAAAATGTAGGTAAACCTTTTACAATTTCTCTTTTTAAGTGGGCAGGATTATTCCCAATTGAATATTTAAAAGCATCCCATTGCGATGCATTTAGTTTCATGCTCATTATAATTTCGGCATCTCCTAACTCGTCAATATTAAATTCAAGCCGTTGTTTCATGCCTTTAATTTCTTCTTGTGAGAAGCTTGCGCTTGCCAAATAGCCGACGAAAGACAAGACTAAAATCGTTCTTAAAGTATATGTTTTCATAATTTTTATCTTAAAGAGTTTAGGATATTTGATATTTCATTTTCATAGTTATTTTGGGCGTTACTTGACATACCCCACCGCTATTCCTGCAACTCCACCGTGTACAGGTTTAAAAGCTGCTATCCAAGTCAATATTTCATAGCCACCAAAAGTCTGCCCGTTAAACAGTGTAAATCCCTGTTCTTGCCCTGTAATGGCGTATTGCATCATAGCCCCTTTTGATTGGATATGTTGTTGAATACTTAAAATAGCTTGTTCGGGATTACTAAAACCCTGAAATTCATACACTTCTAAATAGGCTTCATTTAGAGGACTTGCTTTCGTTATAACATTATAAGGGATAGTACCTGGATTCCTTGGTACATTTAACCAATTGCCTGGATATGAAAAACTTACTGAACCATTGTAGTTGATATATCCGGCCAATGTAGTGTTATGCTCTTCGGCTCCCAAAAGATTGGTAGCATAATATGGATTATGAATTTTTGCTTGTGCTTCAAAATTTTTAGCAATCTCATCAATTCGTGACCTTAAATAGGGGTCATCTTTTAACTCCATAGCCAATGCGCCTTTTCTGATAGACTCTCTAACATCGATTATTGAGTATCGATCATCGCCTGATTGAATTCCCATTTTAAACTCTTCTAACTGTTTCATTCCTGTTTGAAATGCTTGTGAAGCAGATTCAATACTATTAAGGCCTTCGCCACCAATTCCGGTAGCTTCAATAGCATAAAAATTGCCATTCATTTTAAATCCGGGATATGCATGACCGGGAATCAGAAATATAATTGGATCGAGTCCGGCATTCATTAACACACTGGCATATAAGATCGAAAGTTCGATACAAAGTCCGGTATTCCCCGTGATAAGTTCACGTGGTAGCCGAATACTTTGCGTAATTGATGAAATTCCACCTTCGTTTGACGGAACTCCACTCGTTCCACTGTAAACCATATGGCTAGCCAAAGTAGCATCATATATACCTGTTAAAAAACGAATACCTTCTTCTTCTGTATTATAGACAGAAGCCGCTTCGCCTTTTAATACTTTTTCCTGAATCTTTTGGGTATAATATTTTACAATTGGGTCTTCAGGGGTTACAAAACAGCTGGCTAATTGAAGGTTGTCAAAAAACTCACCGGGCGTTCGTATCTCATCAAAGGGAATAAAAGTGTACATTAATTCATTTCTGCCTTTAATTTCGATAGGGAAGCTTTTTTCAACTGTTTCTAAACCTATTCCACTTATTTCAATATTCACACGCTCTTTGGAGGCAGTGGTTTTTTCAACAATATTTAGATTAAAATTAGGGAAGCAACTGACTACTGCTGACTGCCCGGGTTTTAAAACGGCTATATTACGAATATTTGTTTTTTCAATATAAGCGGGAATATCATAATCTACTTTTAGATTTTTTATCGTGCTATTACCAGTATTGGTAATCAACATCTTAAAAATATGATATTTGCCATCCAACGCATGTTCGTTGGCATACACCTTATAGGCAGCCGGTAAAATAGCAGGTGCATGTTCTATCTTGACATCTAATTCAGTTTTGCCAACAATACTTATTAGGCTATCGTATGCAAATAAAAGCACACCTGGAAGTATCAAGATTAAGGGGATTAGCCTACCCCCTTTCTTCTTGTTGAAGTTTTTGTTTGTCATAAGTTGTAGTTTTAACATTGTGTTACACACAAATAATTTATAGCTAGTTTAAACTTCAGGCTATTTTATGTGGAGCTGTTTTTTTTGATAACCTTCCAACAAAGCTAATTTATTTCTTATGATTTTCAATATTATCTACTGGTGTTAACACTTCTTTAACATAGTGATTGTGCTGCTTAGCCGTATTTGAATGGATATTTAATTCAGTAAATTAAAGCCTGGAGAAATTTTAAGTTTGGCTAAAATTTATGTGAATTAATTTTGAGTGGTTCTAAATTAGGCTTGTTATTGTGCTGTTTACGGTTAATTTTCATGGAAATGTCCTAAGTTTGCCTTATCAATATAAACTATCTCATATGGATAATCAAGTTGCATTAAAAGGTGGAGAATTTTTGCTCAAGCGTGTTGATTTAAAGGACATTTATATTCCTGAAGAATTTGACGAAGAGGCAAATATGATTGTTGAAAGCTGTAAAGACTTTCTGGAATCAGAAATTTTCCCTAATCTGGATCGTATTGATCAGCAGGAAGACGGATTAATGTCGTCATTATTAAAAAAGGCAGGCGATTTAGGTTTGTTGGGCCTTTCGGTACCCGAAGAGTATGGTGGCTTCAGCCAGCCATTTTTAAATATTATGCGTGCGAATGAGGCATTGGGTGCCGGATATTCCTACTCAGTTGCCATTATGGCGCATACGGGTATTGGAACCTTGCCAATTCTTTATTACGGTAATGAGGAGCAAAAAGCACGATATATTCCCCGGCTTGCTTCCGGTGAACTCATGGCAGCATATTGCCTTACCGAGCCGGATGCAGGCTCTGATGCAAATAGCGGACGGACCAAGGCAGTGTTAAGCGAAGATGGCAAGCATTATATTTTAAACGGGCAAAAAATGTGGATTACGAATGGTGGTTTTGCCGATGTGCAAACTGTTTTTGCCAAGATTGACAATGACCGCGTCCTCAGTGCTTTTATTGTTGAGCGTGATTGGGAAGGCGTGAGCATGAATCCGGAAGAAAAGAAGATGGGAATCAAAGGTTCTTCCACCCGTCAAATATTTTATAATGATGTAAAAGTACCCGTAGAAAATTTACTGGGTAAGCGTGGCGAAGGATTCCGTATTGCACTGAATATCCTCCATTTGGGGCGTATTAAATTAGGTGCAACAGTTGTTGGCGGTGCTAAACGTGCGATCATGCATTCGGTAAATTATGCCAATGAACGTAAGCAATTTGGAAAAGCTATTGCAGAATTTGGTGCTATAAAGCATAAACTTGCACAGCAAGTAATACTTACATTTGCCACTGAATCAGCTATTTATCGTGCGAGCAAAGATATTCAGGATAATATTGCCAAGATGGCAGCCGAAGGGCATCCTTATGGAAAGTCTAATATAGAAGGTGTTGCCGAATATGCCATTGAATGTGCGTTGTTGAAGGTATTTGGTTCCGAAGCATTGGATTATGTGGTGGATGAGGCCGTTCAAATTTACGGAGGTATGGGATTCTCTTCTGAAACTCCGGTTGACAGGGCGTATCGCGATTCACGTATCAATCGAATTTTTGAAGGTACAAATGAAATTAACCGCTTGTTGGCGGTGGATGCACTCTTGAAAAAAGGCATGCGCAACGAAATAAATTTATTTGAAATAGCTCGAGAAGCTTGTGAAAATAGAGCAAATGCACGGTCTTTGGATAATCTCTCCTATTTTGACGAGAAATATGCAGTTATCGATAATTTGAAACAAGCTGTCCTCATGCTTATTCCCGGTATATCCGAAAGCTTTGGGCGTAAACTTGCTGACGAAGAAGAGGTTTTAATGAATTTATCGGATATGTTGATGCAAATTTATGTGTTGGAATCAACTGTCATGCGTGTTCAAAAAATGGAACAGCTGAAAGGCGGTGAAGCACTATTAATTTATCGCGACATAGTGGATGTATTAGTACATGAAACTGCTCATACTGTTCAAAAGGCTGGCTTTGACGCTATTAGTGGATTTGCCCCCGAAGAAAGACAAGATGATTTAATTCGTGCAACATATGGATTATGCAGCTTTAAAGTTGCAAATGTGAAAGATGCTCGACGCCGCATTGCGGATCTTCTTATAGAAGAAAATAGATATTGTTTCTAAAAAATTGAAGCCGTCTTAATTTGGACGGCTTTTTTTATGCCTTTAAAATATTCTGCCTAAACAACTTACAAACTTAAAAGCCATACAAATACATAGGCTTCCCTAATTCTTCTTAAAATAAATGGCGAATAATTAGTTCTAAATTGGTAGTTTTGGTATCGATTTAACAATGCATTATTATGAGTCAGGTTAAAAAGTTTGGTACAGCGCCGGTATTTTTCACGGCAATCTCCACCATTTTAGGTGCGATTTTATTTTTGCGCTTTGGCTATGCGGTTGGTTCTTTAGGCTTTTGGGGAGTTGTATTAATAATATTGCTGGGCCACTTGGTGACCATACCTACTGCCCTGGCTTTGTCTGAGATAGCTACAAATAAACGGGTTGAAGGCGGAGGCGAATATTTTATCATTTCGCGTTCATTTGGATTAAATATTGGAGCTACAATTGGGATAGCATTGTTTCTTTCTCAGGCTATCGGTGTAGCATTTTATATAATTGCGTTCACCGAAGCTTTTACATTCCTCTTTGATTATTTATTGCATCAACATGGCTTTGTACTGCCCCGTCAAGTGATCAGCATACCTATTATGTTGGGTTTATCCTGGCTAATTTTAAAAAAAGGCGCTGATTTGGGTGTCAAGGCGTTATATATTGTCATAGTAATTTTGGCTTTGTCCTTGATTTTGTTTTTTACCGGTTCAACTGATTTTGCGGAAGGCGGTGATTTAGGACTTTTTACAACCAAAATACGTAATATGGATTCTTTCTTCATTGTTTTTGCAATTATCTTTCCGGCTTTTACCGGGATGACTGCCGGTGTAGGACTTTCCGGTGATTTGAAGAATCCGTCCAAATCCATTCCTTTAGGAACAATATCTGCCACGGTATTGGGCTTGGTATTGTATTTCTTTGTGGCATATAAATTGGCAATTTCTGCTTCAACAGAAGATTTGCTGGCTGACCAACTAATCATGTCAAAAATTGCCAACCTAGGATTTTTAGTAATACCTTTAGGATTGGCTGCTTCTACTTTTTCCTCGGCCTTGGGCTCAATAATGATTGCACCGCGTACGCTCCAGGCTTTAGCACATGATGAATCTTTACCTATAATGAAGATTAACAAATGGTTAGGAAAGTCACGTGAAAAAGATGGCGAGCCTTATAATGCTTCCATCGTTACCATTGTAATAGCTTTGATATTTGTTGCATTGGGAGATGTGGATGCCGTGGCACGAATCATTTCCATGTTTTTTATGGTGACATATGGTTCGCTTTGTTTGATTTCGTTCTTACATCATTTTGGTTCATCTCCTTCGTATCGACCTTCCTTTAAATCACATTGGATAATATCTGTAATAGGTTTTGTTACAGCTGTTTGGGTAATGTTTAAGATTGATGTATTTTACTCTTTCTTTGCAATTATTGTAATGACGATTTTATATTTGTACGTCAGTTATATTCATAAAAACAGAAAAGGACTAACAGCAATTTTTGCCAATGCAATTTTTCAGGTTAATAGAAATTTACAGGTTTACCTGCAAAAAACCCGTTTGGGGAGAGGAAATGATACTGAATGGCGTCCAAGTGCCATATGCATCACAGAAAATAGCTTTGAAAGGGATAATGTTTTTAGGTTATTAACCTGGATTTCATATAAATATGGCTTTGGAACCTACCTCCATCGTATTGAAGGATATTATTCTAAAAACACTTATGAGCAATCGAAGTTGGAGTTGGAAAAGCTGTTAAAAAACATAGAACGAGACAATTACGTATATATCGATACCTTGATTTCTCCTTCCTATACAGCTGCTATCTCTCAGGCAATTCAAATACCCGGTATTGCAGGGATGGAGAATAATATGTTGATTTTCGAATACGACAAAGAAAATCCTGATGGACTGGATGAAATAATTGAGAATTTTGCTTTGGTAAATGCAGGCAATTTTGATGTGTGTATTATGGCTGCCAGCCGTCGCCCTTTCATCTTTAAAAATGGCATTCACGTATGGATCAGGTCTACAGATGAAGACAATACCAATCTGATGATTTTATTGAGCTTTATCATTTTGGGGCATCCCGACTGGAAGCATGGAAACATCAAGATTTTTGATATTTGTAAGCCGGACGAAATTGAAGCGGTACGTCAACGGATGAAAAATCTACTGATGATGGGACGCTTACCGATTAATCCTCAAAACATTGAAATCATTGTTCAGGATGATGAGGTATCAGCCAAAAGTATTATTAACACGTATTCCTCAGATGCAGGTCTCACAATTTTAGGTTTTCATAAGGATAAACTTCGCCACGAAGGCGCAAAAATGTTTGAAGGCTATGAAAATGTGGGGAATATGATATTTATCAACTCATCAAGTCATAAGCTGATAGAATAAGATTTATGAAATGGCCGGCACAAAAAAAATCCGAGTTCAATAAAAGCTCGGATTTTTTTTGATTTAAAAAGTCAGAATAATTTTCAATCTTCCACTTCGATTAATTCTACATCAAATACAAGTGGCGAATAGGCGGGAATATCTTCACCCCTATCAGTTGAGCCATATGCCAATGAAGAAGGGATAAGCAAGCGTGCTTTGCCACCTTCTTGCATATTCAGCAAACCTTCATCCCAACCTTGGATTACTTGTCCTTGACCAAGTACAAAACTGAATGGCTGACCAAAATCTTTTGAACTTTGTAATTGTCTGCCCTCAATATTGAATAAGGTATAATGTACTTTCACGGTTTTTCCGTTTGCTGCTTTCTTACCTGTACCCTTTTCAGTTTCAATATAATACAATCCTGATGCGGATGGCTGAACCGCGATATTATTATCTTTTATAAAGTTTTGAATCTTTGTTGATTCTTCTGCTCTTGCTTTTTCTGAATCGGCTTCACGTGCTTTGTTAGCTGCGGCACGTGCTTTATCTGCTTCTTCTTTGGGTAAAATATTTACTATTTCAACTTCATAGAGCATGGTCGTATATGGTGGAATTATTTGACCTTGTCCAATGCTGTCGAATGCCAAATGTGAGGGGACGATAAATCGTGCTTTTCCTCCTTTACGCATATATCCCACTCCTTCTTCAAAACCATCTGTATCAAATGGCTCGCCATATATCATCTCCAAAGGTTCTTGATCGAAAGAGGAATAAAGTGGGAATCCTTCAATAATACTGACGCTGAAATGTAATGTTACTACATCGCCTTCTTGTGGATTTGGTCCGCTTCCTTTTTTATCTTCAACATAATAAAGTCCTGAGGCTGTGGGTTTTACTTTGATATCATATTCGTCAAGATATGCCTCCAATACTTCAGGTTCTTGTAATCTTAGCTCTTCCAGATACATTTTGTATTCTTCCATCATTTCTTCCGACGTTTTAATGCTTTTCAACCGAATATCAAAGAAGATGGGTTCGCCGGCTGTTACAAAATCAGGTAATTGGGGCATGCCGGCCATGCTAATAAAGAAAGAATCGGCGGGAAAAGATACTGTAACAGAATCGCCTATCTTCATTTGTTGCAATGCTACATATAAGTCGCCGTCAAAACTAGGCTCCACAACCGGAATTTCCAATGGTTCGAACAGTTGATGACTATCAAAAATCACGGTATCTTGGAGGCGATATATCATATCAAGCAGCACATAATCATTCACTTGTGGTGATTTATCAGATGTTCCTCGCTCGTGATAAACAATGTTTAATCCTTTTTTTGATGTTCCTGAATTACAGGATGCAAGTACAGCGATAGCAAAAACAATAAGCGTTGCTGCCTTGAATAAATGTTTCTTATTCATATAATTTAATTAAGTATTTCGATTAATTTGACTTGAAAAACCAGCGGGCTGTAGGCAGGTATATTGCCTGTGGCACGGTTGCCGTATCCCAAGTCTTGTGGGAGTATCAGTTTTGCTTCTCCTCCTTCTTCCATGAGTGCTACCCCTTCATCCCAGCCAGGAATCACTTGTCCGGCGCCCAAAGTAAAAGTAAAAGGTGTTCCTCTGTCTACTGAGGAGTCAAATTTGGTGCCATCCAAAAGCCAGCCTTCATAGTGTACTTTTACCTTCACGCCTCGTGAAGGTTTTATTCCATTTCCGGTCCTTGTTTCAATAAAATACAAACCGCTTTTTGTAGGTGTTACCGTAATATTGTTTTCTGCAATATAGGCAGCCAGTTTTTCATTGCTTTCTTTAACCTTTGTTGTGTGCATATCGTCTTCTTTATCGCAAGCAACAAGAAGTGTGGAGGTTAATAAGATGAAAAACAGTGTTTTAATTTGTGCTAATCTGTTCATTGGTTTTATTTAACTATTTCTATCAGCTCTACTTCAAATATCAAGGGACTATAAGCCGGAATAATTCCTGCGGCTCTGTCACGATATGCCAAATGTTGTGGAATGATAAGCTTTGCTTTACCTCCTTCTTCCAAAAGGGCTATTCCTTCATCCCATCCTGCAATCACTTGTCCTACACCCAGTGTGAACTCAATAGGTTCTCCTCTATCATGTGACGAATCAAATTTCACGCCTTCGAGCAAGGTGCCTGTATAATGTACTTTGACTTTTTGTCCGACATTTGGCTTTTTGCCATTTCCTTTTTGTAGTTCAATAAAATATAAGCCACTATCAGTAGGCTCTACTGTAATATTTTGCTCAGCTATAAAAGCGACCAATTTTTCATGGCTTTCTTCAATGAGGGCTTGTGTTTCCATGATTTTGGCATTTTGAAACTCTTCTTCGGTTTGAATTTTATCCATAGCAATTTCGAAGCGCATAATGGAAGCCGGTGTCACAAAATCCGGTAGGTCCATTACTCTAAAGATATGTATGAATACCGAATCGGCCGGGCATAAAAAGCTTGCCGAGTCACCTTCACCCATCATTCCGAGTCCTTCATAGAAGTCACCTTTAAAATGAGGCAGTGCCAGTGGAAACTGCATGGGAATTCCACGCTGATGGCTATCAAAAAGCAAGGAATCGTCAATAAAATAAGCCATCTTTGTGGTTAAAATATCATTTATTTGCGGCTTTTTGGTATCTGAGCCTTTTCGATGAAATTTGTACTGTAATCCGCTCTCCAGCTCATCATATTTATTCTGACTACAAGCCGAAAGGCTGATTATCAATGTACTAATTGTTAAAAAGAAGCTGATTTTTCTTTTCATAATTCTAATCATGTTATAAAATTTCTATTGAATCAATTTCGTAAATTATTGGGGTTTTGGCAGGAATTTTATCTCCATCGCCCAACAGCCCAAAAGCAAGGTGCGAAGGTAGAATAAATTTGGCTTTGTCGCCCTGCTTTAACAACTTTATTGCTTCTTCCAGTCCTGTTTCTACGCCTCCCCTGCCGGCAATAAAGGTTTTTGGACCCAATTCGTCTGAACTATACACTAAATTTCCATTAAGAAAGCGAATTTTATAATGTAGGCTGACAAGCTGTCCGTATTGGATGGTGGGACCGCTATTTTCGGTTTGAATCATATAGCGCAAACCCGTACCGGTTTTTGTCATTTCCCATTTGTATCGTTTCAGAAAATCATCAATATCTTCTTCTTCGGAACGAACGAGATAGCGATTTGCTTTTTCAAGGCTTGAGCCTGCTTCCAATTCGGGGGTATCATTTTCAGTTGCCTGATATGTGTTGTTGTTACAAGCTGTCAAGCTGATTAAAAACAGGAGAATGATTCCTAGTTGAATACGCATTTTATTTAAATTTTCCAGGTAATTAAACAACATACTTTGAGCCTAATTTATTGTATTCAAATAGCTTACTTGATTTTTTTAATAAATATACAAGTTGAAATTCCGAATTTAGTATGTATAGTTTAATTCGTCTTTATGAGCCGGAATCAGGTGAAGCAGCTTATCAATTGTTTCTTGAAGTGATAAATTGGAGGTGGCTCCGGCTGCATTATAATGCCCACCTCCTTCAAAATGTATTCTGGCAAAATCATTCACCGAAAAGCTTCCTTTTGAACGGAAAGAAAGTCGGATTTGATCTTTACGCTCCATAATAAGTATCGCGAAATTGATTTTTTCCATCGATAACGGCAAATTTACCAATCCTTCCGTATCTCCAATTTTATAGTTGAATTTCTTCAAATCACTAAGGCTGAGTGCTATGATACTGGTTTTATATTCCGGCAATATGGTCATTTTATTCGATAAGGCATGCCCCAATAGTCGCAATCGGTCTTCTGTAAATGTATCATATACAAGTCGGTGCAGTCTTTCCGCATCAATGCCGAATTCACTAAGGCGTGCTACAGCCTGGAATGTTTTTCCGCCTTTGATTGCAAAACTAAATGATCCTGTATCGGTCATAATACCTACATAAAGGCATGAGGCAATATTTTCATCCACAAGATGTTCGAGCTCAAGTTCCTCAATAAGTCGAAAAACCAGTTCAGCAGTGCTTGATACTTCAACATCATGATAAATTAATTCAAACTCATCGATCTCAGGATTGATATGATGGTCAATTAAGAGCTTATTTGGAGTGGCTTTTAACAGATCGTGTTGCAAGGTGCCGGCGCGTTTCGGTCCGTTAAAGTCGAGGCAAAAGACCCAGTCAGATGTGGATAAAAACTCTCTTAACTCTTTTAAATGCTGTTCAAATATCAAGCTTTGATTGGCATTTGGCAGCCAAGCCAGAAAAGAAGGGTACATATTGGGAATTAACACCCTTGTTTCATGTCCCAGTTTGTTCAATATCATTTGCAGCGCAAGTGCCGAGCCCATGGCATCGCCATCCGGATTGGTATGTATTACCAGTGAAATCTTATGTTTTCCTGTAAATAATGCCCGGAACTTATCTTTAGAGCCTTTTAGTATCATAAAATTGAATAATTCGACAAAGATACATATTTCATCATTTGGTAGGTATTATTAAGCTTTAGACTTTAGTGAAGGGCAAGTATTTCGCCTTTATTCAATACGTATTTCATGTAATTTTTCAATTGGCAATAAAAATTTCCTGTATTTATTTGCTCAATAAAGGAAATTACGTACTTTTGCCGTCCAATTACGGCGAGATAGCTCAGGTGGTTAGAGCGTCGGATTCATAACCCGAAGGTCGCGAGTTCAACTCTCGCTCTCGCTACTAAAGCTCCTGAAATACGGGAGCTTTTTTTATTTCAACTCGATTTCTTTTATTGCTTCAGGCTTTGTAACTTTGTAGTTTCAAGAAAATTATGATTTATGTCTATGTCTCACACCCCTTTGGCTGAGCGGCTTCGCCCGGAAGATTTTGACCAATATATTGGTCAGGAACATTTGGTTGGTGAAGCTGCAGTATTGCGTAAAGCAATTGAGTCGGGACGTATTCCTTCCATGATTTTGTGGGGACCTCCAGGAGTTGGAAAGACGACGCTTGCGTTTATTATTTCAAATTATTTAAAAAGGAACTTCTTTGTACTCAGTGCAATACATTCAGGTGTAAAAGATGTTCGCGAAGTAATTAAGCGTTCCAAGATGTTGCCTGAGCCGCCAGTATTATTTATAGATGAGATTCATCGTTTCAGTAAATCACAGCAAGATTCACTTTTGGCAGCTGTTGAAAAAGGAATGGTAACGCTGGTAGGTGCCACAACTGAAAATCCTTCCTTCGAAGTGATTTCTCCCCTCCTTTCTCGTTGTCAGGTGTATGTCCTAAAGCCACTTGAAGAAAGACATTTGGAACAGCTTTTTGTGAAAGCCCTTGCTCAACTTAGCCGTGATTTTGAAGCTCCCATCGAATTTACGGAAAAAGAAGCTTTGTTTGAAATTAGCGGAGGTGATGCACGTAAATTATTGAATGCCATGGAGTTGATCGTAGAAGCATCTGCTGATATTAAAACGGCCGATGGCAAGATGGTGTTTGATAATGAATCAGTGCGTTCCATTATTCAAAATAATTTAAGTCGTTATGATAAAGGGGGCGAGCTGCATTATGATATTATTTCTGCATTTATTAAATCCATTCGGGGTAGCGACCCCAATGCTGCTGTTTATTATCTGGCGCGCATGGTTGAAGCTGGCGAAGATCCACTATTTATTGCAAGAAGAATGTTGATTTTGGCTTCCGAAGATATTGGAAATGCAAATCCGAATGCGTTGCTGCTAGCAAATAGTTGTTTTGATGCAGTAAATAAAATCGGCTGGCCCGAAAGTAGGATTATCTTGTCTCAAACAGCAATATATTTAGCTTCTTCACCAAAAAGCAATGCGGCATATAAAGCAATTAATCATGCACAAGAGCTGGTGCGTAAAACCGGAACTCTTGCAGTGCCTCTACACTTACGTAATGCTCCTACAAAATTGATGAAAGATTTGGGTTATGGTGCAGAATACAAATATGCGCATGATTTTGAGCAACACTTTGTGAATCAGGAGTTTTTGCCTAAGGAGATTATTGATACAAAGTTTTACGAACCTGCAAATAATCCACGAGAAAATGAATTGCGAAAATTCTTAAAAGCGCGTTGGAAAAATAAATACGGCTACTAAGCTTTCCACTATTTTTTGATGTCGGAAAATATCTTATTAAACTTTTCAAGTTTGGGAACTATCACAAACTGACAATATCCTTGTGCAGGATTATTGTTGTAATAGTTTTGGTGGTAATCTTCTGCAGGATAATAGTTTTTGTATGCAGTAATTTCTGTAACAATTTCATTTTCCCATATTTCTTCACGATTTAGTGCTTCTTTTAGCGCTTCCGCCACTTTTCTCTGCTCATCATTATGATACATAATAATTGAGCGATATTGTGTTCCTACGTCGGCACCTTGACGATTTAATGTAGTCGGATCGTGGGTTTTCCAAAAGACTTCCAATATCTTTTCCAAAGAAATGAGCTGGGGATTAAAACTAATTTGAACGACTTCCGCATGATTTGTCAATCCGGAGCTTACTTCTCTATAAGTCGGGTTGGCAATATCGCCTCCTGCATAGCCTGATTCAACTTTTTCAACCCCTTTAACGCGTTGAAACACTGCTTCGGTACACCAAAAGCATCCCCCACCAAGCGTAATGGTCTCCAATTGTTGTTGTGCATCCATTTGACAAGAATGAATTAATAGAATGAATATTATGATGATTGTATTTCGCATAATGTATGTAGTTAAACAATCCTTTTGCAAAAATGTTGTTATTCGTGTAGTGGTTTTGTACTTTTGCCATTCCAAATTTAGCACAGAAAGTATATAATATATTAAAAATCAATAAATATGAGTTTAGAAGTAATTGGAAGAGTTATTCAGCTAGGTCAGCGTCAATCAGGTGAAGGGCGTAATGGTACATGGGTAAGACAGGATTTAATCATAGAAACTGAAGATCAGTATCCCAAGAAAATCTGTTTAACTTGTTGGGGCGATCGGGTTGATGAAGCTAATGCTTTTGCTGTCGGCGAGCGCATTAAAGCTGCTGTAAACATTGAATCGCGTGAGTTTAATGGTAAATGGTATACCGATGTCAAGCCATGGAGATTCGAGCGTATGGATGCCGGAATACCTACAGAAACTGAAGTTCCTCCTTATATAGATTCTGCTGCATCGGAAGATTCTTACGATGATGATTTGCCATTTTAAGCTGATATCACACTTTGAAATCAAATAAATCGGCTTTGGCTGCTGCCTTTGCAGCCAATCTAATTTTCGGAATCAATTTTGTTGTTGCCAAAAGCATTATGCCCGACTATATGTTGCCTCGGGCAGTGATTTTTATTCGTGTTTTTGGTGCCAGTTTAATTTTCTGGCTTATAAGTCTTTTTTATAAGCAGGAAAAAGTAAGCCCGAAGGATTTTCGAACCATGGCAGTGGCTTCTATATTTGGTGTGGCGATAAATCAAATTATGTTTTTTGAAGGACTTAATTTGTCAACTCCCATCAATGCAAGCATCATCATGCTAAGTGTGCCGCTTGGAGTTTTAATATTTTCACGTTTGCTGTTTAAGGAAGCTATAACAAGAATTAAAGTTACAGGTATTGTATTGGGTATCACTGGTGCTGTATATCTTATCTTAAGTGGAGGTTCAATGGAGTTTAATAAGGATACCAGCTTAGGAAATCTGCTGAATTTGATTAATGCAGCCTCTTATGCTTTCTTCCTAGTGATGATAAAACCTCTTATGTCAAAGTATCATCCTTTCACTGTAATGCGTTGGGTGTTTTTATTTGGTACCGTAGTGGTTATGCCTTTTACAACCCATGTGTTTTTGGAAACAGATTTTGCCGCAATACCTTGGAATATCTGGTTAAATATTATCTATGTGATTGTGTTTACCACTGTGTTGGCGTATTTCCTGAATAATTACTCACTTTTGCATATCAGCCCTACGGTAAACAGTACATTTATTTATTTACAGCCTGTATTTGCAAGTCTTATTGCCATTATTTTCGGAAAAGATAAGTTGGGCTGGCATTTTATTCTTCCGGTTATACTTATCTTTACAGGTGTATATCTTGTAAGTATTTATAAGCCAAAACATAGTTTAACCAATTCTAATTGAAAGATATAAAGCCATGAAAGCAGTTGTTTTTGGAGGGAATGGATTAGTTGGAAGTCAGTTGGTGTCTTTGCTTTTACAGGATAAAAGCTATACAAAAGTTGTTTCCGCTCTTCGTGAAGCAACTGCAGTTCAGCATGATAAGCTTGAACAGCTAAAGATTGATTTTGATAATTTAGAAGATTATAAATCCATATTTAATGCAGATGTTGTCTTTTGTTGTTTAGGTACGACTATTCGGAAAGCCGGCTCTCAGAAGGAGTTTGAAAAGGTTGATTTTGAGTATGTTCAAAAAATAGCACAGCTTTCAGCCGAATCCAATATTTCAAAGTTTTGTGTCATTTCGAGTATTGGCGCCAATGCCGATTCCAAAAACTTTTATCTACGTACCAAAGGTCGTATGGAAGAAGCTGTACGCTCTCTTCCCCTACCCCATATTATGATTGCGCGGCCTTCCTTATTGCTTGGCAAGCGGAACGAATTTAGGTTTAGTGAACGCCTTGGTGCTGCTTTTATGACGATAGCCAATCCATTTTTGGCAGGAAGTTTGAAAGATTTTCAGTCTATTGCTGCTTCAGATGTAGCAGCCGCGATGCTTCAGTTTAGCCGCGAAGAATTACCTGAAACCATATACAAAACAGCTGAGTTAAAACGTTTAGCAAGAGACTATTACAGTCAAACTAATTTTTAATGCCTAAAATTATACGATAATGAGAACCGATACTATTCCTTTCCTAAAGTCGATGCGTCCCGATCGTTTTTTTCTGTTGGCGGGTCCTTGTGTGATTGAAAATGAACACACGCCACTACAGATTGCAACACATTTGGTGAACTTATGTGAATCCCTTTCAATTCCGTTAATTTTTAAAGCATCGTATCGGAAAGCAAACCGCTCACGCTTGGACAGTTTTACCGGTATTGGAGACATTAAGGCCTTAAAGATTTTACGTAAAGTGGGTGATGAGTTGGGAATTCCTGTAGTAACGGATATTCATGATGCGCGTGAAGCTGAAATTGCTGCAGAATATGTGGATGTACTGCAAATTCCAGCTTTTTTATGCCGTCAGACTGATTTACTTGTTGCTGCTGCAAAGACCAATAAGACCATTAATATAAAGAAAGGTCAGTTTTTATCCGGTGAAGCCATGCAGTTTGCTGTAGATAAGGTAGTTTCATCCGGTAATACGCAATTGATGCTGACGGAGCGCGGTACTACCTTTGGCTATCAAGATTTAGTGGTCGATTATCGAAATATTGTAAGCATGCAAAAAAGTGGTTTTCCTGTAGTACTTGATGTGACGCATTCATTGCAGCAGCCAAATCAAAGTAGCGGTGTTACAGGAGGAAACCCGGAATTGATTGGGCTTATTGCATCGGCAGGCATGGCAGCCGGTGTGGATGGCATCTTCATGGAGACACATCCCGAGCCTTCAAAGGCACTATCTGATGGGGCAAATATGTTGCCTCTTGAACAAACCGAGAAATTATTAAAACGACTTGTGGCAATACGAGAAGCAGTTGTTACTCCCGTTTAATGGTGGTAACAGTGCCCGAATTCGGATCAAACTGTATGCGTGTTTTATGAAGTGGTATCACTCCAATAAAACCAAACTGACTTATAGAAGCACGTATACTCGTCAGCAGTTGCCCTTTATACATAAGACTTAGGTTTGCTGCATCCGGCACGCGATAGTAAATTCCGTTTGAAATCTTTGACTTGCCACTATTTTTACTTCCATCTTTCAGTTTTCCCGTCATATCTACCGGATCGATGATAAGCTGTAAGTTTTCACCTTTCATACCATCTGTAACAACGCCTACCGATTCGGAGAATCGAGCAATGTTTTGAATACCTTTTGCATCCGGTTTGGGATAAAAATACACAGTTTGTTCCACCAAGCTATGCACTTCGGCACCTAGGAAGAGGCTGAGATATTCTTGTTCCAGCTTTTGAAGCTGTTGATCCATATAACCAATGCTTTGCCCAAAGTTCACCTCTTGATATCCTATTAAAAGATTAAAGCGGTCTTCTCGTATCTGTTGAATGAAATCGGCTGCAGCGCGTGCTTTTTGTTCGGGGGTGCGATCCACCCAAGCTGTTTGCAGCACATTCCGTTTGATGACAGCGGTATCAATGGTGATATTTCTTACTATGGTATCAATCCGCTGATATACATTGCGTTCGGCATAATATTTAAAATGCTGTTCCGCGCCGGTATTCACAATGGTTTTCTCAATACGTTCTTGCTTGGCAGCATATGCCGTAGGGCTGTCGTCTATTGCTAAGATTGTACCGTTATTTTGCAGTTCAAATACCAGGCTTCGTGCATCTTTGGAGCCGCGATCATCGAATTCAACCAAATACCAAGCTTCGGGGTCGGCTTCTACTTCGGTAGAAAGGATTGCATCTTCCAATGCGTATACTATTTCATCCTGTTTTACATAGTCGCTCACACCCAAAACGCGCTCGGCATATTCACTATAAGGTCCTTTAATTCGTTGGGTTTTGCGAACAATAAGGTCTGCTTTTATCACATGTCGCGGCAGCGCATAATAAAAGCCTTGTGTATCGTCGCCTTTTGCGGATTTGATAGGTTGAACCGATATTTGCGCTTGTATGATTTCAGGCAATACGATGATGCTGCATAGTAAGATTGCCAAACGAATGATTGAGGTGCTTTTTTTCATGCTTTTGTTATTAGGGTTCAAAAATAGTAAATTGTGTTAAAATCAGTTGCTTTCTACCACTTAATTCTTTACTGTATAATTCACCAATTCATAAGCTTGTCAATATATCCTTATTGTAATAAGTTCATTATCATTGTATTAGGGGGCTTTAGCAATCATTAAAAATGTGACTATTAAAAATATGAATTTTGATAATTTTTGCGTTATAAGTTGTTCGCACTAGCTTACTACAACTTCACAGCTCATGCCTAAAAATTTCTCAAAATTAAATTCATGAATTAAGCAGACTTTTAATATTTAATTTTCTTTTCATTTTTTACTGCCTTGGGTCGCTTTGTAAAGGTAATTGTGCCATTTTTTGCACTTCAAGCATGGGGTATCCAAACTCTTCTACCACTTTCCCGAGCAGCAGATAGATGCCGGATCCTTGAAATGGGTATTCCTGAAGGCTTTGCGGGAAATGTACGCTATCAAAAAACTCTCCTTTATAATCAATGAAAGTGCCAAAATTCATTAATTCTCCTTTTACTGTTTTCACATATTTTATAGTTATCAGCTTTCCCAGCATGCGGCGATACTTCCCGATATGTTGCAGCATATCAGCTGCTTGAATCTCCCCTCTGAAGCTTGTGCGAAGCATATCAAAATCGGATATGCTTAATGGAAAGTCGAGCAATTCGATTTCATCATATGCATCTTCCAATTTACGGCTTTCAAACTGTGGCAATGTATATCGCTTTGCTTGTTCTCGAAACAGCTGTGCTTGTGCATCGACGGTATGGCTCTTTTTTCGGTACAGATGTGCTTCCCAGAGCAGACCAGCCTTGGGCTGTCCGGTAAACGCAAAGGCGCCGCTTCGGATGAGTATGATAAGTTGGCTTATATCCGGCTTTATACGTTCGATAAAGTCGTATAAGCTTTGAAAAGGACCGCTTTTTTGTCGTTCGTTCACAATAGCGTGTGCCAGCTTGGCTTCCAAGCCGTTCAGATGTATAAAGCCAACATAAATATTCGTGTTTTGTATCGAACTCAGGTATAAGCTTTGGTTTATGCAAGGCAGATGTACTGTTCCGCCCTGGCGTTTTATTTCGTTAAAATAAACCCATGTAGGATAAAATCCTCCAAAATTATTTATTACAGCTACCTGAAATTCAAGTGGATAGTGTGCTTTTAGATATAAGCTTTGAAAGCTTTCTACGGCATAAGAAGCGGAATGTGCTTTTGAAAAGGAATAGCCGGCAAATGATTCCATCTGTCGCCAGACTTCTTGTGTGATGGCTTCGGGATAGTTTCGTTCGTTACAGTTATTAAAAAAGCGTTGTTTGATATCGTCAAACTCTTGTTGTTGACGCCTTTTGCCACTCATGATACGTCGCAGCACATCGGCATCGGCCAAGTCCAATCCGGCGAAGTGATGGCATACCTTGAGCACATCTTCTTGATAAACCATGATGCCAAATGTTTCTTTCAGCTGTTGCTCCATGACCGGATGAATGTATTGAAAGCTGTCGGGGTGGTGAAAGCGATGGATATATTCACGCATCATACCCGATTTTGCTACTCCGGGACGGATGATGGAGCTGGCTGCCACTAAGCTGAGGTAGTTGTCGCATCGCAGCTTGGTGAGTAAGCCGCGCATGGCAGGGCTTTCGATATAAAAGCAGCCGTTTGTTTCGGCTCGTTGCAGCTGTGCCTTCACTTTTGCATCCTGCTTGAAGTGTTCCACATCGTGTATGTCAATCCGGATTCCCTTATTTTGGTAGATGATATCTGCTGCATCACGGATATGCCCTATTCCGCGTTGGCTTAAAATGTCGAGCTTTTCAAAACCCAGATCTTCAGCTACATACATATCCCATTGTGTGGTGGGAAATCCTTTCGGAGGCATATCAAGTGCCACATAATTGGTGATTGGCTCTTCGGAAATAAGGATGCCTCCGGCATGTATGCTGCGTTGGTTGGGAAAGTCAAGTATGTGTGCTGCAAGCTCTTGTATGTGTTGGATAATCTTCCCGTTTTTGTAATTGTTGTTTGGCTTGCGTACTAATTCATCAATTTCGGCTTTGGGAAGCCCGTGTACTTTTCCCAGCTCTCTATAAATTGATTTACCTCGAAATGTGGATATGGTCCCCAGCAATGCCGTATGTTCTTTGCCATAGCGCTTGAAGATATAGTCGATTACTTCATCCCTTTCTTTCCATGAATAATCGATATCGAAATCGGGCGGAGCAGTACGTTTCGGATTTAGAAAACGTTCAAAATAGAGGTTTAGCTCGATAGGGTCTACATCGGTAATGCGGAGGCAATAAGCCACTACACTATTAGCACCGCTGCCACGCCCCACATGATAAAAATTGCGCGACATGGAGTAGCGTATCACATCCCATGTGATGAGGAAATAAGCCGCAAAGCCTAGTTTATCAATGATCTGCAGCTCTTCTTCAAGCCTTTTTTGTGCAAGGGTATTGTTCGAGCCATAACGGTATTTCAAGCCGTCATAAGCCAGCTTTTTCAGCAATTGGCGGTCATCGGATTTATTTCCGGTAAATGTTTTTTTGTTTTTTATGCTTGAAAAGTCAAAATCGATTGCTGCTTCGCTGACAAGTGCTTCGGTATTTTTTACTATTTGCGGATAGAGTGCAAAAGCAGCTTTCAGTTGATTTGTGGAGAGCATGATTTCATCTGTTGCGGCAACTGCTTCCTGCGGAAGGCGACTTAATAAACTGTTATGTGCTATGGCGCGCAGGTTTTTATGGATATAGTGGCTTTTTTCATCCAAAAATGTGACCGGCTGCATCATCAGCAGTCGCTCCTGCTTAAACCGCAGCTCCGACTTAAGCAGGCGTGGCACTTGTGCCATTCGAACTCCCAAATATTCATTGTCGCGCAGTTGTGACAGCTTACGGCTGCCGGCCGGATATACCACATAGGTATTGGAAAATGCAGGCGCTTGCTCAGGAAACTCTTGCTTGTCAAGGTTAAAGCGACTAAGCATTTCGTTAAGCTCCCTGAAACCTTCGTTATTGCGTGCAATACCTGTGTATAACAGCTTGTCGCCATTACGAAACTCAACGCCCGCAATTGGTTGTATGCCTTGTATACGACATGCTTTTACAAAATCAATAATACCCATACTGGTGTTGATATCCGTAAGTGCAAGTGCTTGAATTCCCATGCTTTTGGCTTGTTGGACCAATTGTTCAATGGAAATTGTGCCGTAACGCAAACTGTAATAACTGTGAGTGTTGAGATACATGCCCTTTATTGCTTGTGTAAAAGTAAAACGCTTTATATCAATGAGTTATAATTTTTGTTTTTATTTATGATTAGTATCTAATCAAAAATAATGACGTTAATTTAATCAAATAAATGAATATTTGACTTGCTTTTATAATTTTTTACAAAAAATAAATGGAAAAATAATTTATTGCCGAGCTGTTGTCGGTGCAAGGCAGTTATGTATCAATTGTTTAAATGAAGCAGCTTGGGGTATTAATTATCGAGCAGTCCCCTACCCGTCTTTTTAATATGTCCACTTTCTTTCAGGTCGTTGATGAGTTTATCTAAGATACCATTCACAAACGCTTTACTTTTCGGAGTGCTGAAGAATTTTGAAATATCGATATATTCGTTGAGTGTGACTTTTACGGGTATTGAGTTAAATTCGGTAAGTTCAGTAAGTGCCATGCGCAGGATAATCATATCCATGATGGCAATTCGTTCAAGTTCCCAATTGGATGTGGAGGAAGCGATAATTTCATCCCATTCGTTTCTTTTGAAAATTGTTTTTCTAAACAGTTCTTTTACAAAGATGAGGTCATCGTTCACTACATCATTTTCAGTTTTCAGAATGGTTGGCAGTAGGCTGTTTTCATTAAATTTTTCGTCAAAAAAGCGGAAAAAGTTAAGCAAAAGATAGCTGGCGAGATGGTAGTCATCCACAAAGAAAATGCTTTTTTCTTCATAATAGAAAATCAGCAGCTCAAATTCGGTAAACAGTGATTCGGCAATGAATGTAAGTAATTTTTTTTCGTCTTCAAGGCTTGTTTCGCTTTTATTCATATACTGCTGATAGTTTTCTGTTTCACGCAGCATATTATAAAATTTGCGTACCAATTCTTGTTCATCAGCCCAGTTTATCTTATACAGATTTTCTCTTTTTCTGAAGTTAACATTATTATCAATGGCAGCAAGAATTCCGTTTTCCACAAAGCGCATATTTGGCTGAAGGTCTTCGGCAGTAGGAAAGTGTTTGCTTTTGTTTTCTTCGAGACGTTTTTCGGCAAAACGTGTTGTTTCAATCAAGAAGGACAATTGATGTATGAAGAGTTCATAGATTTTATTAATACTTAAAATCAACTGTTTTTCTCCCAGGTCTATTTGTGTTTCACCTGCTTGAAAATAGGCATACAGTGCCTGTAAAACCTTTACTCTAAGATGCCGTCTACTCAACATAACGATCAATAATGAACTTCAATGAAAGAGCGCAAAAGTAGTCAAATTGTATGACTTTCACTCAGGAATTTATTTTTTTTGCCTGCCAATAAGCGGAAATGCTTTGAAAAGGATACGTAAGTCACTGATAACATTATAGTCACGTGCATACAAAAGATTTAGTCGATCAAGTAAAGCAGGGTCAATATTTTGCCGTTCAAAGGTGTCCGAGGGGTATAAGACCGCTTCTTTAATAGGAGGTAATTTTCGTTTTTCTTCGGTGCTGATAGCTGCATATCCTACCCAAGTCATTTTACCTATCAATACTTTGAAAAGATTTACAAATGCCGTTCCGGGATGTTTGATAAACCACATCCATACAGGAAAGCCCACAAGGATAATAATAGAAGCAGCGATATCGAACATACGTTTGTTACGCCGGTTACTAATGGTATCAATGGCATTGATATCGACTGTATAGAGGTCGCCTCGTGTATTTATGGAGTTACTTCCGATAATTGACAGGCTGTCTTCCGGTGCAATTTTATAATTCACTCTTCTATCGTGCCATTCCGTCATTTTATCAATAATCGTTTGATGGCTTATATCTTTTGAGCAGAAGATTATTTCGTTGATATTGTAGATTTGTATGATATCCGGCACTTGTTGAAGGTTACCGATAAAGAAGTCATCAGTTTCTTGCTTGTCATTGGCGGCTACAAAGCCCGTGAAATCTGCTTTTATTGCTGTGCTTTGCAATATTGCTTCTACGCGTTGTATTTCTTCTTTACTTCCGATAAGAAGAAATCGTTTTTTTAGCTGTTCGCCTCGCTGAAAGCCGTCAACTTTAAGCAGATGCCCCATAAATCTCCAAAAGACCAGTACCAGAAAAAACCATACGGTTCCCAATAAGATGAGGGCACGCGAAAAGCGATATGATTCGGGCAGCAGTGCATACACCATTAATATACCGGCTGTTCCCACAAGCAACCCCCTAGCAGCTTTTCCGATTTTATAGGGTTTGTCATAGCCTCCGCTTAGATAAATGCTTATAGCCCAAATTAACAAATATGCAGGTAAGATAACGGCAGCAAGTAATAGCGGATAATCGCCTCCATGCTTATAAATTGTCAGCTCACCCCAAAACTGTTTAATGAGAATGATTCCAATCCATGCCGCCAATACATCTAGGAAGGGCAAGGCAATACGGCGCACAAAGCGATTTGCCAATGCCAAGAATGCCCTGAAATAAATGGCAATATTTATTAAAAAGGTGAATGTTTTTGCCCTTTTTTGACTAAAATGCTTACGAGCAAAAATAATCATGGCATTATAAAACACAAATACATAGTTTACGCTACTCTTTTTTGTGCTTTCACCTTTATAATGGATGATGCGTGTATGAGGGTAATAATAGTTTTTATATCCTCCCAGCTGAATGCGGTATGAAAGGTCAATATCTTCACCGTACATAAAAAACTCTTCATCCAGAAGACCTATTTCTTCCAATACACTCTTACGTAAAAGCATGAATGCCCCTGAAAGCACATCTACTTCATGCACCTCAAACTCATCAAGAAAGCCTAAGTGATAACGACCAAAGCGGGTAGATTTGGGAAACAAACCTGAGAAGCCGAATATTTTATAAAATGCAGTAATCGGTGTAGGCAATCCGCGCTTTGATTCGGGTAAAAACTTCCCTTGACCATCTACCATGCGTACCCCAAGCCCTCCCGCATCCGGATGCTCATCCATAAATTCGATGACCTTACGAAAAGTGTCGTCTTCTACTACAGTATCGGGATTGAGGAGCAATACATACTCCGCTTTTGATATGCGTATGGCTTGGTTATTGGCTTTACTAAAGCCGGTATTTTCTTTGTTGGCAATAAGTGTTATCTCGGGAAACTTTTCCTTCAACATTTTCAAAGAGCCGTCAACAGAGTTGTTGTCAACAACAATTACTTCCCCATCAATGCCTTTAAGTGACTTACGCACCGAATACAGGCATTGCTCCAAAAAATATTCTACATTGTAGTTAACAATTATAACGGATAGCTTCTTCATGCTTCATCAGTACATTTTATGCATTTGCATAATTGACTACAAAAATACATGCATTCTGCGAATGAAAAAAACACCTAAGGGATTTTAATGGGATTATCAGGTTTATTTGCTGATTTTTGGTGATTATTTAGGCTGTAAGTTTGATTCTGTTTTTTTTATAAGGGGACATCTCCCCTTATGATCCAATATCGGAATATGCGAGCCTCCACTTCCGATCCAATATCGGAACAGCCCGGTACTGTTTTGAAGTGTTTTTAGTTTGTTTAAGCTTAATTAACTAAGTATCAGATACAAATACTGTCCCATAGGCACAAAATGTTTGTAAAAACTGTTTGTTGCAGCAAGTTTTTACCTTGTCCTGTAGGGACGAAACACCCTCCCAACGACAATTTCACACACAAAACATATAGCTCTTTTGTCCTTTTTCTTGATAAAAAGAACACAAAAATCAAGCATGAATGAATGGAGTACAAGGCAACAATATCCAGTGCTAGTTGAGTTTATTTTCGTACTTTTAAAGTAAAAGTACCAAAACTTGTTTGCATGAATAATCGGCCTCCCCTTCCGATTCAATATCGGAACTCAAATAAGTGTGTAAATCTAAGCAAGGTTGCGTCGGATACAAGGAGGATCATCTTTTGCTTTTTTAAAAGTACATGGGATTAGATAGCTTTAACCAGCATCTTTTTAACTCCTTGTATCCTCAAAACAGACCACCGTTCCGCTGGTCTGCCTTGCAAGATTTACTACACTTATTTGATTCACCCGGGCGCTGCTCCCCCATTCATGCCGCCTCCCCGCCCAGCCCGGTTATAGAGGGCAGGTGTTTTTATTTTTTTGTATATTCATCTTTTCCAATTCCTAAAGGATGCAGGATTACGCGATGGTTGAATACCGAAATCTTTTGCGTATCGAAGCTATCATATTGAAACAAAGAACCAAAAATCAAGTCCAACCCCGTTCCGTAGGAACGCAACCTTTGTAAAAACTGTTGCTGCAAGTTTTTACCTTGTCCTGTAGGGACGAAACACCCTCCCAGTAACAATTTCACACGCAAAACATATAGCTCTGTTCGTCCTTTTTCTTGATAAAAAGGACACAAAAATCAAGCATGAATAATCGGAACCTCCCCACAAACACAAAAGCGCGTAAATC
>CAZQBU010000013.1:0-75353 GCA_964592175.1 uncultured Lentimicrobiaceae bacterium
GGATATGCACCAGTCTTTTACATTTTCCATCCAGTGGCGGTAGGTGTTTTTAAATTTCGCCGGATGGAATTTAATGGTGTCATTTTCGACCACCTCTAATGCTTTTTCGGCAAATGCACCCATTTTGAGGAACCATTGCAAAGAAATTTTCGGCTCTATTACTGCATCGGTACGCTCTGAATAGCCGACTTTATTGGTGTAATCTTCTATTTTAGCAATATTTCCGGCTTCTTCGAGCAGAGGAATGATTGCTTTGCGGGCATCGAAGCGGTCCATGCCCACTAGCAGTGTGGCAGCTTCACTTAGGGTGCCGTTATCGTTGAATATATCGATGGAGGGCAATTTGTGTTTCAGGCCCAGCTCATAATCGTTAATATCGTGTGCAGGGGTGATTTTTAACGCTCCTGTACCAAACTCACGGTCTACATATTCATCCACTATAATAGGGATTGCACGATTTATCAGGGGCACAAGCACCTTTTTTCCATGCAGTGCGGTATAGCGTTCATCTTCGGGATGCACACAAACCGCAGTATCGCCTAAAATCGTTTCGGGGCGGGTGGTTGCAATGGTAATAAACCCATCCTCTCCTTCAATTGGGTAGCGGATATGATAAAGCTTTGACTGTATTTCCTTATAAAACACTTCTTCATCCGAAACGGCGGTCAGAGCTTGCGGGTCCCAGTTTATCATGCGTATACCGCGATAAATAAGCCCTTTGTTATATAGATCAATAAATACGTCTATGACGGATTCGTATAAGCTGTCGTCCATGGTGAAGGCGGTGCGGTCCCAATCGCAAGATGCCCCCAGTTTTTTAAGCTGTTCCAAAATAATGCCGCCATGTTTGTCGCGCCATTCCCATGCATGACTTAAAAACTCGTCCCTGCTAAGCTGTGATTTTTCAATGCCTTCGCTCTTGAGTTTGTTGACCACTTTGTTTTCGGTGGCAATGGAAGCATGGTCGGTGCCAGGTACCCAGCAGGCATTCTTTCCCGACATACGGGCGCGCCGTACCAAAACATCCTGAATGGTGTTGTTCAACATATGTCCCATATGCAGCACACCGGTTACATTTGGTGGCGGAATGACAATTGTATAGGCTTCGCGATGATCGGGTTCAGAATGGAAATATCCTTTATCCATCCAATGTGCATACCATTTTTCTTCAAGAATGGCGGGTTCGTACTTACTGCTAATTTTCATATTTATTATCTCTATTTTGAGAACAGCTTATAAAAGCAGCAAAAGTAGCAAAAATTTAAATTTATGTATCGCTTTTTCGGCTGAGGATATAATTTTTTGAATATCAGATGAATGCTTTATTGCTAATCCGCTATATGCAAAAGTTGGTTTTTAGCAATGCTATTGAGTTATAAAATTCGCAGGGATTAAATAAAAGCTTGTGTCAAACAGCCCGAAATCGTGCAGAAAACTATCTCCGTTTACTTGCTCAAAGCACTCCTAAATTTGTTTTTAGTTGTTTGGCATTGTTTTTTTTCTAAATTTGCTGTCCGAAACTGAGTAAATAGTATCAAATTCAATAATTTGTAAAATTTAAACATTTAATTGTATGTTCAAAGGACACCCAAAAGGACTGATTTCAGCAGCTCTTGCCAATATGGGCGAACGCTTCGGCTTTTACACCATGATGGCGATTCTCACCTTGTTTTTAATGTCGAAGTTTAATATTTCGGGTACAGAAGCAGGAACACTTTATTCAATATTTTATGGTGCCATTTATGCATTGGCACTGGTTGGAGGTATTATTGCAGACCGATCCAGAAATTACAAAGGCACAATTATTGCCGGTTTGATTATTATGGCCGGCGGTTATGCGTTTTTGGCTATGCCTGCAATGATTTCTTCAAAATACATTGCTTTGGCCGCTTTGTTGGTTATTGCTTTTGGTAACGGTTTGTTTAAAGGAAACTTACAAGCTGTTGTCGGACAAATGTATGACAATCCGGAATATTCGCACAAGCGCGACTCCGGCTTCCAGATATTTTATATGTTTATCAACCTTGGCGCGATGTTTGCTCCATTTTTGGCAACATGGGTACGTAATACCTTTGTTGCAATGCAAGGATATAGTTACAATGCCGAGCTACCGGGATTTTGTCACTTATATCTCGATGGTAAAATGTCGGCAGAGGTTGCTGATGGAAGATTTACCGAGCTCGCAACTACCGTATCTGATGGGGTAGTGCCGACTAGCTTACAAGACTTTGCCGTAGCTTATTTGGATGCCTTTAACACCGGATTCCATTATGCGTTTTTAACAGCTGTTGTTGCCATGTTTATCTCATTGGCGATCTTCCTTGCTACGAAAAACAAACTTCCCAACCCCGTTGTGCATGACAAGAAATCTGAAATTTCAAAAGAAGAAATCATTCAAGACGCAAAAGAAATCAAACAACGTATTTTGGCTTTGTTTGCAGTATTTGGCGTGGTTATTTTCTTCTGGTTCTCATTCCATCAAAACGGATTAACGCTTACAATGTTTGCCAAAGACTATACCTTGTTGGGCGGCATATTTCCCTCAGTGGAATCATTCCAGTCCATTAACCCAATCTTGGTGGTGACGCTGACTCCGATAATTATTTTCATCTTTTCCAGGCTTGCTGCTCGTGGTAAAGAGCCATCCACACCAAAAAAGATTGCAATAGGTATGGGTATTGCCGCTACTGCATTTATTGTAATGGTAATTGGCTCATTAGGACTGCCAAAATTAAGTGAAGTAACTGCAATGGGTGGTTTACCGGATATACAGCGCGTAACGCCTTGGTTGTTATTTGGAGTTTACTTTATTCTCACTGTTGCCGAACTATTTATTTCACCGCTTGGATTATCATTTGTTTCGAAAGTAGCACCTGCACACTTACAAGGTGCCATGCAGGGTGGTTGGCTTGCTGCCACGGCAGTGGGTAACTTATCCCTCTTCTTGGGTGCGATGATGTACGAAAATATTTCACTTTCAGTGACATGGTCTGTATTCGTAGTCGTCTGTTTGCTTTCAATGATTGTAATGTTCTCAATGGTTAGCTGGCTCGAAAGAGTTGCTAAATAATCATTGCATAAAATATAATTTAATGGCAGGGCAAAATGGATTGTCCTGCCATTTTTCTTAACATCTGAAACTGTTCATGGAGCCACGTCTTTATTCTAGTTATTCGGATTATATACGCAGTTTTTTTGGAGAACGCGTTCAAAAAATAAGTGTAGATGCCGGCTTTAGTTGCCCAAATCGAGATGGCACTAAAGGCAGAGGAGGCTGTAGCTTTTGCAGCAATGACGCATTTAATCCGTCTTACTGTCATCCAAGTAAATCAATTTCCCGGCAAATTGCCGAAGGAATTGAGTTTCATCGAAAAAGATATAGGAGGGTAAAGAAATACCTTGCTTATTTTCAGGCATACTCCAATACGTATAAGCCTTTGGATGAATTAAAGCAGATTTATGAAGAAGCGTTGGCGCATGAGGATATTATCGGCTTGGTAATCGGGACACGCCCTGATACAGTAGATGAAGAAATATTGGATTATCTCCATGACTTATCCAAAAAGTATTATATAAAGATTGAGTACGGGCTTGAAAGTGTATACGATCAAACTTTGGAGCGTGTAAATCGTGGGCATAGCTTCGCCGAAGCAATAGATGCCATTTATCTGACTGCTGCCAAAGGGCTGCCTTGTGGGATACATCTTATTTTTGGCCTTCCCGGGGAAACTGAAGAAATGATGCTGTCAACCGCCAAAATAATTTCAGGCTTGCCAATAGAATCTGTTAAGTTTCATCAGCTTCAGATATTTAAGAATACGGCTATGGCAAGGGAATATGAGCAAAACCCCAACTTGTTCAAATTATTTGAGCTTGATGAATATATCGACTTTGTAATTCATTTTGTCGAACGGATGTCTCCCGAAATAATGATCGAACGATTTGCCGGAGAAGTGCCTCCATCTTACCTCATAAGTGCACCATGGGGCGAGCTTCGTTATGACCAAGTGCTGCAAAAAATTGAAGCAGAAATGAGGCTGCGAGACAGCCGACAAGGCAAGTTTTTTTAAAGTTTGAATAAAATTCCTGAATTTTTTATAAAAATTGTTCTGTCTGATTTGTTTTTCTATCTTTGTATGTTACTTTTGTATCTGAAATCATATTATTATTAACCAAAATAACACACCATGAAAAAATTTACTCTTAATTCTTTATTAATCGCCTTCGTGCTTTTTGCCTTTACTTCAATGGCTCAGAATACACGTGATATCGTGTATGCTGATGATTTTGAAGCCTATACCGTTGGTCAAGGCATTGCGCAAAGCAATCCGGAATGGTGGACTACCTGGGACAATGCACCCGGTACTGCCGAAGATGCCGTGATTTCTGATGAACAAGCACGTAGCGGAACGAAATCTGTGAAATTTTCAGGCAATACGAATGACAATGTCGTAAAACTTGGAAACAAAACTTCCGGCATATATCATTTGTCTTGGTATGTGTACATACCTTCAGGTTTTGCCGGATATTTTAACCTGCAACATTTTGAAAGCCCCGGTATAGAGTGGGCTGTAGAAGTGTATTGGGATAATAATGGTACCGGCTATATTCATGCAGACGGACAGGATGCAGCTACATTCAATTACCCGCAAGACAGTTGGGTGCCTGTATATATCATTGTGGACCTTGATAATGACGAGGCCAATTTGAATATCAACAATGTGGATATTCATACTTGGCAATTCAGTAAGCAAGCTCAAGGACAAGAAGGTGCCAAACAATTGGGAGCCATCAACTTCTACGCTGGTTCTACAAGCGGAATGTCACCTACCTATTATATTGATGACTTAGAAGTATTCCATGAGTATGATGATGTCATCTTTGAAGATGATTTTGACTCATATAATCCCGGAGATTATGTTGCAGCTACTATTCCCGAATTTTTTGTTACTTGGTCAAATAACCCCGGTTCAAGCGAAGATGCCAAATTCTCAAACGAGCAATCTGCTTCTTCACCGATTTCTATTAAAGTGGAAGGTGAAACGGATCTCCTCTTTAAATTGGGGAACAAAACTTCCGGATCTTATGTAGTTGAATGGGATATGTTTGTACCTACCGGAATGGCCGGATACTACAATCTACAGCACTTTGAAAGCCCCGGTGTTGAATGGGCAATTGAAGTGTATTGGGATAATGACGGTACTGGAATTATTCACGCAGGAGGAAATGATGCCGCAAACTTTAACTATACCATGAACGAATGGGTAAATGTATCCCATCTTGTTGATGTGGATAACGACTGGGCTGAATTGTATATTGATGGTGACCTGATTCATGAATGGCAATTTAGCTTGCAAGCACAAGGTGACCCGGGTGCCAAACAATTGGGTGCCGTTGACTTTTATGCTGGCGCATCAACCGGTATGACACCTACATATTTTGTGGATAACCTTGAATATATCATTTTAATCCCCGGTTCAAATGATCCGAGTATTGAAGTGAACTCAGGTACGATTGTTGCAAATATCGAAGAAGGAACCAGCACAACTCAAAACCTTCCTATCACGAATGTGGGCGGTGCTCCTTTGAATGTAGACATATTGCCTACATTTGACAATCCCGGCAAATCAAGTCCCGCAAGTGCACCCGTAGTGGAACCCCCTCTTAAAGGTGGTGGTGAGTTTGTAGTAGATCCAAATCCTGTGAAGAGAGATCCCGCTCCAACAAACCGTAACGTAATCTTACATTATGATAATGAAAATGAGGGCAATGGAGTTGGAATGACGGATGGAGCTCAATGGGTGGCTGCAGTTTGTTTCCCTGCCTCAATGGTTGGACAATATAACGGTATGTACCTATCAACCATACATGTGTTTATTAATGATCCTGCCGATGACCATAAATTAATGGTTTATGATATGGGTAGCATTAATATCCCCGGCGCAGGAGAATTGATTTATGAGCAGCCTTTCCTCGGACTTCCCGGATGGAATGCAATTCCTTTGGTAAATCCTATTTATATTGATGGACGCGACCTATGGGTAGGCTATTGGATGGATCAGCCGGCTGGAATTTATCCCGCAGGATGTGACGCAGGCCCTCAAGTTGAGAATGGTGCTTGGGTAAAATCAGGACCGGGCTGGAGACTACTTTCATTAGATTATAACTGGAATATCAGAGCAGAACTTACAGGAGATGCCGCACCAGTTTGGTTGACCGCAACGCCTAATGAAATTACGATTGATCCAAGTGAAACAGTGAATGTGTCAGTTGGAATTGATGCAAACGGTCTTGAGCCATTGAATGTGTACAAAGCTAAATTACATGTAAGAAGTAACGACTATGTGCATGAGCATATTCAAATCAATGTGTGGATTACTGTGTTGGTAGGAGTGAACGAAGAAGGGGAGCAAGCATTTGTTTCCATGTATCCGAATCCGGCTACCACAGCTGTAACGCTCGAAGCAAATACCGAAATCCAACGTGTAGTAATTGTAAACGGCATTGGTCAAATTGTGTATGACAGAGAATATAATCTCTCAAATACACGGATTGATATCAACGACTTTGAAGCCGGTATGTATATGATTCGCGTAGAAACCGCAAACGGCACTGCAATTCATAAGTTGGTTAAACATTAATTGTTTGTGTCTTAATAAAATTAAGGGGCTGTTTCAAAATGAGACAGCCCCTTAATTTTTTAGTCTGCTTAATTCATGAATTATGCAGCTTAGAATGATATTTTATCAGGCATGACAGCCACATTGATGTTCGCTGTTCTCCTCATGGCATCCGCAGCCATCAGAATCATGGTGGTGGTCGTGATGACCGCCACCGCAACAACCACCTTCATCACCGGAGCCGCAGCCACAGCCGTGATCGCTTGGATTTAGCTCTGCTTCGGTTGCTTCACGCACATTCAGAATCTCTCCACGAGTATATAATGATTTCCCGGCTAAAGGATGATTAAAATCCATACGAATAAAATCACCGTTAATTGCCAGAACTTTTCCATCAAAAGGATTTCCTTGACGGTCCATCATGGGAATGACGCGTCCAATTTCTAACATATCACTTTGCAACTGACCATCTATAGAAAAGACCGAACGAGGGACATCCATCAACAAATCTTCTTTGTATTCGCCAAAACCTTCTTCCGGACTTAGAATAAATTCAAATTGGTCGCCCGAACGAAGTCCTAGTAATTGCTGATCAAAGCTCTTGAGAATTCGCCCCGAACCAAACAACATGCTGCGGGGATGCTCCTTGCTTGCCTCCTCCAAAATTTCTCCGGAAGCATTTTCAAGCTGTATGGTATATGCCAAAATACCTATTCTGTTTTCCCTTATTTCCATTTGTAAAAAGATATTTGATTAAATTATGACTTTAATTTCTTAGGCAACAAATGTAAATGAAAAACATAATTTGAAATGAGTTTAACGCATTTTCTTGAATCTTTTAAGAGGAATTTAAGAATTCAATGCGTTTTTTGTAAAAGCTTAGCCCTGATTTAGCTATTTTTGATGTCGAATCTGCAATATATTTGCATTAATTCTTGAGAATCAGAAAAAATGCTTGAATAATTATTTGTGTAATTAAAAAATTATCAGTTATTTTGCACTCCCATTTTAGGGGAGCAAATATTTTAATAGAAATAGTCATGTCAAAAGTTTGTCAAATAACCGGAAAGAAAGTAATTAGTGGTAATAAAGTATCACACTCCAATCGTAAATCAAAGAGAACTTTTGAACCTAATCTTCATACCAAAAAGTTCTACGTACCTGAATGGGATGAGTGGGTTGTATTGAAAGTCTCGGCTGCCGGAATTCGTATTATTAACAAAAAAGGCATTCTGAACGCATTGGAAGAGGCTGAACAAGCCGGTCATTTATATCGCCGCTAAGTAATAACTTCAGAAAGATATCTAAGAGCTGCTGTTGTATCGGCAGCTTTTTTAGTTTTGGCATGTAACAAAAAAAATAATTGCCGATGAGGTACTAAAAGCCGAAATTTTTAGTTTTGACTTTGTTATAAAATTGGCATGAACAAGAGCTTTACAAGAATACTATTTGTTTTTCTTTTTTTATCCCCCTTATTTCTGTTTGCACAACAGCGTGCTATCGTACAGGGAAAAGTAACTGATGAACGTGGGCGCGCACTCGAATTTGTCAATGTGGCGCTTAAAGACCATCCCGGCGGTGTGACAACCGACGGCAGAGGACAGTATCGCTTGCTTGTGGAAGCCGGCACCCCTTTGACTTTGCTCTTTTCCCATGTGGGATATACCCAGATTGCACGTGATTTTATTGCAAAAGCGCACGAAGTCGTAAAACTGGATGTGACGCTTTTTTCAAGCAGCACCACCTTGCCGGCAGCTGAAGTTAGAGAAAAACGACTTGAAAGTGTCAGCTTGGCTCGAATAAATCCGAAATCTGCAACCTTATTGCCCGGATTGAGCGGTGGCATAGAAAGCTTGATAGCTACGCTTCCGGGAGTGTCGACAAGTAGTGAGCTTAGCTCACAATATACAGTAAGAGGAGGAAACTTCGATGAAAACTTGGTGTATGTCAACGGAATTGAAATTTATCGACCATTTTTAATTCGTTCGGGACAACAAGAGGGTATGAGTTTCCTGAATTCAGCCTTGGTTTCATCGATTAGCTTTTCTGCCGGAGGTTTTGCCGCCGAATATGGCGACAAGCTGTCTTCAGTATTGGATATTACCTATAAAAATCCGACTGAATTTGCCGGCTCGGCATCCGTGAGCATGCTTGGAGCCGATTTTCATATTGAAGGGCGCAGCCCAAACCAAAAACTGAGTTATTTGCTCGGCACGCGTTATAAAACTACCAAATATGTATTGAATGCGATGGAAACAAAAGGCGATTATCAGCCGGATAATATGGACCTGCAATCCTTGTTTCAATATAAGATAAACTCAAAATGGGACCTATCTCTTTTAGCATATTATAGCCGAAACAACTATTTTTTGCAACCGAAGACACGCAGCACTGATTTCGGGAATTTTCAGGAAGCCTATCGCTTGACAATTTATTTTGACGGACAGGAAGTCGACCGCTATAATACTGCCATGGGCGGATTAACCTTGACTTATAGACCAAATCATAAGATGGATTTAAAATTCATTGCTTCTGCATTTAATACCGTTGAATCAGAAACTTTTGATGTGCTCGGACAGTATTGGATTGGACGCCTGGAAAACAATATGGGTGATGAAGAGTTTGGAAATGTTGTGGAAAGTCAAGGAGTAGGGGGCTTCTTAAATCATGCTCGAAATTATCTTAATGCCACTGTTGCAAATTTCGATTTCAAAGGAACCTATGCTCTTGAAAGACGCGTCACCAAGTGGGGGCTTAGATACCAAACACAATATATCCATGACAGGATGAATGAGTGGGAGCTGATTGATTCGACCGGATATACCCTGCCGCGCCTTCCGGATGATGTAGGAAGCGCTACGCCGCCTCGTGCAGATTTAGAACTGAATAATGTGGTCAGAGCAGAAAATGAATTGCTTATTCATAATGCAAATGCCTTTGTTCAACAGTCGTGGAACTTTTTTGATGAACGCTTTACCGAATATATTCTTACTGCGGGGATGCGCCTTAATTATTGGGGGCATGCCAATGAGCTGAATTTGAGTCCACGCCTTAGCTTGGCGATGAAACCCGACTGGAAAAAACAAATGCAGTTCCGCCTTGCAGGAGGTGTGTATTCGCAATCGCCATTTTATAGAGAAATGCGCATGTTTGACGGCAGCCTTTATGAAAATCCGAAATCACAACGTTCATTTCAATTGGTGCTAGGTAGCGATTTAGATTTTATGGCATGGAATCGTCCTTTTGTGTTTACCACCGAGTTGTATTTTAAGTATTTTGACAGACTGATTCCTTATGAAGTTGATAATGTGCGTATCCGCTATTATGCCGATCAAGAAGCGGTAGGATATGCCGGAGGGCTCGATTTTAAACTAAATGGCGAATTTGTAAAAGGAATTGAAAGTTGGGCTAGCCTTTCTTTTTTGAAAACGGAAGAAGATATATTGGGTGACTTTTACAGCTATTTTGTTAATACGGACGGAGACCGAATTTATTATTTTACACAAAATAAAACAGTGGCTGATACAGTAACCGTATTTCCGGGCTATATCCCACGCCCTTCGGATCAACTTGTACAGTTTTCGTTGTTCTTTCAAGATTATATTCCCAATCATCCTACCTATAAAGTACATTTGCGTCTAATTTTTGGGTCCCGCTTACCATTTGGTCCGCCGAATACCCAACGATATCAACAAACAAGGCGTATGCCCGAATACCGTCGGGTCGATATAGGCTTTAGTAAACAGTTTATCAGCGAAGATAACCCGATTCAAAGGCCTGTACTGCGTAATGTCCGTAATATGTGGCTTAGTTTGGAGGTGTTTAATCTGTTGCAAATTCAAAATACGATTTCTTATACTTGGGTAAAAGACGTCAATAATATGATGAGAGGCGTACCTAATTACCTCACACCGCGACAACTTAATTTGAAAGTGATAGTGGAGTTTTGAACAATATCTTGTTAATATTGTTTAAACTTTGAGGCTTTATTTGAAACAATTCTAAATAAGCCTTTATTTTGCAGTAATAATCAAATTAAATATAGAAACTATGAATAAGAAAGTAAAAGAATTACAATTTCCTGAATTAGGATACGCTTACAATGCCTTGGAACCACATATTGATGCCATGACAATGGAAATCCATTATACACGCCATCATAAAGCATATTTTGACAACCTTCAAGCTGCCGTAAAAGACACTGATATGGCTGATTTGAGCTATTTTGACTTATTAGGCAATATCAGTAAATATCCTGCTGCTGTTAGAAATAATGGTGGTGGACATTATAATCACTCCTTATTTTGGAAAGTGATGTCAGCTAATGGAGGTGGACTTCCAAAAGGTGAATTACTGGATGCTATCAACAAGCACTTTGGTTCTTTTGATAAGTTCCGCGAGCAATTTGAAGCAGCGGCCAAAACCCGTTTTGGAAGCGGCTGGGCTTGGTTAAGCGTAAAAGAAGACAAAAGCTTAGCAGTTTGCTCCACTCCAAATCAAGACAATCCTTTGATGGATGTAGCTGATTGCAAAGGCACACCAATCCTCGGACTGGATGTGTGGGAGCACGCCTATTATTTAAAATATCAAAACAAGCGCCCTGATTATGTTTCAGCTTTTTGGAATGTAATTGACTGGGATGTGGTTGCTGCAAATTACGCAAATGCCATTAAATAAATAACATCTATTATTTAGATGAAGAAGCGCTCCAAGGAGCGCTTTTTTTATGCTTTTGTCTTTGATATTAATTTGCTAGTATGCAGAATGCCATTCTATTGAGGCAATCTTTTTGTAAAAATCCTTTATCCACACTTTTACAAACCTTTAGGTCTTTTTGTGGTAATAAAGCATTTTTAAATGAAAAAAGCGCTCCGGGGAGCGCTTTATAATTATGCTTTTTCGCTTTTAAACTCTTTGAAAGCGGCATGCACTCTGCCTAATGCTTCACGCAAATCAGCTTCCGATATCACCAATGGAGGTGCAAATCGAATGATGTTTCCGTGCGTTGGCTTGGCAAGTACACCATGTTCGGCCATCTTCATGCATAAATCCCATGCGGTAGAGCTTTCAGGAGTGTCATTCACAAGGATGGCATTCAGCATTCCTTTTCCTCTTACAAACTTAATCAAATCGCATTGTTTGGCAAGTTCGGTCATTTCATGCCTGAATATTTTTCCTAATTCTTCAGCTCTTTCTGCCAGCTTTTCTTCTTTTACCACTTCTAAAGCTGCTATTGCAACGCGTGCGGCAATGGGGTTTCCTCCAAAGGTACTGCCATGTTCGCCAGGCTTAATGCCAAGCATGATTTCGTCATTTGCCAATACGGCAGAAACCGGATATACTCCTCCTGAAAGTGCTTTTCCTAAAATGAGGATATCGGGATGTACCTCTTCGTGATCGCAAGCAAGTAGTTTTCCGGTACGGGCAATTCCTGTTTGAATCTCGTCGGCGATAAATAATACATTATTTGCTTTACAAAGCTCAAAAGCCTTCTTTAAATAGCCTTCATCGGGTACAAATACACCTGCTTCACCTTGAATAGGTTCTAATAGGAAACCAGCAACAGTCTGGTCTTTTAGCGCTTCTTCCAAGGCAGAAAGATCATTGTAGGGGATAGTCACGAAACCGGGGGTATACGGACCGAATTGTGAACGTGCACTCGGGTCGGTCGACATGCTTACAACAGTAATTGTACGGCCGTGGAAGTTGTTGGCACAAACAATAATCTTAGCTTGATTATCAGCAATTCCTTTCTTGGTATATCCCCAGCGACGGGCAAGTTTTAAAGCCGTTTCAACACCTTCTGCTCCGGTATTCATCGGTAATACCTTGTCGTATCCGAAAGTGGAGGTGATATATTTTTCAAAAACACCTAATGCATCATTGTAAAAAGCACGTGAAGTGAGTGTAAGAGTTTTGGTTTGCTCAATCATTGCACCAATAATTTTTGGGTGGCAATGTCCCTGATTCACGGCTGAATAAGCAGAAAGGAAATCAAAGTATTCTTTTCCTTCGGCATCCCAAACTTTTGCACCTTCACCTTTGGATAATACTACCGGTAGGGGTTTGTAGTTGTGTGCACCATACTTTTCTTCTAGCTCAATGGCTTTTGCAGATGTGATTTTTTCGATCATATTATTACGTATATAATTAAGTATTTTTTATGTGTTAAAAGCTTAACAATAAGACTACAAAAATAGGCATTATTTTTTGACTGTGAAAGTTGTTTTTGCAAGGAATGATTAAGCAGCTTAGCCTGCTTAATTCATGAATTTAATTTTGAGAAATTTTAAGGCGTGAGCTGTGAAGCTGTAGCCAACTACTGCGAACAACTCATAACGTAAAAATTGCCAAAATTAAATCAAAATTCATTTTGTAATCAACACGTTTTTAAATTACTACTAAAAACTCCAAACGCAATGATCAAGAGCTTATTACGATAAAGTTAGGTTGTTAAGCTTATGAATTGGTGAATTATGCAGCTTAGAAAAAAACATTTATAGCAAGTGCCGGAATGGCAGCAGTACATATTCAAAGAATTTATTGATGAGCGAACGTCGTTTCCAATATTCGTAATTAAATGCTTCGGTCGATAATAGGCAGTCGTTTATATAATCATTCATTTGCGATGCGATGGAGGCTTCGCTGCTGATAAGCATGATTTCGTGCATATAACGAAAGCTGCGATAATCAAAATTGGATGAGCCGATTGCAAATTGAGTTGAATCGACAAGCAACATTTTGGCATGAAGATTATGATGCAGGTATAACAGAAATTGGACGCCTGCCTGATGCATTGGTCCCATGTATTTATTGCGTAGCACATCTACCAGCCCTACATCCGAGCGCTTAGGAATTAATACTTTAACCTCAAGTCCTCGTTTTGCTGCATTCATCAATGCTTTACGTAATTTATAACCGGGTAAAAAATAGGGTGTTACGATGATGACCGACTTTTTGGCTTTATTCGTCATGCTTATAAATCGCCGCATAATACGTTGTTTGTATATAGACGGCATATCGCGTACAATTTCAAACTCTGCATGGCGGACTAGCCTGATATAATTGGTTTTTGTAAATACATATTTGTTGTAAATATTAAAATGCTGCTTAAATATCTTCTTGAAATCCAATGTGATGGGAGACTTCATTCGAAGTATTGATTCTTTCCAATTAATATTATAGGCAGTAAGATTTGAAGAGCCGATATATGTGATTTCATCATCTATAATTACCAGCTTTCTGTGATTACGGCGATGGGTACGTGTAAAAGTATCGAGGCTGAGGCGAAATTTTTCAAAAAAACGTACATCGCCTCCGGCTTCTTTTAAATCGTCAAAAAAATGACGGATCACTGCAAAACCACCCCATGCATCAATAAGTAGCTTTATTTCTAAGCCTTCTTTAGCTTTTTGTATAAGTAAATCACGTAGGCTTTTGCCCAATTCGTCATTGCCTACACGATAGGTTTCAATATGGACATAATCTGTTGCTTGCCTAATGTCGTGAAACAGGGACCGATAATACTTTTCAGTATCGGAAAACAAATGATATGGTTCAATCAATTCATGCATAAGGCTGATTTAGTCCTTTGAATTTATTACAAAAATACGCTTTGTTTGGAACAAATAAAATAAATCAGAATGGATGTAATCAGGATTAATTTGTTGAATCAGTTTGTTAAGAAGAGATTAGGCGAGCTTTTTTCTTGGATTGACTGATCTTTAGCCAAAAGATAGCTATTAAAAGCATAAATGCAATAGAAGCTAATGCTCCCAGAATCAATTGGCTATTTTGTAGCTGTGTTTTTATTTCACTTAGCTCGAGCTCTTGTTCGTTAATTTGTTCTTCCAAAGTTGAAGCTTGGTTTTGCCAATCTATATCTGCTAATTGCAATTGAACCATTTCTTCATATACTTGATCCATTAGGTCTTTATAACTGTGAAAAGTTGTGACAAAACCATTAAAATCCTTCGATTTTTCGAAATTTTCCAATAAAAATTCGAGTACAGACAGCCGGTATAAGTCAATATTATATTTGTCAGATAAAACTAAGCTTTGGGTTAAATGATAATGGGATTGTTGATAATTTTCTTGCCTCAGATATATTTCTCCCAAATGATAATGGCTTAAAATTTCTCGGTCTTTGTTTCCGGAAGTTTCAAAAACTTTTAGTGCATTTATTAGTAAGTCTTTGGCAAGATCATAATTTCCTTTCTCCATATGTGCGGCCGAAATATTCACATACAGATCTGCAAGCGCCTTTGTCCAACCTTTTGCTTCACGTATTTCACGTGCTTTCTCAAAATAATATAATGCTGAATCAGGCATTCCCATTCCCCATAAGTAGACCAACCCAAGGTTATTATTTATCATAGAGAACTGCCTAGTAAATCCATATTCCTCTGCAATTGGATATATTTCTTTGAAAATCCCAATGGCTTTTTCATTTTCATCCCATTGCCAATAGATACTAGCTTGATTCAGTTTGCCGCCCACATATTCTTGTACTTGTTTCAAGTCTTCGGCCATTATAATCGCCTGATTAAACACCTCAAATGCTTTAAGGAAATCGCCCGAATCAAAATGTACTCTCCCCCAGTTCGAGGTTACCATCATCTTCAGCGTATCGTCCTTCGTTTGATTTGCAATGAGTTCGGCCTGCATCAGTAATTCTTCAGCCTTATCAGGTTCGGATAAGTCAATGAAATTCACGGCCATATTTTGTAAAATATAGCCTAACTGCCTGTGGTCATCTAAATACTCGTATAAATCCGCTGCATTTTGGAAAAACTCGTTTGACATAGGAAAATCTCCCGTTTCACGGGCACTAATAGCTAATGAACGGTGAATTTGTGCGGCAAGTTGATAATCTTCGGTTGTCAATGCGCTGTTTAAAGCTGTTTCACCCGTTGTAATGCTTTTGTCAAATGAAATAGGACGGTAAGCCTCCGAAATGCTTAAAAGAGATCGTATTTTTTCTTCGGATGCCAAATGGTCAAATTCACTTATGATGCTATCTATTAGTGAGATAGACTGTTCGGCTTCCTGCCCGGATACACGGATGGAAAATAAAAGTACGATTATTGCGAATAAAATTCTCTTTTGCATCTCAGATGCAATATTACATAAATTGTATATGTAAAAATATAAATCTCCGGAAAAAAGTATTCTGTTGACAGATCTTATTGCAAAACCTTAAATAGACGGTAATTCGGTTTAAACAGATTGAAAAAAAATTCCGTACTTTGCCAAAAGCTTAATTTATGATACGATCCATGACAGGTTATGGGAAGTCGCAGCAGCTGATTGCCCGAAAAAAGATAAGTGTTGAGATTAAGGCATTAAACAGCAGGCAGCTGGATTTGAGCTTTCGTCTGCCTGCTGAACTGAAGCAGTTTGAGTACGAATTACGTAATGCCTTGGTTGAAAAGCTACACCGTGGGAAGATAGAATTCAGCATTAGCTGTGAAGCCGGAGATGCGCAACCCGAAATCATGATTGATTCGGCTATGGCAGAAGCAGCATTCGAGCAGTTAAAAGCATTGAGTAAGCAACTTGCAATTCCGGTTCCGGATAATAGTATGGAGCTTTTAATGCGGTTTCCCGGTTTTTTTGCTACCACTGATGTGGAGTTCCCCGAAGATTTTCTGGAAAATTTAATTGAACTTTCATTTGAAGCTTTTGAAGCTTTTGATGCATTTCGTCAGCAGGAAGGAAGTGTGCTTCAAGAGGATATGGAAAACCGTATCCATTTAATCTTGGAGCTGCTTCGCGAGGTGGCAAAATTTGAAGAAAATAGGACGGCAACTCTCAAGCAGCGCCTGATGCGTAATCTCCAAGATATGGGTGAAAATACACGCTTTGATGAAAATCGTTTTGAACAAGAGTTGATTTATTATTTTGAGAAGCTTGATATCACTGAAGAAAAAACGCGCCTTCAACAACATTGTAACTATTTCCTGGAAACAGTGGAGGAGTTGAATGCCGGCAAAAAATTGAATTTTATCAGCCAAGAGATTGGGCGCGAAATAAATACCTTGGGATCCAAAGCCAATGATGCATCTATTCAGCATTTAGTAGTGCAAATGAAAGATGAGCTGGAAAAGATTAAAGAGCAACTTTTTAATGTGCTGTAAATTATGAATAAGGAAAGAGGGAAATTAATAATTGTATCGGCTCCTTCGGGTGCTGGCAAAACAACACTTGTCAAGCATCTGCTGTCACAAATAGCTGATTTGCAGTTTTCAATATCTGCAACCTCGCGTACTAAAAGGCAAAATGAAGAGGATGGCAAGGATTATTATTTCTTGACTGAGGAAGAATTTCATAAGCTTATAGATGAAGAGGCCTTCCTTGAATGGGAAGAAGTATATCAAGGTGTATTTTATGGGACTTTAAAACGTGAAGTGACGCGAATTACATCAGCCGGCAATCATGTAATCTTTGATGTGGACGTAATAGGGGGCTTAAATATAAAAAAGCAATTCCCCGAACAAGCTATAAGTATTTTTATCCGGCCTCCAAGCCTGGAAGTGTTGGAAGAACGCCTTAGAAAGCGCTCCACCGATAGCGAAGAAAGTATTCATAAGCGTTTGAGTAAAGGGAAATTTGAGCTGGGATTTGAAGATAAGTTCGATACCGTATTAATCAATGACCAACTTGATATAGCCCGTAAATCTATAGTCGAAATTGTTGAAAACTTTATACTGAATGGGCATGCTTAAATTTCCGATACATTATCATGCATATGCATTGCCCGCTTATCATCCCAATATATTACGTGCATTGCTGTCAGTCTATAAAATCGAAAAAACCATTGATGCAATTGGCGAGCATCAGCTATTGGTAAAGGTGGATGCGGCTGCTTGCAATCCTTCCGATATTGCTTTTATGCAGGGTGGCTATGCCGTAAAAAAACCATTACCTGCCATTCCGGGCTTTGAAGCGAGTGGCAGGGTGCTGGCAGTAGGCGATAAGATAAGTGATAAATCATTGATAGGTAAGCGTGTAGCTTGTTTTACGCAATCGGATACAGCCGGGACATGGTCAGAGTATTTGTTGTTGGATACACATGAAATTCTGCTGCATGATCAAAGCTTGAGCCTGCATCAATCATCCGGATTTTTTGTAAATCCTTTTACGGCTTATGCCTTATTTGAGCTGGCTTTGGAACGACAAAGCAAGGCAATAGTAGTCAATGCCGCCGGAAGTGTGGTGGGCTCTTGGCTCTTGGCTTTTGCCAAACAGTTTTCGATAGCTGCAATTGCCATCGTGCGTAAAGGCAGTATGCTGAAACAACTTACAGATCAAGGCTGGGACATGGTATTAAATAGCACGGCGATAGATTTTGAAGAACAGCTGTACAAGGCGGTGCATGAACTAAAAGCTGATATTGCATTTGATGCGGTGGGAGGCGATATGAGTGGGATATTGGTAAATTCAATGCCAAAGCGCTCGGGCATAGTAGTGTATGGAGGATTATCCGGAAAGACTATCGGCAATATGGACCCGCTTTCTGTCATATTTAATGAAATACACATTCGTGGCTTTAACTTAAATAGCTGGATGAATTCTGCTTCAACAGAAAAAAAAGAACTTGCCAGCTCGGTAATAACTGAAATGCTTTTGAACGGACAAATTGAGTCAAAGGTGCAGGCAGAAGTGAAAGCCGATAAGTTGGTACAAGGTGTTAAACAATATCTTGGAAATATGTCAGAGGGGAAAGTAATTATTCGATTTTAAACGTACTTATTATGAAAGTAGGGCTATTTTTTGGTTCATTTAATCCGATTCATCAAGGACATATGATTTTGGCTAATTATATGTTGGCTTATGCTCCTTTGGATGAAGTATGGTTTATTGTCAGCCCGCAAAACCCACTTAAGGATAAATCAGGCTTACTCCATGAGTTTGACCGTTTTAACCTGCTGGAAATGGCAATAGGATCGTATCCTTATTTTAAGGTATCGGATATTGAGTTTTTTATGCCTCGTCCTTCCTACACAATTGATACCTTGGTGCGCTTGAGCGAACAATTTCCTTCCAAAGAGTTTTTTCTGATTTGCGGTACCGATACCTTGCAAAGTTTGCATAAATGGAAAAACTATGAGCAAATCCTGAAATATTATCATTTTTTGGTGTATCCGCGAAAAGATTCGGATGGGGGAGAGCTGATGAAGCATCCGCATGTACAGCCGATAGAAGCACCTGAAATTGAACTTTCTTCCAGTTTTATCCGAAAAGCCTTGAAGGATAAAAAAGATATTCGGTTTATGCTTCCACCCGCAGTTTATGAAGAAATAATCGCCAAAGGATACTATAATTCCTGAAAATTTACCGAAAAATTATATTTTCTTAAGCTTAGATAAATCATTTAGGCAAGATATTTGTTATATCATTTGTACTGAAAGATGAGGAATCGGACATGGAAAATGTAAGCGAATTAAAAGCATTGATTAGCCTGATTGATGAACCTGATGAAGTATTGTTTCAACAGGTACAAAAGCATATTTATTCCTATGGAATGAATGCCATACCTGAATTGGAAAAAGCATGGGAGCAAACCCTTGATAATCAGATTCAAGGACGTATCGAAGATATCATACAAGAGATTCAGCAAAAACAATTATTTCAAGAACTGCATAATTGGGCGCTGTTTGAATACAATGATTTGCTGAACGGATTTATTATTCTTACCCGCTTTCAATATCCCGATTTGGACATGAAAGCTATCACACACGAAATAGGAGCAATTATTCAACAGGTATGGATGGAAATGAACGAAAATCTTACTCCTTTGGAAAAAGTAAAAGTGCTCAATCATGTCATCTATGATATCAATAAGTTTGGTGGCAATACTTCCAATATTAAATCACCCGATAATTTTTATCTGAAAAATCTTTTGGATCACCGCAAAGGCAACCCCTTGTCTTTAGGCATGCTTTATATATTGATAGCCAAAAGCATAAATATTCCTATTTATGGAGTAAACTTACCGCGTCACTTTGTTTTGGCTTACCTTGAGGAATCGCATATTGAGCCGGCTGTGGAAGCTACTAGCGATCAAGTCCTATTTTATCTGAATCCTTTTAATAAAGGAGCTGTTTTTACTCGAAATGAAATCGAATTGTATTTAAGGCAAATGCGGCTTGAAAAAGACGAAAGCTATTTTAAGCCTTGCTCCAATCAAGATATCATCCGGCGAATGATTGATGGACTAATCGAAACCTATAATCTTGCTTCAAATGAAGAAAAAATTATAGCCCTAAAACGATTAAGAAAGGCATTAGACAGTATTCCTTAGTAGTAATTTCTGCCATATTGTCTATTATTTATGACAATAGTACACTCTTTGATAAATTATCTGCCAATTGATGATAAAATTCGTTTTTGCATGCCCATATTCTATTGTGAAAAATATTTTTGACTCGAAAGCCTATCAATTAATTCATGAAGCTAAATCTTAGTAGGTAAGATATTCATTTTGTGTTATTTAGCTTCTAATAAATTGCGATTTTACTATTAAAGGGCTCTTTTATCCATTCATGATAGTTATTTATTCGAGTTGTTTTAGTTAAAAATTATGTATTTCAATCAGTTATTTGTATGTAAGGGATAAAAAGATGTTAAAATCGGATAAGCTGCATGCCAATGGCATAAATCTTGCTCTATTAATGTAAATATAACGGAATTTAAGCGGTTTTGGCGCTTATTCTAAGATAGGTTTTTATTAATTTATTCATAAATAATTTAACATTATGGCAATTACACAAGTTAAAGTTAATTCGACAATTAATTCAACATTTCGCGTGGATGTGCAAGCTTCCCATGATTTTGTAATCGATCAGCCTAAAGCTGCCGGTGGCAATAACGAAGGACCCAATCCTTTGGAAATTTTTCTTTCAAGTCTTAGTGCATGTATTTGTACTTTAGGTAAAATTATTGCAATGCAACAAAAGTTGGATGTTCGTAGCATTGAAGCTATTGTTGAAGGTGATATCGACAAGGATTTCCTTATGGGTATGACTTCGGAAGGTCGTGCAGGATTTACTGAAATCCGCAGCTTTGTTAAAATCGATTCAGATATGAGCGATGAAGAAAAGAATAACTTCTTACATGAAATTGAAAGACGTTGTCCCATAGCTGATAATATGGCTTTTTCAACAAATTTAAAAGCTGAAGTTATCGCATAATTTCAAGATTTATAAATTCATTTTGAATTTCAGGTCGGCATTGAATCATTAAATGCCGACTTTTTTTATGCCTTTACCACTTTGTATAAGGGTGATTAAGCAGGGAGGCATTGTAGTAGCGTGTATCAAATGTCACTTCTTCAGCAAGCCAATCCGGTTTTTTAAAAACCTCATCTTCCGAACTCAATTCTATTTCTGCTAAAATCAGTCCTTTGTTTTCTCCTAGAAACTCATCTACTTCAAATACATGCTTCCCAAATGGAATTTGGTGCCTCACTTTTTTTATCCTTCCATTTTCACATAGCTCAAACAATTGTAGCGCTTCTTCTATTTGAATCTCTTTTTCCCATTCAAATCGTGTGAAACCTTCCTTTTTTGTTTCGCCTTTTATCGTGATGAAGGCCTGTTCGCCAAAAATACGTATCCGTATACTTCGTACGGGATTTGTGGATAAATAAGCTTGTTCAACTTGTATTGATTTGCTAATGAAAGGGCGAAAATCGCCTTTGACCAAAAACTTACGTTCTATTTCTAATGCCATATTAATTCGTGATACTCAGTGGCAGTTATCTGTTTCATTCTTTATAAATCCATATTTCCGGATAGCTTGCCTTCAATTTATTTCGTGCGTTTATTGCATCCTGCTGATTGTCAAAACGATCTAAAGACACCCTAAATCGACCGTCTTTTTCTAAAATCCCTGCTTTAGGCAAGCCGCTGTTTTTGTATCGGCGTAAGGCTTCATTTGCATCTGCCCGTTTGCTGAAGCTTCCATAAATCAGGTGAAAGGTACCGGCTTCTTCAGCTATTGCAGTAACTTCCTTTTCCGCAGATTCCTGAACTTTGCTTGCTGTGACTTCAGTTTGTGTAGATTTTATATCCAATCTTTCATCCGTAGTTTGAGGGATTTCTTGGATTTTGACTTCTTCTGCAGAATGAATTTCTTCTTTAAAGCTTTCTTTAATTTCCGGCTTTTTTGCTTCTTCTTTTTGAATAGTCAATAATTCGGCTTGACTTGGTGTGGCACAAATTGGGGGTACTCCTGCTGCATCTTGTCGCTGTCCAAACCAAAAGGAAACATAGTTTTCGCTAATTGCCAAGCCCATCGCACGCCACTCTTTGTCTTTATGCGCATTACGCGTCAGTAACATATCAATTGTATAATAGCTGCTTTCTAAAATGGAAAGAATAATGTCTGCATCGATATTTTCTTCATCATAATAGACTAACTCATAACCTCTAAATGGATATGCGGTCAATTCTTTTGGCTTGTTCCAGATGCAATCGTAATTTGGCGCACGGGGATTAAAGCAGCAAGCCTTCCATTTTCCCATATTCGACCAGCTTGCGGCAGTACAATATGCAGTATCCGGCTTATTGGTTTGCAAGTCCCAAACATGTGTCTTAGCTACTACACTTAATGATTTTGAAAGCGGTATTTCTGGTAATTTGTGTTGTTTTCGGAGATTATTTATTTGGGATGCCAGTTTTAATTCATCAGCTGAAAGGCATACATTACTTACAGTATACGATTGTGCCACTGATGTGTCGAATAGGAAAGCAGCAAAAAATATTATCAGTAAGAGTGATTTGTATGATTTCATGACATCAGATTTTAGTGTACTTCTTCTTTTTCCCAACTAAAAGCGTTCCAATCTTCTTTCATTGCCTTGTCATAGGCAGTACGCAACTCCATAATCCACGGATGTGTGGGATTTAGATGAGTGTAGTTGTCTATGCTTCGTATTGGCAAAATTTTTGGCGATGTGCCGCTTATAAAAGCAGCTTTTATTTGGGGAATTTCAGTTTCAAATAAGGGGCGGAATACGAGAGGTAGCTTGGCTTTTTGAATTAACTCAATCACCTTTTGTCGCGTAATACCTTTCAATACTTCTTCATCCGGTGCGGTGATGATGCAGTCTTTGGCTATAAAGAACAAATTAGAGCGACTGCCTTCCATAATACCCTTTTCACTATTTAATAGTGTTTCATATACATTTTTCTCTTTGCGTATGCGCTCTTGTTCATTTTTATATTGTGCATAAAACACTTTTGCATTTGGCTCCGGGCGGCTATGGTTTACCAAGCATGTTGTTACGCCTTCGAGATATTGCTCTTCCGACGGATAGCTGTGTAGTGTAAACCATGTGGCATAATCAAAGCTGTTTTGCGCATTTTTGCGCATTTGCAGACGAATATTTCCTTCAATGGCATTGTTTGCAGTAATAAGCTGTTTTAAAGCTTTATAAATTTGGTGTAAATCAAGCTCGGTGCCGGGCATCTTAAGCAATGCCGATTCTTTAAGGCGTAATAAATGATCCTTGAAGAACAGCGGTTTTTGGTCCACTATTCGAATAACTTCATAAATGGAATGAGTCCAGCTGAGATGTGCGCCATCAAACTGTGAGCAGCTCTTTACGCATTCATCCTCAATATAATAGTCATACAGGCAGTGTTCCATAAAGCGCTTACCTGCTGTTTAAATATGCTTCTATGAGCTCTTTTGCTTTTTCGGCATTTGATGTCTCAACTTCAATGCGTGCTGCATTGTCTGAAGAGCCTGAGCCCCAGCCTGCAATAACGCTTTCACCAAGCGAGTCGCGTAAACGGCAACTAATTTGGTTTTCTTCCAACAGCTCAGTCAAGAATCTTGCTTCTACGATTGAGCCGGTATAAACTGTTGTAATTTCTCTGCTCATGGCATTATGTTTTTTTGATTATGCTAATTTACATCAAAAATCAAGTTTCCGCAATAATTTCACGGCTTTTTAACATTTTTAAAATGCTTTTCATTGCAAGGACTGCTTCACTACCATTGGAGCAAATATCGGACCGTTATTGAATCAGCTTGCTTTGTGAAGGATTAATATTGTCTTAAAACTGTTCACTGCTTTAGCTTTCGATTAATTTTTACAAAGCTTAACATCAATTCACATACGTTGATGCAGGTAAAAACATATCTTTGCATTTTTAAAATATTTAATTCAAATTTTATACCTCATGTCAATTAATAAAGCAAAAGTCATCGAAGTTTTAAAAGGTGTCATCTTTTTTGCCAAAGGCGACAATATTGTAAACCTTGGAATGGTAGATGAGCTTGAAGTTTCGGAGAATAGAATTCAATTTAGGTTGATTTTTCCTCGTCTAGACGATCCGGCAGTAAATATCGTCATGAATGCATCTATGAAGGCATTGAAAGATGAGTTTGGCGAGTCTGTTGAACTACTGATTCTCCCTATACTAGAAAAGGAGAAGGGGCGTGGTCCATTAGCCGGTGTACGCCATATCATTGCTGTTGCTTCCGGGAAAGGAGGAGTGGGGAAATCTACTGTTGCGGCAAATTTGGCGGTTGCCTTAGCCCGCAGCGGCTCTCAAGTTGGTTTGATTGATGCCGATATATACGGTCCTTCCGTGCCCATGATGTTTGGAGTTATTGATGAATCTCCGGGGATGGTAGAACGAGAAGGTAAACCACTCATAGTACCCTTGGAAAAACACGGAATAAAACTGCTTTCGATTGGATTCTTTGTAGATACAGACAAACCTCTTGTTTGGCGTGGACCCATGGCTACAAGTGCATTAAACCAATTGTTAAGTGATGCCGATTGGGGCGTGTTGGATTATTTAATTATTGACCTTCCTCCGGGGACAGGCGATATACAGCTTACTTTGGCACAATCGTATTCTATCACCGGAGCAGTTGTTGTTACAACACCTCAAAAGCTTGCTTTTGCTGATGTGGTACGTGCTGCTGCTATGTTCCGTCAAGATAAGCTTACAATCCCGATGCTCGGATTGATAGAAAATATGGCTTATTTTACTCCTTCCGATATGCCTGATAAAAAATATCATATCTTTGGAAAAGGACATGGAGAAGCTTTTGCCAATTCATTACAGCTTCCGCTACTGGGTCAAATCCCGATAGTAGAAGAAATTGCTGCTGCCGGTGATAGTGGCAGCCCCATTGCGTTGGATGAAAATTCAGTCATTGCAAAAGCGTTTATGGAAGTGGCTCAAAAAATAAAAGGACTGGTAAACAAATAAACTTTTTAAACTTAATTATCATGGAAGTTAACGAAGAATTGATTCGCAAAGTCAAGAATTTAATTGAACAAGTGCGTCCTTATCTGCAACAGGATGGCGGCGATATTAATTTTGTGGAAATTACCGATGATTTGGTGGTAAATGTTGAATTGACAGGCGCTTGCGGCTCATGCCCTTATAGCACCATGACCCTGAAAAATGGGGTAGAAAATACAATTCGCAGGGCATTACCCGAAATTAAATCGGTTGAAGCAATCAATTTATAAGAATTGAATGGGGATAAGTGAAGCAAAAAATACTTATCCCCTTTTTCCTAAAGCGTATAGGACGAATTTAATGGCATTCTCCTTTCTGTAGTCAATGCTTTTGGCGATATCTTTAATACAGGAGCTGATTGATAACGCTTGAATTCATTTCTGTTGACCAGATTTGTGATGCGTTTTGTCATTTCTTCTTCAAAACCTCTGGCAATCAGTTCTTCCACTGTGTTGCCATCTTCAATATATCCATATAATATTGCGTCCAACACCTCATAAGGAGGGAGGCTATCGCTATCTTTTTGATCCGGGCTCAATTCGGCTGATGGCGGTTTATTGATGATATTCCAAGGAATTATTTCTTCTTGCCTGTTGATATATTTCGCCAATTCGTATACTTCTGTTTTGTATACATCACCTAAAACAGAAATACTTCCGTTCATGTCGCCATATAATGTGCCATAACCTACCGCAGCTTCACTTTTATTGCTGGCATTCAATAAGATATATCCTAGTTTATTTGAAACTGCCATAAGCAACAAACCGCGAATACGTGCTTGAATATTTTCTTCAGTGACATCAAATGGCTTTGATTGAAAAACTGGCTGCAAACTATCCACAATAGTATGATAATGCGGTTCGATAGGTATGAGTTCGGCGGCGGCATGTAAATTTTTAGCTAAATCTTGCGCATCTTTTACGGAATGATCCGTTGAAAACTGTGAGGGCATCATCAGTCCAACTACATTTTCGGGACCAAGCGCCTTGACAGCCAATACCATGGCAACAGCTGAATCCAAGCCGCCGGATAAGCCAAGTACTGCTTTATGAAAATTGTTTTTGTGAAAAAATTCGCGTATCCCGCATATCAAAGCATCCTGAATCAGTGCGATTTTAGGTTGAATTTCTTCTTCTATTGCTTTGACTTTATTGCTTTCAAGTAGTTTCGTATCAATATATATACTGTCTTCTTGAAATAATTTGGCTGCTGCCGCAATTTCTCCTTTCGAGCTTATTGCCATGGAGCCACCTTCAAAAATAAGCTCTGTTTGTGCGCCCACATGATTTACAAACAGGATTGGACTGTTTTGCAGGATGGCAATTTCTTGCAGCTTTTTTCTTCGCCTTTCCGGTAAGCCGTAATCGAATGCTTGTGTGTCCAAGGCAATGATGAAATCGGCTGCTGGCGGGGCAGAAGGGCTGTCATTTAAAGCGAAAATATCTTCACCAAGCGCTATTCGAAAGCGTTTTCCGTTAAAGTGTAATAGCTTTGATTCTTCGCAAGTATTAAAATAACGCGATTCATTAAAGATGGAGTGGTTACGCAGTTTCGATTTACCGAATATTTCTAGCTGTCCTTTGTGGCAAAAGGCTGCCGCATTGATTAGCTTTGTTTTGCCATTCGATTCTTTTCGATAGGGTAGGCCGACAAGGCAGGCAATATCCGTACATTCGGCAGCTATTTGATGCAGTCGGTCTTCTGATTGCTGCAGAAAGCCTTCATAACTTACTATATCGTGCAGCGGAAAACCGCTTAATGATAACTCGGGAAAAACAATAAACTCTGCTTGCTGCTCGTGGGCTTTGCGGACAGCATCCAAAATAATAAGCGTGTTTTTCTCGGTATCAGCCGGATAAAAACCAGCTTGTATGAGGGCTATTTTCACTTAATCAACTATAGTAAAACGCCTATATTTAGTTCAATAAAGTTAGCGATGCCGTTATTTTTAACATCCTGTTGAACCTTGTTGGTATATTTAAGTATGTCAATAAAATTATTGTCAAAGCGTAAGCCACCAAACAAGCGGGTTGAGCCTCCAAGATTGTAAAATACACCGCCGCCTAAAATAAGTGACTCACGGGTTAATGCATATTCTTTTGAAACATGCAAGTCTTCCTTTGTTTCTGTGAAACCACCTACATTGGCACGGAAGTAATCATCAGCTTTGGCTCCCGTTTTGAAAGCAATACCCAAACCGGCTTCTGCATAATATGAAAGACGGTTATTTTCATTGGTGCGCATTCGTAAAACAGCGGGAATTTGTATGTACTTCAATCGGATATCCCTTTCGGTTATGCCAATATAATCTATTCCACCGGATTCAACTTTATCCGGATATGAATAGCTGCCATTGACGTATAACACATTGAATCCTGTTTGTACGGAATAGTTTTCCATGAGGTAAATATCACCTACAAAGCCCCAGTTGAATCCGATTTTAACTCCTTCATTCACATAATCTGTAGTAGTTGGTTTCAGCCAACTCATGCTTGGAGCTATTTTGAATCCAAACTGAAACGCCTTTTCTTGTGCGAATACTGTAGAGCCGATAAGCAGGCTCATTGCTAAAATGAGTAAATGTTTTTTCATATTTCTTGCGCAATTAATTTAGTTGACAAAATTACAATAAAGCTTTCAAATATACTGCTTTCATTTTTGTCAAAGATGTTTTGATGCGAAATTCTTACCTAAAAATATTCCTAATATGGATTATTTCTACCAAATCTTGAAGGCATATTAGGTTTTATAGCTTAATTTTTCCGATAAATTTTTCCCGGCAAAGCCGTAATAATTCCGTCAAATTCAAGGCTGAGGAGCAGTGCAGCCAGCTTTGAGGCAGGTAATTTACTTTTTACCATGATGTCATCCACACCGCATTCATTTTGCTCTTCAAATAAATCCATTATAATTTTTTCTTCATCGGAAAACTCTCTAAAAAGCTTGGTTTGATGTGCAGCTGACTTGTTTTTCTTTTCCCAGCCCATGATATATCGAAGGTTTTGGGCATTTTCCAATAGCTCCGCTTGATTGGTACGAATCAAAAAGTTACATCCTTCGCTAAAAGGGTCACCCACTCTTCCGGGCACTGCAAATACATCTCTATTATATGAGCTGGCGATATTGGCGGTAATCAGTGCTCCTCCTTTTTTTGCCGATTCCACCACTATTAATGCATCAATCATGCCGGCAATGATGCGGTTTCTTCTGGGAAAGTTTTCCCTATCGGGCTTGGAGCCGCTCATAAATTCAGTTACTAAGCCCCCATTTTCAAGCATACGGGAAGCGAGTGGTCGATTTACCGCCGGATACAATCTGTCAAGGCCATGCCCAAGCACTCCAATGGTTGGAATACCATTCTGTACGGAAGCACGATGAGCACTTGTATCAATGCCGTAGGCCAGTCCGCTAACGATATATAAATCGTCATCGCGAAGGGCTTCAACCAATTGTTCCGTAAAATATTTACCATATTCGGTGGGATGTCGCGTCCCTACAATACCAATGACACGCTGATGATTTAGTGGGACATTGCCTTTGTGATAAAGTACTAAAGGGCTGTCTGCACAATGTTGTAAACGCTTAGGATATAGTGGATTAAGATAGAATAACGGCTGTATATTGTGCTTTTTAGCATAGGCTATCTCAGCTTCTGCTCGTGAAAAATCATTGAACTTTAAAATATTTTGAATAATATAGCCTCCCAAGCCCGGGATTTTTTCCAACAGGCGTTTCTTCTCCTTGAAAACAGCTTCAGCTCCGCCACAATAGGCAACCAATCGCTTGCCGTTTACATCTCCAACTCCGGGGATTAGGGTTAATGCAATTTGATATATAAGCTGTTCGTCCATGAGCCGCCAAAATTAGGCTAAAAAATATTATTTGCAAGTTATGAAGTGCTGTTGGTAAATAATATGGAATAGCTTTTCGCGATTTGATACAAAATTGGTCTGTTACAAAGGATTTGATATTTTTGCAGCAACAAATCCTTGAATAAAACTTATTATGCTTATACACAAAGAGATGAAAATGGTGGATGTCATTCATCTGAATCACCATCTTCTGCACGTTATTAATCGTTTTGGAATCCAGCTCGGCTTTGGTGAAAAATCGGTTGAAACGGTATGCCGCGAACACAATGTGGATCTTAACTTTTTTCTTGACCTTATAAATACCTATCACAATCGTTCCTATTTCCCGCTCCAAAATCTGTTGAAGATAAAAGCCGGGATGTTGGTGGACTATTTGCACAAAACCCATAATTATTATTTGGAGTTTAAGGTGCCCGAGATTGAGGCTATTTTAGACCGTCTTCTTGCAGATGATATCTTGGCTGAGGACACGAAAAAACTTTTATCTGACTTCTTTCAACAGTATAAGAAAGAGCTTGTTATGCATATTGAAATAGAAGAAAATCGGGTATATCCTTATGCTATGGCATTGGAGCAATTTTTGGATAACAAGATTAGCAAAGAAGAGTTGAATGCCTACTTAGAGGCATATTCTATCTCGCAATATGAGGAAGACCATAGCGATATTGAAGAAAAACTGTATGACTTAAAGCAAATTATACTCAAATATTTACCTAACCCGAAAGATAGCCGCTTGTTAAACGTGATGCTTCACGATTTGTTTGAGCTGGAGCTCGACCTCAATAACCATTGTCGTATTGAAGATATGATTTTGGTTCCCATAGTTGAAAAAATGGAAAAGGCAATAGCCCGTCTGGCTTAATAAAATCGATACAAAATGGGAGTCATAAAAGTATTTATAGCAGAACCTTCATTTTTACTTCGTGAGGGAATTAAAACCTTGCTCAGTCAAATGCGTTTGAGTCATCGTGTGGAAGAAACCAATATGCGGCTTGAGAAGTTGCCTCAAATTTTACGTAAAACCGGAGCCGATCTTATCATAATGAATCCGGAATTAATGCCTTCGGGTATGGTAATTAATCGTAGCGACCCAAAACTGTCTCAAGCTGTATGGGTTGCCCTAGCGAAAGACCCGCTGGAGCATGCCGTGGCGGCTCAGTTTGATTTTGTGGTGCCAAGTTGTGCAAGTAGGGCAGAGCTTGTAGCCCAGTTTGAACTTATTGTTGAACGTGTAGGATTACCTGCTCCGGCTGACGAAAGTACACTCAGCGACAGGGAAACCGATATACTGAAATATGTTGCACTCGGCTTGACAAATAATGAAATAAGCGAAAAACTGTTTATCAGCATACATACGGTGATGACACATCGGAAAAATATTACTCGTAAGCTTGGAATTAAAACAGTTTCGGGTCTTACCGTATATGCCATTTTAAATAAACTCATTACAGCCGAACAGCTGAAGTCAGGTTTTTAAACCTGCATAATTCAGCAATTGATAAGCTTGTCAATCAAGCTTTATCGTAATAGCTTATGAACATTGCGCTAGGAGATTATAGTAATGATTGAAAAAAGTTTTTATCATAAAATTAAATTCATGAATTAAGCAGGTTAAACAACCATTTGTAAATTGCTTTGCTTTTCGAAAAATTCATTGCCTGCAAAACAAAAATCGGCTATTGATTGTTGAGTATATCGGTTTCGGTAGAGTTTTGAAAAAGAACATAGCGGCAGTATTTGTCGGCATTCACTTCAAAATTTGAAATATCCGGAAAAAGTGTACTTTTGCACGAAATTTAGAATCGTTATAAATAAGGAATATGGAAACTGTTGGAATTTTTTACGGATCTACGCATGGCAGCACCAAAGCAGTTGCGGAAAAGATTCAAAAGATATTAGGTAAAAAGGCTGAGATTCACAATATAAAGAAAGCCTCTGCCGATTTGATTGCGGGATATAAGAACCTTATTTTCGGTACCTCAGCTTGGGGTATTGGTGGCATGCAAGATGATTGGGAAGATTTTATTGATTTTCTGTCATCGATTGATTTTAGCGATAAAAAACTTGCCTTATATGGCTTAGGTGATCAGCGCGAATATCCCGAAAGTTTTGTTGACGGAATGGGTACACTTTATTGTCGTTTGCCCGATAAATCCGTGGTAGTAGGCTTCTGGCCTAAAGAAGGTTATGATTATTATTTCTCTTTGGCTGAGCGCGGCGATCATTTTGTCGGTTTAGCCCTTGATTTTCACCGTCAGGCTGATTTAACCGATGAGCGTGTGAAAAAATGGGTAGAGCAATTGAAAAAGGAATTCAAATAAGGCAACAGCTACTGTGAAAAGCCCGAACAAATCATTGTTTCGGGTTTTTTTGTGTCAAAAAACTTTCAAATGCTGATATAAATCATCTGCTTGGTTGCGATTTTTTGGAATTGAGTATTTGTTGATGAAAAATTATATTTTTGCATGCGAATTATGAAAAAGCTACGCATTTTTTCAGGCTTCAAACTACTGATGATTTTAGCATTCATGTGGTTGGTAATTGGTGAGCTAATTATATTTCACCAAAAGCGCATTTATCATGTTGATTTTTTTGAAGGCAAAAACCTATTCATCAAACCAAAAACCGCTGATGATGAACAAGGGATATTTTTTACTTTTAAAAAATCACATCTACAGCTTGAGTCAAGTCTCCAGTCGGCTTACTTATATTCTGCTAACAATGCAACTGCAATCTATTCAATACCTTATACGCCAAATTTTGCTTTAAATATATTAAAGGCACTATGCAATGCCTCGGAATATTATGCAAATCGGGCGCCTCCTTTTTACTTCCTATCATAAAGCTGATTTTGTGGCTGTCTGTCCTGTTTTTTGGAGAATTGCTTGATGAATTAAGCGATTTTTCCTTTCAGATTGTTAAAAATTATTGTTTTCTGTAGCATAATTCAACAAAATCAAGCTATTGCTGTTACCATAATGGCCTGGATTAATGCTATAGAATTAATTTTAAAAATTCAATTTCATGAAAAAATATTACATACTAATTTTAATGCTCTTAAGCTTTGGAGCTTTGTCGTTTGCCGATGCTGTAAGTGACACGGTCGCCATGGGAAATAATTACGAATCTGATGTGTACTACAGCCTTAAAAATGGAACTGTAAAAACGGTATCTCGCGACAATTGGGATATTGGTTTTTATACCAATCGTTGGAGTGCCGGTATCCTTATCAATGATGGAATTGGTGTAGAGTTGTTTACATATCCTCATGGAGATACCGCTGCTTGGAATGCTGTAGATACGCTTGGCTTTGCCAATTGGATTCCGATGTATAATTCCGATACCATTTGGGAAGATGGAGCATTCAGCCGCAATGCTTTAGGTCATCCCGATTATGGTTGGGGAATTTATAATATGATTACGCATAATGTAGTAGGTGATTCACTTTTTGTTGTAAAATTAGCTAATGGCAGCTTTAAAAAACTGTGGATTGAACTTAAAAATTCTACCCTAAACAGCTTCAGTTTCAAATATGCCAATCTGGATGGGAGCGATGAAGTAGTTGAAGAAATTGATGTGACTCCTTATCAGGATAATCGTTTATTTATTTACTATAATATGCGGAGCCAAAGTCTTATTGACCGTGAGCCGGATATCAATGAATGGGATTTATTATGGAGTAGATATGCCTCCATAGTGTTTGATAATGAAGGAAATCCATCATATTATATCGTGGTGGGTGTGCTAAATAACTTGGATGTGGGCACAGTAAAATATCATCCTGTTGAAGCTGACTTTACCGATTGGTTTAATCAGGAGTTTGAATACCATAAAACTCCCATAGGTCACGACTGGAAAGAATTCAGTATGAGCGAGTTTGCTTGGACCATACAAGATTCCACCACATATTTTGTAAAAGATCGTGTAGGAGATGTATACAAGCTTGATTTTGATTATTTCAGTGGTACCGCAAGCGGAGAAACCGGACTGCGTAAACAATTGATATCTTATGCCGACTTGACTGAAATACGCAAGGAGCAACGAGCGGTGATTTATCCAAATCCCGGAAAAGGACAAATACATATCGGTTTAGAGAATCCCGAAGATTTGAAGGCAATACATATTTTTGATATGTCGGCCAGACAAGTGATGGTGAAAGAATTTTATAACTCAAATTCACTTTCTTTTTCTGCAACTTCTTTAACTGACGGGGTTTATATCATTGAAATAGTACTGAAAAACACTATCGAACGTCAAAAACTGATTATTCGTTAAGCATGTTTCGCTTGCCTTATATTATTTTAGTTTTAACACTATTGCTACACGGTTTTGCTGTCAGGGCTCAGCCTGCTTCTGTGCGTCTTCAGGACAAGCGTACGAAGGAAGCTGTTGCGTTTGCGCATTTACAGCTTTGTAATTTCAAAGGCACAGTAATGCATACGCTTATTAGCGATATTGAAGGTCGTATAGAAGTAGATATTCGGCAGCCTATGCTGATGACAATTTCGGCTTTGGGCTATCAAATGCATCACGATACTTTGTATCCGTCCGAAAAGAAAAAGCTCCTTTTACAGCCTTTGGTTTACAATATGGATGAGGTGGTGGTTACCGGGCAATACAGTCCGCAGCCGGTTGATAAATCCATTTTTCGGGTAAAAGTAATTGGTGCTTCGGCAATTAGTCGCAAAGCCTCCAATAACTTAAGTGAGCTGATGGCGGGTGAATTAAATATCCGCACTTCTTTTGATGGTGCTTTGGGGTCGCGAATTACGCTTCAAGGATTGAGTGGTGAACATATAAAATTCCTTATTGACGGCGTACCTCTCATAGGGCGAATGAACGGAAATATTGATTTGGGTCAACTTAACCTGCACAATGTAAAGCAGATTGAAGTGATTGAAGGTCCAATGTCAGTAATTTATGGCAGCAATGCCTTGGCTGGGGTTATTAATATTATTACCCGTGACGGAAATACGCGCAAGCAGGCAGTTAGTGCCGGCTCATATCTTGAATCGGTTGGGGTTTATAACTTTAATGCGGATGCTTCATTTAGTAAAAATAATTGGTCATCAAGTATAGCAGCCATGCGTAATTTTTTCGACGGCTTTAGCACGGTCGACAGTCTGCGTAGCAAGTTGTGGAAGCCTAAAAGGCAATACAGCACGGATGCAAGCCTCAATTATCGCACAAGCAGCCTGCAAAGTGGCTTGTCTGTTTCATATTTTAATGAGTTGCTTAAAGACAAAGGTAATTTAATGCGTCCTTATTATGAAACAGCATTTGATAGTGATTTTATCACAAATCGATTGACAGCCAAGCTGGATTTAAACACTAAATTATTTACAAATCGTTTTTTGAATGTGCTGGCATCTTATTCGTATTATGACCGTATAAAAAACACTTGGTTTGTAGACTTGACGACGCTTGATAAGACCATTACAGCCAATACTTTCGATCAAGATACCTCGCGCTTTAATCAATATTTATTGAGGGCAGAATTCAGTAAGAGTACAAATGAAAGCCCATTCAACTACCAACTTGGATTGGATGTAAATTACGAAAACGGATATGGAAATCGCATCTTGGATTTACAACAATCAATTGGTGATTTTGCAGGATTTTTGAGTGTGAAATGGCAAATTGGGGCGCGCAGCATGCTTCAGCCCGGTCTTCGTTATGCATTTAATACAAAATATAAAGCTCCTTTGGTATATTCTCTGAATATCAAACATGATTTTGCCGAGGCTTTGAGCTTTAGGGGGTCGTATGCCAAAGGCTTTCGTGCACCTTCATTGAAAGAACTGTATCTAGAGTTTGTGGATGTGAACCATAACATACGTGGAAATGAATCGCTTGAAGCCGAAAGTTCGCATAATGTAAATATGGCGTTCAAATACCATCAGGAGAAAGCCGGATACGATTACGGGCTTGAGTTAAATTTGTTTTATAATCATATTTCAAACAGCATCAGTTTAGCTACCATTGACCCGGAAAGTTCGCTCTATACTTATGTGAATCTGGATAAAATGATTACACAAGGCTATCAGCTTCAGTTTAATAATAGAATTTACCCACGCCTTGAAATGAAACTGGGCTTTGGTCATACCGGACGTCTTCAACAGCAAAATAATGCTGCCAACTTGAATATGATTTATAGTGCCGATGTGATTGCAACAGTTAATTATCGCTGGCAAAAGCCAAATCTGGATTTTGGTTTGTATTATAAATATAATGGAGCTTATCCGGAGGTTTTTGTGGATGAAGACGGTGAAATATTTAGATATATCATGGAAGGCTATCACAATATGGATTTGTCTGCTACAAAATATTTTAAAGGCAATAAATTATTGCTGCAGATTGGAGCGAAAAACCTTTTTGACAATACCAATGTCATGATACGCGGAAGCAGTGGTGGCGGTGGTGTTCACGGAATTGGAGGCGACTCGTCTCCTGTCGGATGGGGAAGGACCTATTTTATTAAATTTATTGCTCGTTTAGATAAAACAAGTTGATTATGAGTAGGTTATATATAATTTTACTGATTCCCTTTTTGTTCACATCTTGTTTTAAAGAAGATGAGCGAATTACGCCTTACGACAGGGGAAATAAAGTGACCGAAACTGTTGAAATGACCCAAACATATAAATACCAAGTGTATTACAGTTTGGAGGACAGCTTGGTCATTGCTTCGAATAGTAAACAAACTTATGATCTCATTTTTGAAAGCCACGAAGATGGATATCATGTACTTTTGAATACCGCTAACTTTATGATGGCTGCCCGCACGGCTAAGCATAGTTTTGACGCTGTCAGCAATGCAGCTAACTTGGATATGACTTTTGACCCATCTGATGGCAATCGCTCTGAGGCTGCACTGAAAGATTGGATTCAAGTACTTGAAACTGACACTGTTTATAGCGGTGAATTATATGTAATTGATCGTGGTTTTGATGATTTGGGGAATATGTTGGGCTATCGAAAACTTATCATTGACAGCTTGAAAGGGGATACCTATTATTTTCGCTATGCCCTATTGAACGGAAATGAAATTCATTCTGCTTCGGTAATCAAAGACCCGCAAACAAATTATGCATATTATTCCTTCGAAAGTCATGAACAGGTATTTCCCGAGCCAAATAGAGAATCATATGATTTACTTTTCACCCAATATACTACGCTACTATTCACGAATATTGGTGAGCCATATCCTTATTTGGTAACCGGCGTACTGTTAAATCGACACGAAACACTTGCCGTGCAGGACAGCCTCAAGCCTTTCGATGAGCTAAGCATGGAAAATGCCTTGGCGCTGGAGTTTACCAATCGGCAGGATGCAATCGGCTACGATTGGAAAGATGTGGAAGGCGATGTAAGCAACGGAATGGTGTATTATGATGTGCATCCTGAGTTTACGTATTTCATTCGAAATCAGCATGGATATTATTTTAAGCTACGTTTTATCGGCTTTTATAATCATGCCGGAGAAAAAGGCTATCCCACTTTTGAGTTTCAACGCTTGTAAACAATGCCAAGCTAATTTTAAATTGCTTGATAACTTACTGCTATCGGCTGAAAAATAATGTACATTTGCAACAAAAAGCGCTATGTTGTCATTTATAGTTTGGGATGTTTCGCCCGTTATGTTCCAGTTTCCTGATTGGCTTCCACTTATGGGAGGTCATGAGGTACGTTGGTACGGTTTATTGTTTGCTTCCTCATTTATAGTAGGTTATATCATCATGCAACGGGTTTTTAAGCGTGAGAATATTCCAAATGAGGTATTGGATATACTTTCAACTTATATGTTGGTGGCAACTGTTGTGGGAGCCCGCTTAGGACATTGTTTGTTTTATGAGCCTTCTTATTATTTAGCAAATCCCATTGAGATATTGAAGGTTTGGGAAGGTGGATTAGCAAGCCATGGTGCTGGTATTGGTATCATTGGCGGCTTATATTTGTTTTCCCGTCGTCAAAAACGCTCGTTCATTTGGATATTAGACCGTATTGTAATAGTGGTAGCTTTGGCAGGCTTTTTTATTCGTATGGGTAATTTGATGAACTCCGAGATTTTTGGACATATTACCCAACTGCCATGGGGTTTTCAGTTTATACGTTATTATGACCCTGCTTTGAATGCCGATCCGCGCCACCCTACACAAATTTATGAGGGTGCCATGTATCTTTTTACATTCTTTTTCTTGCTTCGTGCCTATTTCAAATGTGGAAAAGGGGAGTCCATGCCCGGGTTTTTATTTGGCTGGTTCCTTATTTTAGTATTTGGTTCTCGTTTTTTCCTGGAATTTCTAAAAGAGCCTCAAGTGGGCTTCGAATCGAACATGACCTTGAATATGGGACAATGGCTGAGTATTCCTTTTGTAATTGCCGGTATTTGGATACTCTATAAGTCCTATCAAAAGAAAAAGCTATAGCAATCAAATTCAGTTCGATATAATCTTTTCATAAGCTGTCCAAAAATAATTAGTTGGACAATCCATATTTAGTATTGCAAAAGTGTTATTTTTGCCGATGAAAGGTGAACATAGTGTATCTTTTGTACACAGTTCGTAATAGGGAATCAGGTGCAAATCCTGAACAGTACCCGCTGCTGTAAGCTCGTTGAAAGACTTTTGGTAACCCTCACGCCACTGTCACAATCCCGGAAAATCCCGGGACGGATGGGAAGGCCGCCAAAAGTGAGTAAGTCAGAAGACCTGCCTTGAATTTAATTATTTACAAAGCTTTCGGGATAAAGGCTTGTCGATTTTCGTTTTAATCCTTCGACAAATTTCCCTGGAGTTTTGAGGTGTAACACCTTAAAAATCTGATATATGCTTAATTGTTTTGGCGGTTTTTCAATTATCTTTCTTGATTTTAAAATCAATTTGCCGGACACTTTCATGCTATTCCCAAAAGCTTTGTGGTCTTATTCAGTATGTAATTGAAAACATTGAAGATGCAAGCTTTAGTTCGTTGGGGCGCACTCACTTTATGCCTGTTGTTCATTAGTAGCACACTAAAGGCTCAGCTAGCGGATACCGTACTGCTCAATCAGGTGGAGGTGGTTGCGCGCATTCCGGAGGAAGCAATTCGCTCTCAAAGGCAAAAGCTTGATACCGTGTCACTTCAGATGTCAATAACAGAAGATATGGGGATTTTGCTTCGGCAAAACAGCTCAGTTTATGTGAAAACAAACAGTCCGGGAGGCCTTTCCACCGTATCGTTTCGCGGCACGGGAGCGAATCATACAATGGTATTGTGGAACGGCTTCCCAATTAATAGCAGCCAGCATGGACAGGTGGATTTTTCCTTATTACCTGTTTTTATTGCCGATCAGATTGAATTGGCATGGGCGAATACGTCGGATAGCTATAAAGGCGGATTGGGAGGTACTGTTTCTTTGACAAATAATGCTTCTTTTAATAAAGGCTGGCAAATAAAACTCATTCAATCGGCAGCCAGCTTCTCCAATTACGGGAGCTTTGCAGATATTTTATATTCTACTGATAAGATTCAGTTGCATAGTCGTTTATTTAACCGCATGGGGAAGAATGATTTTACTTTTCTTAATACTGCCAGCTGGCCAAAAGAATATACCAAGCAACAGAATGCATCATTTTACGACAAGGGCTTTTTACAGGAAATAAACTGGCTTGTAGGGAAATCGAAAATTGGTTTTCAAAGCTGGAATCAGTGGAACGATCGCAATCTGCCTGCCATCATGACAAATTTGGATAGGGGAGGGCAGCCGAAAGAGCAGCAAAATGAGAATTATAGCAGGAATATTTTATCCTATAAATATTATTGGCAAAAGGGATCGGCTGAGCTAAGTACCGCTTTGTTTTTCAATAATATGGACTATGAGCTGTTAACGCGTACGCAAATACCACCATTCGAACCGGTGACGCATATTCAGTCTAGGAATGAATCAGTTGCTTGGATGAATCAGCTAAAGATGGAGCATCAATGGACAGAAAAACATGGCTTAAGTCTTTTTATGGCATTCGATGAAGAGCAAGTGCGTACAAGCAATTATGCAGAAACGGCAAATCGAAAGCATTTGTTGGCAAAACTTAGTAGCCGACACAGCTTGTCAGAATCAATAAAACTAAGATTAAGCTTACAGCATAATTGGATAAATGGTGCTGCCATTGGGCTGATACCTGCCCTTAATTTGGATGTGTTTCCGTGGCAACAGAAACATATTGCGCTAAACTTTAGTGCAGGCACAAATTACCGCTTGCCGGGAATGAATGATTTGCATTGGTATCCTGGCGGTCGTGCTGATTTAAAACCTGAAAAGGCGAAAGTAGCAGATATGGGTATTCGACATCAGATTGAAAAAGAGGACTTTGAAATTGAAAGCCGTATTTCAGCATATTATTCCGTTATTGATGACTGGATTTTATGGCGTCCTTCAGCTTATCGCTATTGGATGCCTGAAAATATTGCAAAAGTTAAGGCACGCGGGCTGGAGGTGTTTCAACGAATACACCTTAAATCAAATAAGCTTAATTATTATTTATCATATAATTACGCTTATACGGTCACAACAGATGAAAGTGCTGTGGCAAGTTATTCTTTGACAACAGGCAGGCAGCTGATTTATATTCCACGACATCATGCCAATGCTATCTTTCGTGTCGATTATGGGAAAATAGGATGGTATTATCAGTTTGAACTTACCGGAAGTCGCTATACAAATTATAGTTCGCAAGAAGCGCATTTTGCTGTGCTGCCTACCTATGCTTTACACCACACTGGGTTGAATGTCAGGATGTTTAAGCAGTTTGATTTACAGCTTAGCGTGAATAATTTATTCGATAAAAGCTATCAAGCTGTATTGTGGCGCCCCATGCCCGGGAGACATTATCAAGCAAATTTAATTTTTAATATACCTTTCAAATCTAAAACAAATCAAAATGAGAATTATTGAATTTTTCAGAACCTTTCGAGGTAATCCTAACAAAATGATTAGTGCAATTGTTGCTTTTACACTGATTCTAACTGCATCTTGTACGAAAATAGATGATGATCCAAAACCGGATTTCCCCGATACCATCGGTAAAGGGTTTTTTGTGATTAATCAGGGTAACTTCACAGCTGGAAATGCTTCGCTTTCTTTCTTTAATTACGATTCGGCAAAACTGCAGAACAACTTCTTTTATAGTATGAATGATGTGCCTTTGGGCGATGTGGGACAAAGTGTGTATGTCTGGAATGACAATGCGTACATCGTGGTAAACAATAGTGGGACTATATGGAGCATGGATGCAAAAACCGGCTTGATAAAAGCAAATTTAAAAGAGTTGCATTCGCCTCGCTACATTCAAGTAGTGGATGCCGGGAAAGCATATGTTTCCGATATGAGTTTTACCGGGCTGACTGTGTTTAATCCTACTACTTTAGAAAGCTTGGGAACAATTAATACCGGTAAGACAACAGAAAATCTACTTGTATACAAGGAAAAGCTATTTGCCACCAATTGGACTAACTATGGGCAAGATTATGAAAACAATACCATTCAAGTTATTGACACCCGTTTTGATCGATTAACCGATAGTATTGTTGTTGGTATTGAGCCAAACAGCATGGTGCTTGACAAGCATGAACGCCTTTGGGTGCTATGTAGCGGAGGGTTTATGGAAGAAGAATTCCCTGCATTATATTGTATTAATCCAAACAGCTTACAGATAGAAAAACGTTTTGAATTTCCATCCAAATCTATGGCGCCTGAAGCTTTGGCAATCAATAATACTGCCGATACGCTTTATTTTATCAATTGGGACCTTTATCAAATGCCTGTCAATTCGGATGCTTTACCTGAAACAGCATGGGTTCATTCAGACAATCATAGTTTTTATCACATAGCTGTCGATCCGAATAACGGAATGATTTTGGTTACGGATGTAGGTAATTATGTGGAGGAAGGACATATCCACCGTTATAGATATGATGGCACGCTTATTGATTCGTATACCTCAGGGATACTTCCCGCACATATCGAATTCAATTAATATTTAAGCTATGAAAAATAAAGTGGATGTCACCTGGTCGGGTGATATGGCATTTGATGCCGAAGTGAATGGTTTCAAGTTAAAGCTCGATGCCGAACAGCATGTAGGTGGTCAAAATCAAGGGGCACGCCCTAAACCGCTCACGCTGGTGTCTTTAGGCGGTTGCACCGGAATGGATGTGATTTCTATTTTGAAGAAAATGCGTGTTAATCCGGATTATTTCAATGTTGAGGTTGAAGGTGAATTGACCGAAGAACACCCAAAATATTATCACAAAATAATTATAACTTATACATTTAAAGGTGAAGATTTAGATTTTGCCAAATTAGAAAAGGCTGTCAGTTTGTCGCAAGAGCGATATTGCGGTGTCAGTGAAATGCTTAAGAAAAGCTCAGTAATCGAAAGTAAAATTGTTGTTTTATAAGTTTGTCTGCTTTATTGCACGCTCTACAACTTCGTTAAACTCACTTAATATCATTGAGGTAGCACCCCAGACAATTTTATTGTCAAATATATAACAAGGTACTTCCATAACATTGCCGTCAGCCAGTCTGACGGCTTTTTTTGTTTGGTAAACAGGGTCAAGCAAATTATTGAGAGGCACGGTAAATACTTCTGCTACTTCTGTCGGGTCGGGAATGAAATGATTGGGATTTGAACTATACCCAACTACCGGCTGTATATTGAAGTTGCTTGGTGGTACATATAAAGGGCTCAGCATACCCAGCACGCGTACTTGATTTTCAGCCAAACCTATTTCTTCTCGTGTTTCACGCAAGGCGGTATGAATGTGTGATTGGTCGAATGTTTCCATCTTTCCTCCCGGAAACGAAACTTGTCCGCTATGGGCTCCATCGTATACATTTCTTCTTATAAAAACGGTATGTAGCTGTTCTTTTTTCGGAAAAAGTAATACCAATACTGCACTTTCACGGGCAGGAAGCTCGTGCTGGTTATTGAGAATCGATACACGACGCGTCGGAGGCTCCATCTTTTCCTGTAACGGGAAGCCGGGTAGTGGCTCGTGAAGTAATGTCTCCAATGTGTTTAAAAAGAAATCTCCATTCATGTTCATTTGGCAAAAATAGAATAAAGAACATAAATAAGTTGTTAATAAATCCTATTTGTCTTGTCGGATATTAATCTAAAAAGCTGTATTGACACTGATTTGCCGATGTTTAGTGAAAAATTAAGATGTTTTAAAATTTAATTTGCCCGGATTAGCTCGTACTACCTCAGATATTTGTATCTTTAACTTCTCAAAATTTGTGCAAATGGTTAAAGAAAAAAATCTACCCATTTCAGAAACAGAATTGATGCATGAAGAGCCATGCAATCTCATTCTTTTTAATGATGATTTTAACACATTTGACTTTGTAATTCAAAGTTTAATTGAACTTTGCGGGCATACTGTTGATCAAGCTGAAACATGTGCTATCATTACGCATTACAAAGGGAGATGTGCTGTGAAATCAGGTACTAAAAATGAGTTGAAACCAATTTATAATGAGTTTATTAATCGTAAATTAACAGCTGGAATCGAATAAATATGTGGACAATAATTTTAGTGTTGGTGGGGGTAGGTTTACTCATGGTTTTGTTGGAAATACTTGTTATCCCCGGTGGAGGGCTCGCCGGCCTTATTGGTTTTGGCTTAATGTCTTTTGCAGTTTATCTTGCCTTTGTGCATCTGGGAAGCAAAGAAGGTTTCATTGCATTAGGTGTTACGGTAGCCGTCAATGTAACGGCTTTGATTTTTGCCTTACGACCAAAAACATGGGATAAAGCCATGTTAAAAACGAATATTGATGCACGTGTGAATGTTATTGATGAAGAAAAACTCAAAATAGGCGATGTGGGACTTACCATATCCCGTTGTGCCCCTGTGGGTAAAGCCGTATTTAATAATGAGTTTTATGAAGTTCATGCACGTTCCGAATATATCGATGAAGATCAGGAAATTGAAATTATTAAAATAGAAGACAATAAAATTATTATAAAATCAAAAAAGTAATTTATCATGACTGAACCGTATTTCATTATAGCTATTGGATTGGGAGCCATATTTTTCATATGGTTTTTATTCTATTTTATCCCTGTAGGGCTGTGGTTTACAGCTTTGGTATCAGGCGTACGCATTTCGTTGCTGCAACTTATACTCATGCGCTGGAGAAAGGTGCCCCCATCTGCTATTGTTAATAGTATGATTGCAGCTACCAAGGCAGGCTTGACACTTGAGCGCGATGACCTAGAAGCGCATTATCTTGCTGGCGGACGCGTGCAACAAGTGGTTAATGCCCTTATTTCGGCTGATAAAGCCAATATTAATTTGAATTTCAAAACCGCAACTGCCATCGACCTGGCAGGTCGTGATGTATTTCAAGCTGTACAAATGTCGGTAAATCCGAAAGTAATTGATACTGAAAAGGTAACCGCTGTTGCCAAAGACGGTATTCAGCTTATTGCTACAGCACGTGTTACGGTACGCGCCAATATCCGTCAACTTGTAGGAGGGGCAGGCGAAGAAACTATTTTGGCACGTGTAGGTGAAGGAATTGTATCATCAATCGGATCAGCTGACTCGCATAAGTCGGTACTGGAAAATCCGGATAGCATTTCAAAAGTTGTTCTAAGTAAAGGACTTGACTCTGGAACGGCATTTGAGATTTTGTCAATTGATATTGCCGATATCGATATCGGAAAGAACATTGGAGCCGTGCTGCAAATGGATCAGGCGCAGGCCGATAAAAATATTGCACAAGCCAAAGCCGAAGAACGTCGTGCCATGGCTGTCGCACAAGAACAAGAAATGAAAGCACGAGCTCAAGAGGCCAGAGCAAATGTAATTCAGGCAGAGGCACTTATCCCTCAAGCAATTGCTGAAGCATTCAAGTCCGGAAACTTAGGTATAATGGATTATTATAAATTCCAAAATATTCAGGCTGATACCAAGATGCGTGAAAGTATTTCCGGTGAGAGTGTGCAAACGCCCAAAGGAAAAGAGCCGCTGACTAAGAAATAAAATAGATGATTTTCTCGGTAAAAAGCGTTTGTATCGAGTGAGGTAGAAACGCTTTTTTTATAAAAAAACAAATTGAATGCCGGAACAAGTTCAAACATATTGGGATAATCTGTTTGAAAAGCTTGAACATATATGTACTGCGCAAGAGAAGGAGCAGCTTGAAAGGGCGTTTGCTTTTGCTACATCTCTTTATGCAGATAGAAGCCTTTCAAACAATGCACCATATATATTGCACCATTTGCAAGTTGCATATATTGCTGTAGAGGAGTTGGGCTTGCGCTCACATACCGTAGTAGCATCATTGCTGCATGGCAACGAAGTGGAATTGGAAGGAAATTGGAAAAGCTTGGAAGAAAAATATAGCCAAGATGCACTTGTTATATTAAAAGGTTTTCAAAAAATATCCTCCCTGCCTACTGAACGCTTGGCAACACAGCCGGATCAGTTTAGAAAGCTTTTTTTGAGTTTTGTTGATGATATTCGTGTTATCTTATTGAAGATAGCACATCGCCTTTGGGACGTCCGGAATATGCATTTATTAGATGAACATAAACAAAGGCGATTTATGCTGGAGGTCAAGCATTTATATATCCCTATCACACACCGCCTCGGTTTATATACTATTAAAGCAGAGTTTGAAGAACGTGTGATGCGTTTTGAACATGAAGATGTTTTTTCGGAGATACAAACTAAAATTGCTGCAAGTAAGGATAAGCAACGCGTTTTGATGGAGGCTTTTATACAGCCGATAAAAGAAGCTTTGGTAGCCAACGGTTTAGATTGTGTGTTGAAATGGCGCACCAAGTCAATCCCAAGTATTTGGACCAAGATGCGCTCACAAAATGTAGCTTTTGAACAAGTTTATGACTTGTTTGCCATGCGTATTATTTCAAAAAGTACGCAAAAAAAGGAAAAGGAAGATTGTTGGCGCATTTATTCCATTGTTACCGATTTATATACCCCAAATCCCAAACGATTGCGTGATTGGGTTACCACGCCCAAAGCTAGTGGTTACGAATCATTACATACTACTGTACAAGGTCCGGAAGATATTTGGGTTGAAGTGCAAATTCGATCGGAGCGCATGGATATAATGGCGGAGAAAGGACAAGCTGCCCATTGGATTTATAAGGATAAACCTGCTAAAAAAGATGCGGAAGAATGGTTGAACCAAATTCGTGATGTGCTGGAAAATCCTGCTCAGCTTCAGTTTGGGGCTTATAAGCGCGATGCTGCCAAAGCTTCTGATAAAATATTTATCTTCACACCCAATGGCGATTTGAAACAATTGCCCGGAGGCTCCACCGTACTCGATTTTGCATACGAAGTGCATACAGAAGTGGGGGCACGCTGTAATGGTGCACGCGTAAATAACCGAAATGTACCCATACGCCATATATTGCAAAATGGTGATAAGGTGGAGATATTAACAAGTAAAAAGCAAAGCCCCAAAGCGGATTGGCTATCATTTGTGGTTTCTGATAGAGCCAAAGCAAGAATTAAGCGACATCTTAAAGAGGAAGAGCTCAAAGAAGCTGAAATCGGAAAGGCCTTATTACTCCGAAAACTAAAAAACTGGAAAATAACTTATACCGATGATATCATCAATTTATTGGTAAAGAATTACAAGTTGAAGTCGGCCATTGATTTGTATCACAGGGTGGCTACTGAAAAGATTGATTTGGTGGAGTTAAAACGGTTCCTTTTGAAATTGTCTGAGGGTGATAAACCTTCGCAACCAAAAGCGACTGATGAAGAACAGCCAGCCGAAAAACATACTGAACAGCACGGAGGGGGCTCCGACTTTTTAATCATTGACGATTCCATTAGTAATGTGGATTATAAGCTGGCGCGCTGTTGCAACCCTATTCCGGGTGATGAGGTATTGGGTTTTGTTACCATTCATTCCGGCATAACAATCCACAGAAAAAACTGCGCCAATGCGCTTCGACTTCGGGAGCGTTACCCATATCGCTTCTTAGATGTAAAATGGAAGGAATCGATTGATAATCCACACTTTAATGCAGGTATACGAATCTTAGGAAAAGATACTTTGGGTTTAGTCGGCGATATCACAAAACTAATTTCCAGTGACTTGAAAATAGTGATGCGTTCCGTGTCTTTTGATACCCGTGACGGACGTTTTGATGGTAGAATCGTGCTAATGATTAAAGATAAAGACAGCCTGCAGCAAATCATGTACCGTATTGGTAAGGTGCCGGGTGTGGAAAAGGTGATTCGTTTGGATTAACAAGTGAACCACCCTGTTTTTTAATCAAATATTTTAATTCCCTTTAGTGATTTGAATCATATGTAGCTCAATATTTCCATTTTCGGGAAGCAGCTCAAGCCAAATATTGTCTTCGCTAAACCATTTATACTGTGAGCCAATGCGGATAATGAAGTCATTTACTTCGCCATTTTCCGGTATTGGAAGTACAAAACCGCCATTCTTACCTGTAGAACTTCCATAGTTTACCAAAAGAGGGAAGGCGTTTTCAGATAAATTTTTAGCTTTTATTAAAATATAATTTGATCTGCGATCGACTACATCAATAGGTTCAAAATTGTATCGCTTGCTAATATTGTCTTCGATGATGGTGGCAGTTGTTAACACTTCACGCATTTTATTTGCTTCCATCATTTCGGCAATTTCTTTGATTTTTTCGCGTGGATAGCTTTCGTCCGGCTTGGTGTTTTCAGCCTTCAGATATGCTTCGATTGCCATATCCAGATTTCCATTCTTATAGAAACGATCTGCATCCGTAATATGTTTATCATATGCAGTTTTAATTTCAAGCAAACGTTCTTGGATAATTTGTTCCACTTGCTTGATACGTTCTTTTGCTTCAGGGTCTTCTTTTTTGTATCCCAATGCGGTTTTATATGCAGTAATAGCTAGCTGGTATGACCTTTCAAGCACCAACTCATTGCCCAACTGCATAGACTCAGCATACTTTTGTTCACGTTCTTTTGCTAGTGCGGCAAGTGTCAGCTCAATCTCGGCTTTACGTGCATCAGCAGTGATGTTTGAAGGATCGAGTTCCAATATTTTATTGGCACTTACAAGTGCATCATCATATGCTTTTGCGGCAAAATCCTGATTCATCTTTGATGTGAGCGAGCTGATTTGTTTTTCTAAAGCGTCAGCAGCTGCAAGTTCTTCAATTATTTTATTGATTTCTTGAATTTGTTGTTGGGGATAGCTTTCATCTGCTTTAAGTGCCAATGCATTTTGATAACTGCCAATGGCTTGTTCCCATTCCTTTTCTTGCTTCAATTGATCGCCTTGCTTTATGTGGGCAGTATAATTTTGTTCCAGCTCCTCTGCTTCAGCGATTGCTCTCAGCTCATTATCAATTTTTTGAATTTGTTCCCCAGGATAGGCTTCTGTTGCAATTAATGCAAGTGCTTGATTATAACTTTGTTTAGCTTCTGCTAATTGTTTGTTGCTGTACTGCTGATCGGCAGTTGCAATCAATTGATTGAAGTTGTCCAATAACTCTTGCTCCGCTTTTGCTTGGTTCAGCATGCGTTCAATTTCTTGCACACGGTTTTTGGCTTCCTCACGCTCGGAATAAATTGAAAGTGCGTTGCGGTAGCTGTCTAGAGCTTCATGTAATTTGTTATCTGCGAAATAGGCTTCAGCCGTTGTTATCAGTTGTGTGTACTCATTTTCACGCTCTTGCTCTTGTTTTACTTCAGCTATTTTCTGTTGCGGTAATTGTTCTTCCGGCTTCAGTTGTGCTGCTTTTTCAAATGAGGTAATTGCTTGATCAAAATTTCGATTGGCAAAAGCTTGAATGCCTTCTGTTAGTGCCAGCTGATAGTCGGCGTCAGTTTGAGCTAATTCTTGGGCTATTGACTCCAGCTTGCTGTTAATCAGTAGCAAACGTTCATTTGCTTCTGTTCTGTCGGCTAAAATAGCAATAGCTTGTTCCACAAATTGTTTGGCAGCTTGCCATTCTTCAGCATCTATTTTTTCATCGCTTTGGGCAATCAGTTCATCGTAACGGCTTTCTTTTTCTGCCAGTGCAGCTGCAGCAGCCAATTGCTGTTCTGCTGCCTTTATTTTTTCACTTACTTCGTCGCTTTCAATAAGTTGTACTGCTTCTTTATAAAAACTTATTGCATCCGTAAAAGCTTGTTGTGCGTAGGCATCATCTCCTTTTTGTATCAGCTGGTTGAATTGTTCTTCTTGTTGTGCCAATTCTTCTTGTTGCTTAATGAGAAAACTGAGCTCACTGATGCGTTCGATTGCTAATTCATGATCCGGATTAATATCCAATACCTTATTATAGCTGCTGAGTGCCAATTTCCATTGCTCGTTCCGGTATTGTTGTTCTGCTTCTTCAAGATACTGATTTAGTGCGACTTCATTTAGATATGCATCGCTTTTGAAATAATCATCTATCCGTCGAATCATATCATTCGGATAGGTTTGATTGGGCCAAAAATCAAGTGCTTTGGCATAGAGTACTTTGGCTTCTTCCAGTTCCTTTTTTTCGTAGGCAGCATCAGCTTCTGCTAACATTTCTTCATATTTCTCCGATTTCACCAATGCTTCTTGAGCATTTTTAAGCTGGTTGAGAGTTGTTGCATCTACGGGAAATAGTACCAATGCTTCTTCTAATTTTTCAATTGCTGCGGTATAGTTTCGACGTATTAAGAATGCTTCGGCTTCATCTTTTAACTGTTGAAACGATTGTTCGAGTGCGAGCTGTTGTTCCAATAGTTTTTTTGCTTCAGTCATTTTTTCAGCCGGCTCATTCCGGTCGGGAAAAATTGCTTTTGCTTCTTCAAACTTTTGAATTGCTTCTTCAAATTCCTTATCTTCAAGTAGTTGAATTCCAGATCGCATTGCTTGGTTATATGCGTTTTGTGTAGCTTCTTCTTCGGCTAAAATCTGCCGAATTTTATCTGTTTGTGCTTTGGTGTACTTATCTTCAGGGAATATGCCCAAGGCTTTATTATATGCTTCGAGTGCTTCGGTAATTTTTCCTTCGCTATTTAAACGGTCTCCATGATCGAGATGGAAATAAAAACGTTCTTGTTTTTCCATCTGCGCACCAATTTTCGAAATTGTTTCGTTCAGCTTTTGTTTTGCTGCTGCATCATCTTCGCGCAGGCGCAAAGCCATTTCATAATAGGTTTTGGCACTGATAAAGTCACCGGCATTGAAGCGTTCATTACCCGATTGCATGCTACTTTCGTAGGTTTGGGCTTGTTGGGCAACAGCTGCCTGACCAATCATTATTGTAAAAAATATAAAGACTAAGGTTCTTATTGTAAAATTACGAAGCATATTTAAAGTTTCGTTTTGATTTAATTGTTAAAAACGATTTAGAGTTGAATTTAGTGTATAGCGGGTATTATTCCGTCTATGATTTGCAATTTTCTATCTGCCATATCGGCAAGTTGCGGATTATGTGTCACGATAATAAATGTTTGTCCGAAGTTTTCTCGAAGCTCAAAAAACAGCTCATGAAGTGCTGTGGATGCTGCAGAGTCCAAGTTCCCGGATGGTTCATCTGCCAAAATTACGGATGGTTCATTAATCAGCGCACGTGCTACGGCAATGCGTTGTTGTTCACCACCTGAAAGTGCCGCGGGTTTATGAGTGGCACGCTCTTTCAATCCAAAAAAATTGAGCAAGTCCATTGCTCGTTCTACCGCTTCTTTTTCTGAAACGCCTGCAATATATGCCGGAATACAAATATTTTCTAGGGCAGTAAACTCGGGTAGCAAGTGGTGAAACTGAAAAACAAAACCAATTTCTTTATTTCTAAATGCAGAAATGGCTTTATCGCTCAAGCGAAAAATATTTTTTCCCTTGATATTTACCTCTCCTTGGTCCGGCTTGTCGAGGCTGCCTAAAATATGCAATAAGGTTGACTTACCGGCTCCCGATGCCCCCACTATAGAGACAATTTCACCGGCTTCCACACGGAGGTTAATGCCTTTAAGCACCTCAAGGCTTCCGAAACGCTTTGTGATATTTACACAATTAATCATGCAAACTTATTTTCGGATGCAAAAGTATGGATTTTAAGCATGCCCGTCGATAATTTGCCTTGAATCGATCTGTTTTTATGGTTATTTAAATAGAAAATTAGCCGATGTTTAAAAAATATTGGTACAATACATTCAAAAATACTAAATTTGCCCGTTAAAAGTAACACAATCTAGTTTTATGAATTTACACGAGTTTCAGGGAAAGCAAATCTTAAGCGGATACGGAGTATCGGTTCCCTTTGGTATTGTTGTTGAGTCAGCCAACAAAGCTGTGGAGGCAGCAAAAGAAATCCAGCAAAAGACCGGTTCAGATAAATGGGCTGTCAAGGCACAAATTCATGCCGGAGGGCGTGGCAAAGGCGGCGGAGTGAAGATTGCAAAATCTTTGGAAGAAGTCGAGCTTTATGCAAATCAGATTATCGGAATGATGCTTGTAACGCCACAAACAAGCGCTGAAGGCAAGCTGGTGAGCAAGGTGCTTATTGAACAAAATATATATTATGCTGGACCATCGCCGGTTTCCGAGATATATATGAGTATCTTATTGGATCGAGCAACAGGACGTAATATGATAATGTATTCGCCCCGTGGCGGAATGGATATTGAAAAGGTTGCCGAAGAAACTCCCGAAGAAATATTCACTGAAATTATTGATCCGCGCGTAGGATTACAGGCTTTTCAGGCAAGAAAAGTTGCTTTTAACTTGGGTTTAAGCGGCACGGCTTTTAAAGAAATGGTGAAGTTTGTCAATGCACTTTACAAAGCCTATGAAGGTTCTGATGCCAGCTTGTTTGAGATTAATCCGGTGATTAAAGCTGCTGATGATCGTGTTTTTGCCGCCGACTCAAAAGTTGTTATTGATGATAATGCCTTATTCCGTCAGAAAGAAATTGCTGAAATGCGTGACTTGAGCGAGGAAGACCCCATTGAAGTGGAAGCAAGCCGTTTTGACTTAAATTATGTGAAACTCGATGGAAACGTTGGCTGCATGGTAAATGGAGCCGGCTTGGCTATGGCGACAATGGATATGATTAAAATGTCGGGTGGTGATCCCGCCAACTTCCTTGATGTGGGCGGTTCGGCAAATGCAAAGCGCGTTGAAGAAGCCTTCCGTATCATATTAAAAGATCCGAATGTAAAAGCAATCCTTGTGAATATTTTTGGCGGTATTGTTCGTGGTGACCGCGTGGCACAAGGTGTTGTTGATGCATATAAAAATATTGGAGAGATTAATGTACCTATTATTGTCCGTCTTCAAGGAACAAATGCCGAAGAAGGAAAAGCACTTATTGACGAATCAGGTCTGAAAGTGTATTCGGCAATTCGTTTAGAAGATGCGGCAGCTTTGGTTAATCAGGTGCTAAGTAAATAAGAGGGATACACCTTAAGCAGAAAAAGTCCGACAATTGTCGGACTTTTTTGATTCTTATAACTTAGACAAATACTTGTTTACTTGGAAGTTATCTCGGAAAACACATCTGTTTTTACAGGAATCTTCATGCCGCTTTCTTCTACTATGCTTTCCATAACTTGGTGAATGGATGTCTTGATAATCCAACCGGATTTTATATCCACTGTGCTTTTTCCTGTTATTGTTCCACCCGTTTCCATCTTTATCCCTTTCACTTCCGAGCCTGATATCGTCCCTTCATAGGAAATTTCAGCAGTATTACCTTTAATCTTTGTAATTGTATAAACGGTATGGATAACCATATCACTTATAGGGTCCGGCTTTAGGTCTACTTCCCAGCTTTCGCCCAGCTTTATTGTTTTATCGGAATAGACAATCATAAGTCCGGATTCAAAACCTGAAATAAGATTGTTATTACTGACTTCTACATTACGTAAAACGCTAAGTGGCATCCCATACTTATCTACTTCTGTGGTGATGGTATCTTTCATGATGGGTAGTATTGCATCACCAATGGCTTTTGTCATGGGGTCACTGTCTTCAGCTGTGTCGCTATCCCAACTCAACTCCATGCCTAAAGTGTTTTGTTTCAGTTGTATACGATTAAAAGTAAGATTGATAACATAGCCTTCGTCGGTTTTGTCTTTTATCAATATATCTTGGCTAACCGTAGAATTTTGTTTGATATTGATATGCTGCCCCATCATTTCCATAGACATATTTTGGGTGCTGCTTAACTTTAATTCGTATTTCTTTCCTTTTTCCAAATTATATGAAAGCTTTACTTCTTTTGCTGCATACAATAAGTTTGCTGTGAGAAGCAATACGATAAAAAGACTGCTTTTTAAATTCTTCATTTCCAAGATGTTTATATTGATTACTTAAATTTATTTAGGTATTACAAATTTTGTACCGCAATTAAAATACCGGTTCACCATGCGTATCCATTCCATAATCATCTTCGTGATTCATCCTTGAAGCAACTGTTCGCGTTTGCGGTTGGAAATGTTGGTTTGGCATTAATTCGGGCATTGAGCTTTTATCAACTGCAATATCTTGGAATCTGGCAAATTGGTTCACAAATTGTAAATCTACTTCACCCAAAGGACCATTCCGATGTTTTGCAATAATAATTTGTGCAATTCCTTTCAGGTTTTCATTTTCACCTTCATCTGTAAGTCCGTAATATTCAGGTCTGTATATAAATACTACCATGTCTGCATCTTGTTCAATTGCACCTGATTCACGAAGGTCGGAAAGTATGGGTTTTTTTGATCCGGGGCGGTTTTCAACCGATCGACTAAGCTGCGACAATGCAATAATGGGTACATCCAATTCTTTTGCAAGGCTTTTCAGTGATCGTGAGATATTGCTAATTTCTTGCTCACGATTTCCTTTGTGGTCTGTACCGGTTGTCATTAGTTGAAGGTAGTCCACAAAGACAATTTGAATATCGTGCTGTTGCTTAAGTCGGCGACATTTTGCACGAAGTTCAAATATAGATAGCTGTGGCGTATCGTCAATGAACATCTTGGCATTAATCAAAGGCTCTACTTTTGATAAAAGTGCCTGCCATTCGTATTGTTCCAGATTCCCTTTTCTCAGTTTTTCTGATGAAAGCTTTATTTCTGATGAGATAAGACGTGTCACCAGCTGGATAGAGGACATCTCCAACGAGAAGAAAGCAACGGGTTTTTCAAAACTAATTGCGGCATTACGCGCCATATTTAGTGCAAAAGCAGTTTTTCCCATACTTGGCCGTGCTGCAAGAATGATTAAATCACTCCTTTGCCAGCCTTGTGTTATGGCATCCAGCTTGCTAAATCCCGAACCGACGCCTCGTAGGGTGTGTACGCTGTCTTTTGCAGCTTCAATTTCTTTAATTGCCTGTTGTACAAGCTCCGGCATAGCAATGGTGCTGCGTCTTAAATTTGTTTCGCCTACCGAGAATAAGCCAGCTTCAGCCTTATCTAACAGGTCAAACACATCCGTAGTATCTTCGTATGCATCTTTTATAATATCGGAAGATATTTTAATAAGCTCACGCTGAATGTACTTTTGAAGGATGATACGGGCGTGGTATTCAATATTTCCGGCAGAAACAACGCGATTGGTAAGCTGGGAAATAAAATAGGGACCACCCACCAAGTCGAGATTTCCATTTAATCGGAGCTCATTTGCCACAGTGAGCATATCGATTGGTTCGGATTTGGCAAAAAGGCTTTGAATAGCTTCAAAAATCATCCGATGGGTGTCTTTGTAAAATACTTCCGGTCGTAATATGTCAATTACACTGTTAATCGCATCCTTTTCCTGCATCATGGCACCGAGTACGACCTCTTCAAGTTCGGTGGCTTGAGGTGGGACACGACCATGACTTAACATCATATCGCGCTGTTGATCAGCGAGATTAACAAGTGGTTTAGGGTTCTTCTTAGTGCTTTTCTCCATGCTTCAAAAATACAGGAATCCTGCAATATGATGGCGTTTTTTTAAAATATTTTGAATAAAATGAGATATTTTTTCTCAAGGCTCTGTAAAGATACTATAATTCTTTGTTTAAAAAACACAGCTTAGATGCATAATTCACCAATTCATAAGCTTGTCTATCTAGTTATATTGTAATGAGCACATGATCATTATGTTATGAGATTTTAGCAGAAATTTTAAAAAGTGTTTATTATTAAATTTAGTTCATGAATTAAGCTGGTTAAAAAAATGACTTAAGAAATACCCGATAAAAACAATTAATTTTGTTGAAAATTTTAATTATGCAAATTCATTTTATTGCAATAGGAGGGAGTGCCATGCATAATCTTGCTATGGCATTGCAAGATAAGGGGTATTTGGTAACAGGTTCGGATGATGAAATTTTTGAACCTTCTTACAGTCGATTAAAAAATCGTGGTCTACTACCGGAAAAGATGGGCTGGGATGCTTCTAAAATTCACAAGGATTTAGATGCCATTATTCTTGGAATGCATGCTCGAAGCAATAATCCTGAATTAATTGAGGCACAAAGACTTGGATTGCGTATTTATAGCTATCCCGAATTTTTATTTGAACAATCGAAGACAAAAAAGCGGGTGGTGATAGCCGGAAGTCATGGAAAAACCACCATTACCTCCATGATTTTGCATGTGTTAAAATATGCTCAATTGGATGTGGATTATATGGTTGGTGCGCAACTTGAGGGCTTTGATGTGATGGTGAAGCTTACCGAAGAAGCATCAATTATTATAATGGAAGGAGATGAATACCTCACTTCGCCTATTGATCGTCGTCCCAAGTTTTTGCATTATCATCCACATATTGCGGTGCTTAGTGGCATAGGTTGGGACCATATCAATGTATTTCCTGAGTTCGAACAATATTTGGATCAGTTTAGGCAACTTTTGCGACAAATGGAACCTGATGGGAAGTTGTTTTATTTTAAAGCGGACGAAGAGGTACAAAAGCTGGTTTCGGATTTTCGAGGGACTGCCATTCCTTATGAAGTACATCGAAGTCGTGTGGAGGAAAGCACAACAGTATTATTGGATGAAAATTTGCAGGGATACCCCATCCAAGTTTTTGGAAAACATAATTTGGCAAATATTTCGGCTGCAAAGGCAATTTGTAATGAGCTGGGAGTAGGGGATATACAGTTTTATGAAGCCATGGCAGATTTTGCCGGTGCTTCCAAGCGTATGGAAAAGCTTGCCGAAACTGACTATCATATACTTTTCAGGGATTTTGCACATGCCCCTTCCAAGCTATATGCTTCGGTGGAGGCTATCAAGGCGCAATACCCTGATCACAAGCTAATTGTTTGTTTTGAACTGCATACTTTCAGCAGCATGAGTGAAAACTTCTTGGACCATTATAAGCATGCATTGGATAAAGCCGATGCAGCAGCCGTGTTTTATGATCCACATGCAGTTTCTTTAAAGCGTTTGCCCTTGCTGTCGAATGCACGGATTATTCAAGGCTTTGGCAGAGATTTAACAATATTGCATCAAGCTGATGAGCTTGTGGCTTTTGTTTCCAAAGAGTTTGATACAAAGACTGTGATTGCCCTTATGAGTTCCGGAAATTTTGCCGGTTTGGATATGCAAGAAATCACACGCTTGCTAGGCAAATAAAAAAAGCCTCGATAGTACCGAAGCTTTTTAAAGTATATTTTATGATTTATTACCCGTTCATTGATATCAGGAACTCTTCATTTGTTTGCGTATAGCGCATTTTATCTTTCAAAAACTCCATTGCTTCAACAGGGTTCATATCTGCTAAGTGATTACGTAAAATCCATACACGTTTCATGCTGTCATTATCCATGAGCAAGTCTTCGCGTCTAGTGCTTGACGACACTATATCGATGGCGGGCCAGATACGTTTATTGGCAATCCGTCTGTCGAGTTGAAGCTCCATATTACCCGTACCTTTAAATTCTTCAAAGATTACTTCATCCATTCTGGAGCCTGTGTCAATCAATGCAGTTGCAATAATGGTAAGTGATCCACCATTTTCAATTTTGCGTGCGGCACCAAAGAAGCGTTTTGGTTTTTGCAGTGCATTGGCTTCAACACCACCTGACAATACCTTTCCGGATGCAGGTGAAACAGTATTATATGCTCTTGCCAAGCGTGTGATGGAGTCGAGTAAAATTACTACATCATGTCCGCATTCGGTGAGGCGTTTCGCTTTTTCGAGGACGATGTTTGCGATTTTCACATGCTTATCGGCCGGCTCATCAAAAGTGGAGGATATTACCTCTGCACGTACACTTCGTGCCATATCTGTAACTTCTTCCGGGCGTTCATCAATTAAAAGTATAATCAGATAAACTTCCGGGTGGTTTTTTGCAATGGCATTAGCTACTTCTTTGAGTAATACCGTTTTACCGGTTTTGGGCTGTGCCACTATTAAACCACGTTGTCCTTTTCCTATGGGTGCAAACAAATCCATTATGCGTGTTGACATGGTACTGTCCGCATGCCCGGTGATATTAAATTTTTCTTCGGGGAAGAGTGGAGTTAAAAAGTCAAAAGGTATGCGGTCGCGCACTTGTTCGGGTAGCAAGCCATTAATCAAATCAACTTTTATGAGTGGAAAATACTTTTCTCCTTCTTTTGGCGGGCGTATATTACCACGTACGGTATCTCCGGTTTTGAGCCCAAAGAGTTTGATTTGTGATTGAGAAACATATATATCATCCGGTGAGTTTAGGTAGTTATAATCTGATGAGCGTAGGAAGCCATATCCGTCGGGCATAATTTCCAGCACGCCTTCAGCTTGTACAATGCCTTCAAACTCAAACTGAAACTCTTCTCTTCTAGGCCTTTCGCGTTGTTCGTGATGACGTGGACGCTGCTGATTGTCGTATGAACGGCGATCGTCTTTACGTTGTTGATTTGCGCGATGTGGCTGTCCGCCTTTATGCGTATGTTGCTGGTATTGCTGTTGCCCATGTCTTTCTTTATACGATTCGGCAGCAGGCTTTTGTTTTGGCTGTTCCTGAAATTGTATAGCCTCTTTTACTTCGGGCGTTTTTGCTTCTTTCACAGCTCTTTTAGGTTCTTCTTTCACAGTGGTGCCAATTGTTTCTCCTTCAATAGGAGTGAGGCTTGTAGCAACTTTCGCTTGGCTTGGTTTCTTTTGTTCTTTAGCCTTTTGAGTGTCTGTAGGTTTAGTAGCAGCAGCCGGTTTTGCCGGGCTGGATTTCTCTGCTGTTTTTTTTGACTCTGCCTTAGGCTCTTTTACAGTTTCTTTTGTTTTATCAACAGTTGTTCCTGAGCTGGCAATGGGGCGTTTTGCTTCACTTTTGTTGTCAGCAGGAGTTTGTATACGTGTTCGTTTTTTTGGCGCTGTTGCTTTTGGTTTGTCAGCAGCTTTCTTTTCCTTCGTAGGAGGGGTTAATGCTTGCTGATCTAAAATTTGATAGATAAGGTCTTGTTTTAAAAGTTTGTCAACTCTTTTGATATTTAATCCTTTGGCTATCTCCCTCAATTCGCTTACGAGCTTTCCGTTAAGCTCAACTATATCATACATGAGATTGAAATTAAATGATTTTCTTTTTTAGAAATAAAATAACTATGGAGAAATCAGGAAGTCCTGATTAATATAGAGAATCTGAAGTAAATTAGATTATGATTTCTTCGATTATGCATGGCAAAGATAATGAAGATTTAGGAAATACAAGTGTTTTACCAAAATATCTTTCCAATTTAAGTCTTTTTATAATCATTTATGCGCTTATCTTTGCATAAAAAAAGAAAATGATACAAAGAATACAAACTATTTATCTATTCATTGCTGCCATCATGGCCTTATTGGCTTTCTTCTTTCCTATTGCTTGGTTTTATGGCGATGCCAATGTGATTCAACTTTTTGCTTATGCTGCCATCGATCATGTAAAAGATAATGCTCCTTTGATGCAGCAAGCCGGATTTATACCATCAATAATTATTGCTGTTCTGCTTGTTTTGCTGCCGGTGCTTATTATTTTTCTGTATAAGAAGATGCAAATGCAGTTAAAATGGCTTAATCTCGTGATTTTACTCGCTGTTATACAAGTGGCGCTGCACTTCTTTTATTATGTGCCTGCATTTTTCAAAGCAAGCGGGGCAGAAGCATCCTATTCTTTTGGAGTATTCGTTCCTTTATTGGTGATTGTGTTTTTGTTATTGGCGCGCATGGGAATCCGCAAAGATATTCGTTTGCTTCGTTCGGTTGATCGGATACGTTAAATTGAAAATGATTTATATAAAAAACGCTCCCGGCTTTTAAAATCGGGAGCGTTTTTCTATTAAGCGTCTGTGATTTTGTTTAGAAATCGTAGCTTAATCCAATGCTAAGAACTTCTTTAAATTGTGTTCTGGGACCTTTGTTGCCATCTTTATCCGTTATCATGATGTCATCATCATAAATAAGATGTGCTGCAATATTTGCATTCAGCCATTTATTTACTTTCATGGTAAGGTTTGCTTGCCAATCTACATCAATATTTTGTGGATTTTTCAAATAATCTGAAAATAATTCGAGTTTGGTTCCAAGTTCGACATTTTTCGCTATTTCTTGTGCAAGACGAGCTACAAAACGTGTACCTAATTCAAATCGTGAAGTTTTTCCGGGGTCCACGCCGAAAGCACCTTCATCCGATAATTCTTTTATTGTAACCAGCGTCACTCGTCCGGTTACAGGGGCAAAGCTGATTGAGAATTTCTCAGATGGTTTCCAGTCCATACCCGCACCTAAGGTGATATAGGCAGGTGCAATAAATCCTGAAATGGGGTGGGTAGAATCTTTTGCGTAATCAAAACCATTTGCCAGTTGAGATTTAAATGAAAGTCCAAGGCTGTAAAACCAATGTTCAGCAGCTTTTAGTCCGTATTGTGAGCTTAGCTCAACGCGGTCATCTGTTTTTATTGATTGTGATTTGCCAATTAAACTGTATCCAAGCGCTACATCCAAATAGTTGTCCCATTGATGCTTTTCTTTGGCATAATTTGCTTTGTATCCAAATAATCCAAGTGTATTCAAAGCACTTTGTCCCCCCGCAGCCCAGTTTGTTAAATGGCTTTGTGAGAAATTAAGACCAACTTTACCTTCGCGCGTCCAATTTGACTCTTCATCTTGAGCGAATAAGTGTGGCATCATCAATAGCATTGCCACAAACCATAATGTGATTTTTTTCATGATTTAAGTTAAAAAATTATTATTGTTAATTATGATTTATAATCCGGTTGCATTTCTATTAGGAATTGCCTGTTGTTTAAGGTTTTCCAATTGGAATGTAATATCTATAAACGAATGTGTTCTCACAGATTTCTGATTTATAATACCCGGTTTCCACCGTATAGTTTGTAAAATTCGTATTGCCTCTTGATCGCAACCCCCTCCAACTGATTTACTTATGCGGATATTGGAAACGATGCCATCGTTTTCAATTATGAAATCCAAACCTACCGTTCCCGTTATTCCGCTCAGCGCCGCTGCTTCAGGATAGCTAATTTGCTGATGTACATATGCAGCTAAAGATTGGGTGCTATCCGGTAGAAGAGGAAGAGGCATGAAATCAAGGGCTGCAAAAGTAAAAATTTTTCCTGAACTATCATATTCCGGTGTAAAAGCTTTGATTTTATCATATCCACGTTCTTTTACTAAACGCTGATATGCTTTTAAGTTGAATCGGATAGTAAGTTTTTGTTGATCGGAATGCACAATCCCATTTTGTTGTGCCGGATGCCATAATAGCTTGGAGGCTAATCGTATAGCTTCGTTATCTATAGAGGTTGAAATGCTTTTTAGTACTTGATAATTTTTGGGAAATCCGTTTTTGTCAATTTCAACTAAGAGCTCTACCTTACCTGATATATTGTTTTCACGAGCATCATCGGGATAGACCATTGCGGCATCAAAGAATTCTTTTGTGAGCGATTTTGAAGCAAATGGGATTGCAGGCCGGTTGATTTGAGCTTGTAATGAGATGGTTAAACCAAGTAATATTGTAACAAAGATTCCAAACTTACTCATGGCTTTTTTTGTAAAAATACAATGCTTTTATGAAAAATACATCATATTTCTATTATTGATTTAAAGAAAACGGTATTGATAGGTCAAAACATCGTAATTTAGCCATAAATTGCCGATAAACTACCGGATTTTTGTGGAATTAGATATGTTTTGCTTGTAAAACCCACATCTATTGGTTTAAAATCTGTAGTTTTCGTCATCATTATTCAGTTTTATGCAAAAAGGACATACCAAAGATTTCATATTCGGGACTTGGCCTGTTATTGAAGCCATACGTTCAAACCGGCAGATTGATAAGATAATGATTCAGGCTGGGGCTCGTTCGCCTCAGATTTCGGAGATAATTGGTTTGGCAAAAGAAAGCCAAATTCCGTTTCAGATGGTGCCTATTGACAAATTAAACCGCTTATGTCGCAAAAATCATCAAGGTGTGATAGCGTATATTGCCGCTGTCAGTTATCAACGGCTTGATATGTTGATTCCAATGGTTTTTGAAGCAGGGGAGGAGCCATTTATCTTGATTCTCGACCGCATCACGGATGTGCGTAATATTGGTGCGATTGCTCGTACTGCCGAGGCTGCGGGCGTACATGCCATAGTTGTTCCAACGAAAGGGAATGCACGTTTAGGAGCTGATGCGGTAAAAGCTTCGGCAGGTGCGCTTTCGCGGGTAAATATTTGTAGGGAGGAAAATTTGAAGGACAGCATTCAGTTTTTAAAGAATAGCGGCTTGCGTATTGCGGCTTTGACCGAAAAGACGGATTCGATATTATGGGAACAAAAGCTGTCGGGACCGCTAGCTCTTTTGTTGGGCTCCGAAGATGAAGGGATTTCGGAAGCTTATTTAAAACTGGTCGATGCTAAATTGAAAATACCTATGCTGGGTGAGATTGGCTCCTTAAATGTATCGGTGGCTGCAGGTATTGCCTGCTTTGAAATTGTAAAATCAAGAAGTTGATTTGTATTTCGAAATTGCAGAAACAAAAAAATCCCGTCTGTATACACAAACGGGAGTTTGAGAATTTCTTTTCGTAGTTTATTGATGACGGGCAGCCTTGATTCTGGCTTTCTTTCCGCGAAGTTTTCTGAGGTAGAAAATTCTTGCTCTTCTAACTTGACCTCTTTTGTTAATTTCTATCTCATCAATAAAAGGAGAAGCAATAGGGAAGATTCTTTCAACACCTACGTTGTTTGAGATTTTACGTACAGTGAATGTTTCGGTAGGACCTTCGCCAAAGCGTTGTAATACAACACCCTGAAACTTCTGGATTCTTTCTTTGTTTCCCTCTCTAATTTTATATGATACGGTTACGGTATCCCCTGCAGAGAATTTAGGGAATTCCTTAATCTCAACCTGATCTTCAACAAATTTAATAAAAGCGTTCTTGCCCATTTTTCGATCGATATTTAATGTTGTGCAAAATTCAAAAATGAGTGCAAATATACAATTTAATTTAAAACCAAAACCAAATTCTTTGAAGTTTAATCTGTTTTATTTTGTTTTAATATTGTGATAGTAGGTGTAACTATCAAATAAACAGATAGATATGGTAGATAACAGATGAATTAAATTATTCTGTGCTAATGGATGTTTCGTTAATTTAAATGGAAAAATGAAAGTTTTGTGTATAATTTGTAGTTGTTTTCTGTTATTGAAATTCGGGCGAATTTGTCAACTAATACCACTCTTGCATCTGGTTTTATGAATTTGCTGCTTGCTTTACCAATTTATGATGCAGCGCTAAAATTTGTGGAATAAGTAATTTCGTTTCTTCGTTTTCTAAAATATAATCAGCTAAAGGAGATTTTTGGGCATCAGTCCACTGTTCATTTACCCGTTTCACTACTTGTTCGCGACTTAAATTACTACGTTGCATGACCCTTTTGATGCGTAACTCTTCACTTGCGCTCACATAAATAACGGCATCGAAGTCTTTATACCTACCTGTTTCAAACAATATGGCAGCTTCATAAATTGTATAAGGCGTATCTTTAACTTCCCTTTTCCACTCCTTATACATTTGCTGAACTTGAGGATGGATGAGTGCATTTACAAAAGCTAGCTTTTCCGCATTTCCAAAAATCTCTTTTGCAAGCAGTGGTCGGTTTAATGTACCGTCGGCTTTATAAATATCCTCGCCGAATTTGCGTAACATTTTACGCTTCACCTTGGGCAATAAATATGCTTCATGTGCTTTATGATCGGCATAAAATATTTCAATGCCTAAAAACTCAAAAATGCGGCAGGCTGTTGTTTTTCCGCTTCCAATATTTCCGGTTATTGCAAAATGTTTCATTCTTTTAGGATTAAATATTCCACTTTATCCGGTATAAGCTGGATGAGCTCTGCTTTTTGAGAACTAAAAGTGGCTTCGATTTGTAAAAACTGTCTGTTTGCATGTAATCCTAATGTATCTGCCTTGATTTGAATTGCATCTTCATGAAAATTATCAAAATCGTGTATACACAGTCTGAACACTGCTTCGGCATGGTCGGGAAATAGTTTTAGCCTGCTATTTTTCGGTTGTTGAATTGGAAGACGGAAGCGCTTTTCGGTGAACTGTTCTATTGGGATTGTGAATTCCACCTGTGTTGATTGTGGCTTCAGCAAGTGTTCGTTGTACACTATATTTGCTGTGCCATGAATGGTTTTATGAATATCGCTAGGTAACTCAGCTTCTGCCGGAAGCATTGTCAAGGTATCGGCAATTGCTTTTGGTGCATAAACTATGATGCTATCCGGTTTCGTAGAAATCTTTCCGTAAATATCATAGCCTGATTTTATGGAAATCGGTGTAGTAAATCGGATTGGCAGTTTTTTGGCTACCGTTGGTTCGGCTTTAAAAACAATATCTTTTTCGGTAAACTGTATTTCATTTTCATTTAACTTCAGTTTTTCCATTAGGCTTGGGATAAGCTGTGAAGTGGAAATAAAGAAGTTACGTTCATTTTGCTTGGACCATACAAGTCTGTTCAAGCTTATTGGTATTCCTTTTGTCGAACGCCGAATCTCGTAGGATGCTTTTAAATGTCTGAATCCACTCGTACTAACTATCGTATTTATATTATGGTGGTATTGCTCTTCCATAAGCCATATTTCAGCAGGCACCTCATTAAATACAATGGGAGTTGAATAGGTAACTACATAATCATCTGAAAGTTTGATCAGTAGCCACATAATAAATGAAAACAGCAAAAAGGCACTGAAAATCAGTAGCCTTTTTCGTTTTTTATTCTCTTGCTTCAACACTCGTAATGCGGTTTTGAAGTTAGCAATACAAAATATGAGGATAAAACTCCTTTAATGTTTGTAAAACAGGGAGTATCTTAAAGTTATTTTGTGATTCCTACTTGGGAGCCATCAGCCATAACAGCTGATTTTTCAATTGTAATACGTGTATTTGAATCTATTTCTAAGATAACGGTATTGTCTTTGATATCGGTTATTTTACCGTGGATTCCTCCCATTGTCACAACTTTATCTCCTTTTTTCAAGGCTTCGCGGAAGTTTCGCTGTTCCTTGGCTCTTCTCATTTGTGGACGGATAATGAAGAAATAGAAGATAATCATAATTAGGATGAGCGGGAGGAACGACATGAGGCCGCCACCTTCTCTTCCTTCGGCAGGTGGAGCAAATAATAAGATGCTTAAAATTTGATGTATCATAGGATTTAAATTAATAATTTGCTGCTGTTACAACTTGTGCTTTCACACGCAAGACTACTGCAGAGGGGTTGCCGTTTGTCAGCACGCTAATGGTTTTATTTTGAATTCCGCGTTGCCCGTTGCTGTCAAAACTTACTTCAACAGTACCCTCTTCTCTGGGCTTTACAACGCCTTGTGTATATTTACTTGCGGTACACCCACAGCTTGCACTAATTTTGCTGATAATTAAATCGGCATTGCCAGTATTGGTGTAGCGGAATATATGACTTACAACTTCTCCTTGTATCAAACGACCAAAATCATGTTCTTCATTAGTAAAGCTGATTTCGGCAATTGTATTGCCTTTCTTTCCGCCGGCAGTTTTTGGGTTTTTAATTAAATTGCCCGGTGATTTGTCATTTGTACCTTGACAGGCAACCAACAAAATCATGAGCAGCAGTGGAAAGACTCGGATTATATGACGTTTCATGATGCAAAAATATTGTTTTTAATCCAAACTCAAGCTACTTAATCCAAATAGATTAAGAATTTTTTGCTTAAACATGCGAAATTATTGTTACTACAAGTTTCATAAGCGGCTTAATAGCTTTGGCTTCCCATAATGGTTATTGAGCCTCTGTACACATCATTACTTTTAAAGCCTTCGCATTGCAGTACGTAAAAGTAGACACCGTCTTTCAAACCTTCACCGCCCCAATCGTTATTATAATTAGAAGATTCATAGACTTTACGCCCTTGTCGGTTAAAAATCAACAGTGAAGTGCGTTTGTAGTAAGCTGATAATGGACGAATTCCCGCAGTTGAATAGGAGGCTTTAAACTCTGGATTGTCACCGCCTGATGGGTCGTCTGCGGGTGCTTCAGTGATAATTAGTACATCATTAATGCCGTCATTATTTGGTGTAATAATATTCGGAATATTCAGTTTGATGGGAAGTACATGAATAATATGGTGGTAAACCGTATCGCATCCGTGTTGATTATATACAGTCAACAAGCTCGTATATTCATCGATTTCGGTATAAAGGTGTACGGGTGTATCTAAGTCGGAGCGGGGAGAATTGTCGCCAAATTCCCAGAAATGACTTATGACATCCACACTGTCTGCCGATAAATTTTCGAAGGCAAACTTCACGTAGGGATTCTGGATAAAAGCAGTATCCGGATCAGCAATAATTTCAATTTTAGGGTTTGGATATGCCCTTGTGAAAAATGAATCTTCTTGCATACAACCAAACTCATCAGTTGTTTTGATGAAATACCATAAATGTGCTTTCAGTCCGATGGCTAATGAAGGGTTTCCTGGAGCTATTTGTGTGGTTGGCAGCTCCCACTCATATAAATATGGTGCTGTTTCGCCCAAGGCAGTTGCCCTTAGCATGGCCGTATTTCCGTTTTCGTTACCGCTGTTTGTGCAAGTGAGTTGAAGTTGTTCAAATTGTACTTCAAATTGAGGATGATGCGAAACCGTGAAGGGAGCACTTTCACACACTTCTTGGCTAATAGTATCTGTTACTGTGATTCGATAGTCCGTTTCTTCAGTGATTTGCACGCGTATTGAGGCGGTTTGTTCACCTCCTGGAGACCATAAATAGGTATAATGCTCTGCAGAATCGGCAACAAATAAGGTAACGGTATTGCCATAGCAGCTTGGCATTTCGATATCGGCTTGGATGCTACAGTCAACTTGTGCAACAAGTAAACGAGCGAATAAAAGTATCAGGCTTAAAAAAGCCCATTTGGAAAAAATAATGCGATATATTTTGTTCATCTTCAGGATTTGCATAAACATTTGGTGGCAAAATTACAATTTATCCTTATATGTCGAATGTTTTGTTGTGTAACATTACCAGCGTACAGTCATAAATAAGTCGGATACCTTGCTCAAGTGCCAAGGCATGCAGTTCCGGATTTTCCGTCCCCGGATTGAAAATAATGCGTTTTGGCTTTACTAAAATGATGTGTTCGAGTAGGGCTTGTTGCCGTTGAGGGTTCACATATAAGGTGATGGTATCAATATTTTTAATGTTCTCCCAGTCTGTTTGAATGACTATATCATCCACTTGTCCGTGTTTTAAACCCAAAGCAAGCACTTCATGGCCGTATTGACGAAGTAGGCGGATGGCTTTGTTGGAAAAGCGATCCAATTTCGGGCTTGCACCGAGAACCAGAACAGTTTGTTTCATGAGAGCTTTGAATTACAGTAGTATTAATGCTGTTTTAGATAACTTATTGTGTGGTGAATTTATTTTATGGATATATAAAAAAAAGAGACCACTTTAGAAGTAATCTCTTTTTGATTGTGTGGGAGCTACTGGATTCGAACCAGTGACCCCCTGCTTGTAAGGCAGGTGCTCTGAACCAGCTGAGCTAAGCTCCCTTGAATTGGGAGTGCAAATATACACCAAGTTTTATTCCCACCAAATATTTTTCAATATTTTTTTCACTTTTTTTAAATTTCATTTAGTCCGGTATTTAAAATAAATCTAAATAAGTTAAAAAAACTATGTATTTTTGCATTCCCGTTGAACAAAATGGCTCAACAATTTTTTAATTAGTTAACAATTATCAAAAGATATAGATTTTATGGCAACCTTTGAAATTATTATGCCAAAGTTAGGCGAAAGTGTTATTGAGGCTACTATTGCAAAATGGTTAAAACAACCCGGTGATATGATTCAGGAGGATGATGCTATCGTCGAGATTGCAACGGACAAGGTGGATTCCGAGATTCCTTCTCCTGTGGAGGGTAAGCTTTTAAAACTGCTTTTTGAAGAAGGCGATGTTGTACCCGTTGGTGTGCCGATAGCGATTATCGCACTCGATGGGGAGGAGGTGGATGATGTGGTAGTGGAAGAGGCAGCCGTGTCTTCTACAGAAGCTACTGCAGCCGTTGAAACAGTTGCAGCGCCATCAACAACAGAGGAGCAGCAGCCAAAATCGGATCGTTTTTATTCGCCTTTGGTACGGAGTATAGCGAAGGAAGAAGGTTTAAGTATGGCCGAATTGGATAAGATTGCCGGAAGCGGAAAAGATGGTCGTCTGACTAAGAATGATTTATTGGCTTATTTGAAAGATAGAACTTCTGCGCCTGCATCTGCTCCGGCAGCCGTAAAAGAAGCTCCCAAAGCAGCAGCACCCAAAGTGGAGGCTCCTGCTGTGATTACTGAAGCAGGTGACCAGATTATCGAAATGGACCGTATGCGCAAGCTTATTGCCGATCATATGGTGATGTCGAAACAAGTTTCTCCCCATGTGACTTCATTCATTGATGTGGATGTGACAAATGTTGTAAACTGGCGCAATAAGGTGAAAGACAGCTTCTTGAAGCGTGAAGGCGAAAAGATAACTTATACCCCCATTTTCTTTGAAGCAACTGCAAAAGCCTTAAAGGAATATCCACAGATTAATGCTTCTGTTGATGGCTATAATATGGTAATTCGAAAGAATATCAATATCGGAATGGCTACTGCGCTTCCTTCAGGGAATTTAATCGTGCCGGTGATTAAAAATGTGGATCAAAAGAATTTGCTTGGCATAACAAAGAGTGTGAATGATTTAGCTGTTCGTGCTCGTGCTAACAAATTGCTTCCTGATGAAATTCAGGGTGGAACATTTACAATTACCAATTTCGGTAGCTTTGACAGTATAACCGGAACTCCTATCATTAATCAACCTCAGGTGGCTATTTTGGCGGTAGGGGCAATTCGTAAGCAGCCTGCTGTTTTGGAAACAGCAATGGGTGATGTGATAGCAATTCGTCACATCATGATATTATCTATGGCCTATGACCACCGCATTGTGGATGGCGCCTTAGCCGGAATGTTCCTGAGAAGGATGAAAGAAATTTTAGAGAACTTTGATCCGAATACGGAAGTCTAAAAACTTATTAATCATTTTTTGATTTAGTGTATAAAATAAAATGGGTTGGGAGCTGAACGCCCAACCCATTCTTTTTCAAAACAACGAATAAATAATATTTTAATGGAACTTAATTTAAAAAAGCCGTTGGCGCTTTTCGATCTTGAAACAACCGGACTTAGTGTGAGTAATGACAGACTCATTGAAATCAGTATTTTAAAAGTAACACCTGAAGGCAAAGAGGAGCAGCGCACATGGAGGGTGAATCCGGCTATGCCTATACCGGCAGAATCCATTAAGTTTCATGGAATTACGGATGAAGATGTGGCAAATGCACCTTTGTTTAAAGAAATCGGACATGAAATAAGTCAGTTTCTTCAAGGTTGTGATTTGGCAGGATATAATGTGTTAAAATTTGATCTCCCTATGCTTGTTGAGGAGTTTTTACGACATGATATCCCATTTGATATTTCCGGTAGAAGCCTGATTGATGTACAAAATATATTTATGAAGATGGAGCCGCGTACTCTTAAAGGTGCATATCGGTTTTTCTGCGACAAAGAGCTTAGTGATGCCCATTCGGCTGAAGCGGACACACGTGCCACTTATGAAGTGCTTAAAGCCCAATTGTCGCGCTATGAAAATGCTGATTATGAAGATATAGATGGTAATATTTCACAGCCTGTTGTAAATGATATGAAAGCATTACATACTTTTTCATCGCATCATTGCAATGCCGATTTAAATGGTCAAATCATTTTCAACGATAATGAACAGGAAACTTTTAATTTTGGTAAGCATAAAGGAAAAACGGTTGAAGAGGTATTTACCAAAGAACCGGCATATTATAATTGGATGATGAAAGGTGATTTCCCGCTATTTACAAAACGACTTATTACTACGATTAAACTTCGTATGCAAGGAAAGCAAGTGAGCATGACAGTGAAGAAATAAGTTTTATACGATATGCTGTAGTAAGCGAAAGACCTAGTTTAATAAAAAAAAGCCGGCTTCCAAGGAAGACCGGCTTTTCTCATCATCTTATTATTAACCAAAACTACTTACTGATGATAATGTGCTTATGATGTGTTTCACCCTTGTTGTTGATGAACTGCAGGGTATAAGTACCTGTGCGCAATCCTGTCAAGTCTAAGGTTTTATGTAATTCGCCATTTATTGTCTCATCTTTCACGATTTGCCCCATGATGTTTATCATGCGAATTTGACGTACGCCTTCAACAAGGTCGATAAACAATATGCTGTTCGCAGGTACAGGATATACCTGAACATTTACCATATCGTTTTCTTCCAAACCCACACCAATGTCCATTTTTACGGGAACTGTTTTAATAGGTGTATCAGGGTCGTTGCTGCTGATAAGTATGTTGGCAGTGTATTCTCCCAAATCTAGTCCGGAAGCATTTAAGTGTACATTAATTTGTTGATTTGCTCCAGGAGCCACTGTGCCGTTGTTTGTACCAAGCACTAACCAGGCAGTACCGCTAATTTTTGCACGGATATTCCAGTTATAATTTAATCCAAGACCAGCCAAATGATCCCAGCTGTTTCCATTCATTGAAATCCAGTCGCCATTGGGATTTGCAGGACCTGAATCACAGCCTGCGGGGTGCACGCCGTCTGCATGTACCACATGATATCCAACCCAGATGTCGTTACCATCAAGTATTATTGGAGTGGATATGTTAAAGCTATTCCAACCAATTGTCGGATTCAGTTGCTGTTGATATATCTTATTGCCAGGTGAGGTAGTTGTGCCTGCATCCCAGACATAAAGGGTCATACTTGTTGGGATTCCATTGATATATGCATCGATTTCCTTCAACTCGAAGCCTGAATAAGCTGAAACCATTGAAGCGGGAAAACGTGCTGCAATATAGAACTCACCGCCGCCGGTCAAGCCAATAGCGTTACCATCATTTTCACCATCATAATGCAAAATGATGTCTTCACGCGATTCGGGCAATGCGGGTGCTCCGCCTGCTTCAAATTCTGCTATCGATAGGTTGATACTTTCATTAATTGGAGTTATGGGACCTTCCGGAACCGGAGGATGGACAACTGTCTTGCTGGTATACTGAACAGCTGCATTCCATTCAAGTGCTGCATCTCCTGTATTTCCAATTGTCAATACTTGTGTTTCTGTATCATTAGAGGTGAAGAAGTATTGATATATTGAAGTAGGATTAACGGTAATTATCGGATTTGTAACAGCTTCAACCTCTACGACTCGAGTGATAATTTCCGATTCGCCCGGATAAGGCTGACCATATACTGCTGATACACCGTAGGTATAAGTGCCCGGATTTACGTTTGCATCCATATAGGTACGTATGTTGGCAACAGTTTCGCCAATCTTCACATTATTGCGGTATACATTGTATCCAATCAGTTCACCATGATCACAGTCGGGACCTTCGGTATCTCCTTCAATAATAAACGCAACACCGTAATTTGTATTTGTACCGCTGTCTTCAAGCGTATTCCATCCTTCTTCGGTAAGCTGCATGGAATTGCCTGTTTCGAGTTGACCGTTAATGGTCACCGGAATTCCCCAAGGTCCGCTGGCAACAGTACCAGCTAAACTATAAATTACCCAATAGGTACCGGGTTCAAGCACCAAGCCCGGAGTTGCACAAACAATCTCCATGATTGGGCGGTCGGTATTGTTAATCGTTGTTTCAGCAGTGCGATATGCATCCACCCATGATGTTGAAATCATACGATTTGTAGTCATATCACCCCAAACAACTTCTCCACCTGCATTCGGTGCAGCATCTACAATCTGTACATAGCCACCGGTAAAGGTGCTAGTATTTCCTGAGCCCGTTTGATATGCATAGAATGTAAAGTTTTCAATCATCCAAGTTTCATCTACCGTAAAGTCGTCGGCGAGGAAGAAACCACCTGCAAAGTTTACATTTGGACCATATGTATTAAGACCGGAGTGTAAGTGGCTCACATCTTTGCCTCCTGCACCTTGACCCGGAGCATTAATAAATGGACCATTGTCGAATAATAATACCCCTGAACCTGATCCGGTTTGATGTTTTATTCCGGGAATTACGGTAGCGGGTGTGCCGGTTGCCACTGAAATCTCGGCTTGCTCAAAGCTTCCAACAGCAATAGGATTCATGTCTATAATGCGATTATCAAAATGGTTTGCCTCTTTAGGCTCTACAAAACCATCAATGCCGTTACGTCCATCATTTAGGTTTGGTATTTGCCAATTTAAGGTTACATTTTGTCCTTCTACCACATCAGTTAAGTTACGTGGTACAGGATAGCAAATATTGGAGGAGGTAACTTGTAAAGTGACCGGAACAGTAACAACAGGATTTGATGGATCGTTAGAGTTAAATACAAGACTACCTTCGTAAGAGCCTGCATTAAGTCCGGTGGCGTCAAAACTCACATCTATTGTAACTGAGTTTCCACCTTCAACAATGCCTGATAGTGGAGCAGCAGTAAGCCATTCACCGACTGTGCCGCTTCCTTCGGTAAGATATCCGGCTATGTTCCAGTTGACATTAAAGCCTGCTATAACGGAAACCGGATCCCAAGCACCGTTGAGGCCTATCATATCGCCAAAACCTACTACGGCAGGTCCTGCATCTGCGCCGGGGGGGAATTCTCCTGCACCATGGGTTACTTCATAAGCAATCCAAATGTCTTGTCCGCTAATAGCTACGGGCGTATCCAATTCCACTGTAAGCCATGTATCGGGGGTGCTGGTAAAACTTTGTGTGTGCAGCAATGCACCGGGTGCAGATGAAGTTCCTTGCCCGTATATCTTAAGAGTAGATGCTGATGGAACATCATTGATATAAATTTCAACTTTTTCGAGTTCCATACCTGTATATTGTGCCATCGATGAGGCGGGCCAATAGGCTGCTACCTCAAAAGTGCCACCATTTGTAAGGCCAATTGCGTCATCATAAATGCCGTTATCATATCGAATTACCTCATCAAGTGTGCCACGATTAGGTGATGCAATATATTTTGGCTTATTCGATTTGGAAAATAAGTTTCCGTCAAGTTTAGGTTGATCTATTGATATGGATAGACTATTATTGTCAAAATATGCTAATCCACGGCCGCTATTTACTTCCAGTTCAAATTCCAATGTTGAGCTTCCAATATTTGTAACGGTAATTTGCTTAACTGAGGTTTGATTAGGTTCCAATGTCTCATTAAGGGATGTTGGATTAACGGCTATAATGGGTTCTTCAGGTGTTGGACCTGCAGTTCCAAACAGTTTGATGTTGTCAATTCTCCAATAGTTAAAGTCCCAGGTGTTTACTCCTGTGGCTTCAAATTTAACTTTTGTAATCTTACCCATTGCATGGGCTGTTACATCGTATGAGTAGGTGGTCCATTGGATATGTTCAAGATTTGCAAATGTTTCAAGTACAACCCAGCTACCGCCATTCCAAATTGATACCGTCATCTTTTCATTGCCATTATTGGCATAGTCAAGCAGATAAAGGTCAAATTCAAATGTGACAAATCCTCTTGAAGCGGAGGCGTCAATATCTTTACTAATAAGTGAGAATCCATAATCAGTTTGAGTTGGACTATACCCAAACTGTGCTGCCGGTGCCGGTTGCCCTGCAGTTGTAATGATTGACCAGTTTCCTTGCTCAGGCTCAAAGCTCCACTGATTTTCGGTAAAGTTACCGCTTGTCCATGGCTCTTCGAAGAATACGGTTGCGGACTCTTCAATAGTTACTTCTAAAGTTATTGCTTCTGATTCACCCGGTGTAGGTTCATCATACACAGCTGTTACAGCATATGTATATATACCGGGTTCTAGGCTGTTGTCGATGAATGTACGTGTATTGGCAGCTGTATTTCCTATTAGCTCGCCATCACGATAGACATTATATCCCAAGAGGTTATATTCGCCTGTGCCGCCACCTCCTGTATCACCTTCAATAATAAAGGTAGTTCCAAAAGCTGCGCCGGTTGCATCATCGTGTAGATCAATCCAGCCGTCTGCAGTAAGTTGCTTAGCATTTCCGGTTTCAAGCTGTCCGCTTATTGTTACCGGTATAATCCATGGTCCGCTGGCGATACTTCCGCTAAGCGCATAGGTTACCCAATATACGCCCGGTTGAAGTACCAATCCCGGTGTAGCACATACAATCTCCATAATTGGACGATCGGTATTTGTAAGTGCATATTGTGAGGTACGATAAGCATTTGTCCATGAGGTTGAAACCATTAAGTTGGTGGTTTCATCACCCCAAATCACTTCACCGCCTTCATCCGGAGCTCCATCAAGAATTTGAAGGTAACCGCCTGTAAAGCTACTGGCAGTTGTTGATCCGGTTTGGTAAGCATAGAATGTAAAGCTGTCAATCTCCCAGACCTCATCCACTTCAAAATCATCTGCTATATAGGAGTTGGCAGCATGATTCACATTTGATCCATATGTATTTTGACCTGAGTGTACATGACTTACGTCTGCTCCTCCGGCACCTTGTCCGGGTGCATTTATAAAGGGTCCGTTATCCCATAACAGGTTACGTAATCCGCTTCCGGATTGATGTTTGATTCCCGTTATCACCGGGCTGGGCGTGCCACTTGATTCGACTACATCAAAACGCTCAAAACTTCCGATAGAAGCGGCGTTGGCGTTAAATGTAGTGCCATCGATTGCATTGGTAGCTGTACTTGTATGACCACCTCTGAAAATAGGTTCTTGCCAGCTAAGTGTGACATCTTGTTCATTTATATCTGCACTTAAGTTTCGCGGAGCGGGTAGTTCTTTTTCTAATTTAGATCCGAATACATCAAAAGGCAAGCCTTGTTGGATGCCGTTGTCTTTCCAATCCGATACGGAATTCATGAATATTCGAACAGCATTACCGGTTTCAGGATTTCCATCCTTGAATTGTAAATGGGCATTAAAGGGACCGGTTTGAGGACCATTTGGTTTATCAAGGGAACCGTCTGAACCAATTGCTACCCAATACTCTCCTTCCTCTAAAACCATTTCAGGTATTCTGCAAATCATATCCATAAGAGGTCTTTGCGTATTCTCATAGTCATGAGCTACAATTCTATAGGCATTTATGAAATTTGAAGAAATTAACATATTCTCTTCACCAAAATCAGCAATTAGTTCTGAGCCAGGTGCATTAGGTCTTCCTTTATAAATTCTAATATAACCTGCATATAATGTGGATTCTAATGGGCTATCGGTTTGAAATCCGAAGAATCTGAATCCATTTACAGTCCAAGTTTCTCCTTCGGGTATAATAAAGTCATCTGCAAGTAAATATCGTTGATGAAAATTAAATCCTTGTCCAAGACCGGTTTGTGTTTCTAATAACATGGATACATCCGCACCGGTTACGTGGGCTCCTTCAATATTTACAAGTTCATGCTGCTCAAAAAGAGGCGCATACATATAAATGTTTTTATTGTAGGAGTTGTTTTCTGAATTTTCATCTGCAGCAAGATTAACTGTCGCTGTGAACACTTTTGAGCCTCCTACTGCAGGATCATACATTGGGAAATCCAAAGTGATTCTTCCACTACTTTCGATAGTGGTACTGACATTTAAAACTTCATTATAAGTTTCTCCATCAGACAGTTCAACGCTAAAATTACTTGCTGCGGCATTCCCATAATTCGTGACAACAACTTGGGGTATAAACTGACCAAAGGGGACTGCGGTAGGTAATATATTGGTTACGGCAAGATCGTTTTCAAACGGGAATACAATAGTAGGCAAGCTTACATCGTCGATATATAATGCATATTTATGTGTAGTTGTAGGTCGAAATGCCACATGAATTTCTTGACCATTATAAGCTGCAAAATCAAATGATTTCATCACATAAGCGTTTCCCGGGTCTGGAACTTCCTCGAAAAGTAAAAAGTCTTCGGGCTCATTTCCTGTTGTTGAAACAAGTACATCAAATGGTTGAGGGAAAGGAGTTTGATGGTTTGAAATCCATAGAGAAACCACTGAATTCCCCTCCGAAATTGCCAATTTTGGAGTGATTAACAATCGATGTGGGTCTGTAACATCGGTATTTGTGTTTGCTACGCAGTGTGTTCCGGAGTATGTACCTTTTCGTGATAGAAAAAATGTATGCTCTTCACCACCACTTGTTGCTTTCCAGCCATAAGGGGGATATATGCCTCCTTCAAAATCCTCGAAAGTAACAGGGTTATTTGTACGATTCAGCGTTTGAGGGGTAACTGTTGATACTGTTTGCCCTTCAGAAAAACCACTGATATCATCAATCAATAAGTTGTTTTTCGTGCCCGGCTCATTTGCAAATGTTGTGAATATAAATGCAATAGCCAATAAAACCGAAAATGTAAATTTTTTCATAAATGATGAGTTTTTAGTACGTAATTTTGATAAATGATTTAATATTCATTGTTCACTTCATGTTCATTAAAAACATGAGCCAAAGATATTACCTATAAGTCGAGTTTGTTGGTTTTTATTAGCATGAATCACTATACTGAATCTATACATGAATAAAATAGAACATGATTTAAATCTATACATATAAATTATAAAATACAGATTATAAGACAAATAAAAAATATATATCTATATATTATCTATCAAAAATAATTAGCAGCATATATGAAGCTTTCTTTCAATTTTTTGTTAGAAGCCGTTGTTCGTATATAAAACCTGTGGATTTTGTCGGTTTTGGTGGGGAAATCATTATGGATTTAGAGAAATTTGTCTGTAGGAATTTTGAGCTGAGATACTTGTATGTTTGATTGACGGTAAAAATGCTGAATTTTAGGTAAAAAGCTGTTGTTTTATTCAAGCCGTTGATATTTTAACTTGTCAATCTGATAACTTGTCAACCTGAATTTATTGGTGAATTAGGCAGGTTAGAGCTATTATATTTCTTTTAAGTAGGTATTTAGGTTTTCATTGACTGAAAGCCCTAATTTTTTTCTAAGTCGATATCTTGCCATATCCACACTCGAGGGCGAAATCCCTTCAATAATTGCAATTTCTTTTGATGAAAAGTCGCATCTTAATAAGGCAGATAGTTTCATTTCCTTTTCGGTAATAT
>CAZQBU010000014.1:0-72980 GCA_964592175.1 uncultured Lentimicrobiaceae bacterium
ATAACCCAAAGGTCGTAGGTTCGAATCCTGCCCCCGCTACTAAGAAAAAGACCGTTTTTGCGGTCTTTTTTTATTTTCATCCCTCCCTAAAGTCAAAACAGCAGTCGCTACGAGTATATCTGAAATATTATGCTTTTGAAACCACTTGGGTTTTAAATAGTTCTTCCCAATATGTCGGATAAGATTTTTCCACTACATCGGGCCTATCAATTTTTATTTTTCCCAGCTTCATGACAAGGGGGGCAAAAGCCATTGCAAGTCTGTGGTCGCCATACGTGTTGAATTCAATGGTATTTCCCGATTCAGCATGTAACTTTTTTGTGGTGAGCATATAGCTATCTTCCGATATTTTTTCAAAACGGCAGCCAATCTTTTTTAATTCTGTTTGTAATGCGGCGGTGCGGTTTGATTCTTTGTATTGAAGATTATGTAAGCCGCTGAAAGTGGCATTTACTCCAAGTCCGCAGCAGCTAGCTGCTAAAGCGGGTAGCATATCCGGATAATCTTTTAAATTAAAATCTACATCTTTTATTTCATTTGGTGTTTTGAAAATCAATATGCCATCTGCTTCTTCAAAAGTTGTTACCCCCAGCATTGAAAAGAATATTTGCATTATTTTATCGCCTTGTAAGCTTTGGCTGTGTAGTCCTTTCAAGAAAAGTTCGCCATTTTCGCTTAATGCCACTAATTCATACCAAAATGCTGCAGAGCTCCAATCGGCTTCCACTTCCGAATCATGAAGTTGATACGGAAATGGAAATACAGTTATTAAGCGTGTATTTTGTTTGAGTTTTGCTCCATTTTGTTGCATCAGCTGTACGGTCATATCGAGGTATGGCATGGAGCTTAGGTTTCCGTCTAATTCCAATTCAAGTCCTTTTTCCCAAAGTGGTGCTGCCATAAGTAGAGAGGAGGCAAACTGGCTACTTTTTTCCATTGACACACGCGTGGTTCCGCCATTTAGCCTTTTTCCAAGTATTTTTAGCGGCGGAAAGCCTTCTTCTTCCACATAGCTGATTGAAGCACCCAGCTTCCGCAGGCTATCTACTAAGTCTGCAATAGGTCGCGATTTCATACGTATTGTGCCGGTAAGCATCCATAAACCCGGCTTTGTGGCTAAGTATGTCAGCAAAAAACGGAAAACAGTACCGGCATTTCCACAATCGATTACCATGGGGATAGATGCATCCGTGCAATTTTGAATTAATTTTAAGTTTTTATACAACATTTGACTATCGTCTGCTTCGGATACATCCTTTAGTTTGTCAGGTAATTGTGATGCATAGGCTTGAATCATCAGCATGCGATTGGAAATGCTTTTGCTTGCAGGAAGCCGGATATGGGCTTTAAGTGGTTCATTTGTTTTTAGTAGTTCCATAGTTTGATAGTTATAAAGAGATATAATACCGCAAGGCTTGTTCAATTAAATCATCCTCAACAACGATATCGTATACGGGCTTTCCGGGCTTTTGTAAAAGGACAAATTGTTTTTTGTTTCCTTTATTTTTCTTGTCATGCTGCATCAGAAACAGTATATGTGGGACATCATGCTTGTTGAAGTCAATTTTAGAAAAATAGCTTTGATAAATTGTTTCAAATTGTCTTAAACTGTCATCGGGTAGCTTGATGATTTGCACTGATAGCCAGAGTGTTGTAAGCATGCCGGCTGCCACAGCTTCACCATGTGTGAGAGGGATTCCTTTTTCTAATGCAAACGATTCGAGGGCATGCCCTATACTATGTCCGAAATTTAAAATTTTTCGCAATCCACTTTCTTTCGGGTCTTCTTTTGTAACGGCTAGCTTAATATCCACACAAAGTTCAATCAGCTCTTGATTGATCTTTTCGGCTGATAAGGTTTTTGGGAAGATTTTTTCAAGTTGCGAATTACTGATCAAGCTATATTTTATTACTTCTCCAAACCCTGAAAGTAATTCTTGTTGTGGCAGGCTTTTCAGAAAATCAGTGAAAATATATACTGCTTCAGGCAGATAGAAAGTACCAATTTGGTTTTTATAATATTTAAAATCTACGCCTGTTTTACCTCCAATTGCGGCATCAACCATTGCCAAAAGGCTGGTAGGGATATGAATTGTTCGAATCCCTCGTTTATAGCAAGAAGCACAAAAGCCACCTATATCGGTAATCATACCTCCACCTAGGTTAATTAGTATGGAGCTGCGGTCAGCGCCATGAAAACTTAGTCTATCCCATATAAATGTAGCGTTCTCAAGATTTTTTTCTTTTTCTCCGGGGCTTATGATAATTGGGATAAAAAGCTTTGCAAAGTCCGCACCAATTTGTTGCAGCAAGGGATAGCATTTTGCATAAGTATTGCTGTCAGCCAAAACAAATAATTTGGCATCTTCTTTTGAAGCTGTATCTAGCATGATTTGAAACTCATGCCTTGCTACTTCATTATATGCGATATAGTTGTCCCGTTTCATATGCTAATTTATAACAAAAATATGCAATTGAATGTTCATGCATACATTTCTTTCGGAATTCAGATATTTTACTTTGGAAATAAACATTTACTGTAAAAAAATAATCCGAAACCTTTTTGCAAGATTTCGGATTACTTTTTTTAGTTAAAATGATGAGTTATAGCTTATAGGACAAACCTATACGCATGCCCGAAAGCACATTTCCACCTCCAATTTCGGCATTCACTCCCCATCTGTCGTTCCAATAGTAGCGACCTCCAATTTGCAGGTCAATTCCCAGAGGTGAGTTCTTTGAATGTGGATAATCTTTATCATAGTTCCAATGAACGAAGCCCAAACTCAAACCGGCATATAAATCCCATTCCGGATTTAGCTCAAGCAGACGGTTAAAATGGTAGTTACCAACACCATATACGCCAATCACTAAAAGTGATTTACTGCCATAATCTATTTGATTATAGCTTCTTGCTGACAATACAAAGCCAGCTGTGATATCAGGATGCACTCCAAAGTCCATCCCAAAATAAAGGGGAATACCGTAGTTTGAAAGGCCGGCACCAAAATTAATTTGTTTTCCATCAGCTCCTACGGGGCTTTGTGCATGTGCTCCAAAGCCAATGAATAGCAGCGAAATTAAAAATAAATAACTGAATTTTGTTTTAAACATGGTTTTATAATTACGAATTTCTATGATTTACTTTGCATAACTCACGGCGCGTGTTTCACGGATAACCGTAATTTTAATTTGTCCCGGATACGTCATTTCCGTTTGTATCTTTTTTGACAAATCATAGGCTAGCTTATCGGCATCAGTATCCGACATTTTATCGGCGCCTACTATCACGCGTAATTCTCTACCGGCTTGTATGGCGTATGTTTTTACTACTCCTTCATAGGACAAAGCCATTTCTTCCAGTTTTTTCAGTCGTTGAATATATGCTTCCACCACTTCGCGGCGGGCACCCGGGCGCGCTCCTGAGATGGCGTCGCACACTTGAACAATGGGTGAAATGAGTGTTTCCATTTCAATTTCATCGTGGTGCGCACCAATGGCATTGCATATATCCGGCTTTTCTTTGAATTTTTCGGCTATTTTCATGCCTAAGATGGCATGTGGCAGTTCGCCTTCATTTGATTCAGCTATTTTACCGATATCATGCAATAAGCCGGCTCGTTTGGCTGCCTTTGCATTTAATCCCAGCTCGGAGGCCATGGTAGAGCATAGTTTGGCAACTTCGATGGAGTGTTGCAAAAGATTTTGTCCGTATGAAGAGCGATATTTCATGCGTCCAATCATCTTAATCAACTCGTTGTGCATATTATGGATACCCAAATCGATTACTGTACGTTTCCCTGTTTCCAGTATCTCTTGCTCGATTTGTTTCTCGGTTTTATTAACAACTTCTTCAATGCGTGCAGGGTGGATACGTCCGTCCGTAATGAGTTTGTGCAGCGATAAGCGGGCAATTTCACGACGTACCGGGTCAAATCCTGACAGCAGGATGGCATCGGGGCTGTCATCAATAATGATTTCAACTCCTGTTAATGCCTCTAATGCCCTGATATTACGTCCTTCACGACCAATTATTCGTCCTTTTATCTCGTCGTTTTCAATATTGAAAACGGTTACGGTATTTTCGATAGTATGTTCGGCTACAGTACGTTGTATAGTTTCGACAATGATTTTCTTTGCCTCCACATTTGCAGTCATTTTAGCTTCTTCCGCAATTTCTTTTATGTAAACCATTGCTTCTGAAGTGGCTTCTTCTCGCAAGTTGTCGATTAATTGTTCTTTTGCTTCAACGGCAGAAAGCCCTGAGATTGTTTCCAACTGTTTCAGGTGTTGCTCTTGAACTTTAATTAAGTCGGCTTTTATGCGATCAAGCTCTTCTTGCTTACGCTTAACATTTTCTTGTTGCTGCGTAAGTTGCTGATTTTGTTGATTTAACTCACGCTGCTTGCGATTAAAATCTTCAAACTTTTGATTAATGTTTTGTTCCCGTTGATTAAGACGGTTTTCGGCTTTTTGAAACTCTCTGTTTTTATCTGCAGCAGTTTTTTCATGTTCTGCTTTCAGCTGCAGAAACTTTTCTTTGGCTTGTAATATGCGCTCTTTTTTTATTACCTCTGCCTTTTCTTTTGCTTCTTCGAGCAAAGCATTGCTTTTTTTAAGCAGTGATTGACGCAGCAGTGTGGTGGTAATAGCCACTCCAATACCGCCTCCAATCAGTAATGCTACAATGTTAATAATCAAATCTCCCATTTTCTTCTTCTTTCGTTAATGAATGAAATGGAAGAAGGATTGTAAAAAAAGTACCCGTCTGTCTCCAAGGAGTATGTAAACCCCTTTATGACACGCTTTGGGGGCCTTGTCAGTCAAACTTCCACCGGTTTGATAAACAAACTTTCAAAAGAAATGAGGCCTGTTTTCCTGACGAAGAGCCTTCCCGGTGATTATTGTAATGTTGAGTTTACAATCATGTTGAATCGGGACGGGTACTATATTTTCAAAGAACAATCTATGCTGTAAATATCAAGAATCATTTAAATGAGTAGTAAGTAATTGATCTATATTATTTAGTTTTTCAGTTAAATGATCGTCTCTAAAATTTATTTCTGATTCGTTTTTCAATGAAGAAGTGGCAAACTGTATGGCAACCATTGCCAACAAATCCTGTTGGTCTTTAAATGCATACTGTCGTGAGAAATCGCTCATCTGATCATTAATAGCAACTGCAACTTTACGTAATAGTTCTTCGTCTTCTCGCTTTACCGTAAGGCGATACGGACGATTTGCAATTGTGATATTGATGGTGATTTCTTCCATTTCTTACTCTTAGATCTATCTGTAACTCATTTATTTATTAAAGCGATTGATTCTTCAATATTCTGCATTAATGCATGAATTCGTTTTCTTCCTTCTTCTATTTCTGTTTTGTTGCCAAACGTATCGGCAACCATTTTTATTTCAATTTTTTCTGTTAAAGTTTTAATTTGTTCTGTAGCAGCTTCCAACTCCTGCCTCAACTGCAGAAGCTCAGCCGATTGTTTGTTCACTAAATCACGTAAGGCTGTATTATCTGTAATCAGCTTTTGAACTTTATATTCAATTCCTGAAAGTAAAATGCTTGTGTCAGACATTTCAGCTTAAAATAGTTAACATTCAATGATACAAACATACGACAATAATCATAGCGAATGCAAATTGACGTCACAGTTTTTTGAACAGCTTTAATAAAAACTATTAAAAACATTGTAAATCAGAGCATTATAAATAATCATCCAATTCTTAAAATTTCAGAACGTTTGAAATATGTACGCATATAATTTTGTAAATATGTAATTTTATTCGTTAATTTACAAGCTTAATTCGTTGCTTATGCTGGAACTTTTTCTGATTTATTTATGGGAGAATAAGCTACTACAATTACCTCTCCATACCGAAAAAGGCGAATCGATCGAAGTATTGTCGCCCGGTCGAAAAAATACGGATAGTGGTCCCGATTTTTTGGAGGCTCGTTTAAAGATAAACGATATTTTATGGATTGGCAGTGTGGAAATGCATATTAATGCATCCGATTGGTATGCTCATGGGCATCAAGATGATCGGGCTTATGATAATGTGATTTTACACGTGGTTTATCAAGCCGATAAGTCGGTTTTCGATGTAAATAAAAGAGAATTGACTACCCTGGTAATAGAAAATAAATTTCAAGCCTCCCTTTTGCTGCGATATAGACAATTTCTTGATAGCAGTGCATTTATTCCATGCTTTAAGCGGATGGGTGAAGTGCAGCGTTTTACTTGGTTTTCATGGCTCGATAGAATGGCTGCCGAGCGATTACAAGAAAAGGTTTCACAGTTGTTTGTGGAGCTTGAAGCTGCCGAAAATGATTGGGAAACTGTTTTCTATAAAAAATTGCTTTCCGGCTTTGGGATGAAAGTAAATGATTTTGCGTTTGCACAATTGGCACAACAGCTTCCATTTTCGTTGCTGCTGCGCCATCAAGACCGGCTGGACCAGTTAGAAGCATTGCTTTTTGGTGTGGCAGGCTTTTTAGAAGATAATTTTACGGATGAATACCCCTTGCAACTTAAAAAAGAATATGCGTTTTTAAAGCATAAATATTCGTTGAACTCATTGACTGTCACACAATGGCGATTTATGCGTATGCGTCCGCCAAATTTTCCGACTATCAGGATTTCTCAGTTTGCAGCATTAATTCATACGAATGGCAGAATGTTCTCAAAAATTATTTCTGCTGAAACAACCGAGGATATCTTCGAGCTATTTCGGGTGCAGGCTTCTGATTATTGGGATAATCACTATCGCTTCGATACATTTACTAAAGGAAAGTCTAAACAATTGGGCACAACTGCTATTAATATATTGCTAATCAATACGGTAGTGCAAATGTTGTTTGCCTATGGCATAATTATTGAACAAGCCGAATATGGTGACAAAGCCCTTGCATTGCTTGAAAAACTGCCTCCCGAAGATAATGTGGTTACACGAGGATATGCCAAAGGTGGGTTGGAAGTGATTCATGCACTGCATAGCCAGGCTTTATTGCATTTAAAGCGTAATTATTGCGATAAAAAGCGATGCTTGGATTGTAATATCGGTCATGTTTTAATCAAATCAAATCCAACTGAGATTTGATTCTTACTAAATTAATTGTGTCATATTCAATATATTTCATGCATTCGTTGGCATATTCGGACATTTTTTTGAAAATTTGTTGTTTTATTTCATTTTTGGTCAATTTTGATTTGAAAATGCAGAACATCCCCTTGAAATATGAATGACATCTTATCTTTTATTGATAACATTATCCGGCTATACAATGATTATGTAGGTGGTTATTTGATTTTGCTGATATTGATTCCCACAGGCTTGTGGTTCATGTTTCGGCTTCGCTTTTTGAATATTACCAAGATTGGCCACTCCCTCAAGGTGGTTTCGGGTAAATACGATTTAAAAACGGCACAAAGAGATGTAAATCACTTCAAGGCACTCACTACTGCATTATCGGCTACCGTTGGTACCGGAAATATTGTAGGGGTCGCATTAGCTATTTATCTTGGGGGCCCTGGTGCGGTATTTTGGATGTGGGTTACCGGCTTTTTGGGTATGATGCTCAAATATGCGGAAGTGACTTTGGCACAAAAATATCGTAAATTCAATAGTGATGGGACTGTTTCCGGGGGTCCGATGTACTATATGGAATTTGGCTTGAAAGATAAATTGGGTAAATGGGCGAAGGTGTTGGCTGTAATTTTTGCTACATCAGCTATTTTAGCTTCTTTTGGAACCGGAAATATGGCACAATCCAATTCCATGTCGGATGCCATGTTGACCAGTTATAATATCCCCACTTGGGTGTCGGGTTTGTTTATATCATTTTTGGTTCTTCTTGTCAGTGTGGGAGGAATAAAACGCATTGGAGATGTAACAGCAGGCTTGGTTCCTTTTATGGCTGTGGTGTATGTATTTGCTGCAATGCTTGTATTAATTACAAAAATCGATCAGTTGCCTGCCGCTTTTGCTTTAATTATTAAAAGTGCATTTACAGGTACGGCTGCCACAGGTGGTTTTGTGGGCTCAACCTTTATCATGACATTAATTTGGGGTGTGCGTCGTGGCCTATTTAGTAATGAGGCGGGGCAGGGCTCGGCACCGATTGCACATGCCGCAGCACGCACTACCTATCCCGCAAGAGAAGGTATTGTGGCTTTGTTGGAACCATTAATTGATACAATAATAATGTGTACGATGACAGCATTAATGATCATTGTAACCGGAGCATGGCAGTCGGGCACCAAAGGTGTGGGAATGACGGTTGAAGCCATGAATTCAGGGCTTGGTGTGCTGGGTATCAATGGTATGGGAGGGCATGTGATCGCTCTAAGTCTTTTGCTTTTTGCGTTTTCAACAATTATCAGCTGGTCCTATTACGGTTCCCGAGCAGTCATTTATTTGATAGGTGAAAATGCCGTAAAGCCATTCCTATATATATATGGATTATTTGTTTTCTTTGGTGCCATATGGGGTCTTGATATTGTATGGCATTTTGTGGATATGGCAATTACATTTATGACCATTCCAAATTTGATTGCATTGCTGCTCCTTTCGGGAGTTATCGTCAATGAAACCAAGTTTTATTTCCGTGAAATGGGGAAATTGAAGAAATAAACTGCTTGATTCTTTAGTTTTTATTTAATTATTTTTCAGTGGGAATAAAATCCATTGCTGCTGAATTTACGCAATATCGCAGCCCCGTGGGTTGAGGACCATCCGGAAATACATGCCCTAAATGCCCTTCACATGCCGCGCATTTAATTTCTGTTCGAATCATACCGTAGCTGGTATCGCGCAGCTCTTTTATCTTTGACTTGTCGATGGCATTAAAAAAGCTTGGCCAGCCTGATTGCGAGTCATATTTTGTGTCGGACGTAAATAACTCTGCACCACAAGCAGCGCATACATAGGTGCCTTCTTCCTTGTGATTCACATATTTGCCCGTGAAGGGTGGTTCGGTACTGCATTGACGTAAAATGGCATAGCGCTCGGGACCAAGCTCTTCCAGCCATTCCTCTTCAGTTTTTACTATTTTTTCAATCATGACTTCATCAGTTTTGAATTCAGTTTCTACCTGCTGTGGAACGGTTTTATGATGGCATGAAAAACCTGCTATCAGTAAAACCAATACAAAAACAAATTGGATATATCGTAAATGGAACATTTTTATTGTCATTTAAATAGATTAACAATTTATTCGCAAGATTGTTGAAAAACAAACTCGAATATAAGGCAGATAATATTTTGCATGAAGCAAAATGCGTGTCGAACTGGATTATTGCGTACTTTTGAGTTAAATTGTACGCGATAAATGAGTGGAATAAGTGCCGGATATGCCTGACAAAAGCTATTTCTTTGGAACTGTATTTTCGCTTTGGTTGTTATTTCAGCCATTGCTGTTTTTGCATGCATCTGAGTCGGATACTGAAGACGTTACTACATATATCCGGATTGCACGCTCTGATCAACAACCTGATAGTCTGCGGTTAAAAGCATATATTAACGCTGCAGCATTACTTTATGTGGATTCGGACTTGTATGCAGAAGTCGATTTTGAACAGTGGTTGAATGAAAGCCTCGAATTGGCTTCGGAAAAGGATAAGATTGTGTATTGGTTGAAGTTGATGGGGGATGAAGGATATGCAAAGCGATATAGTTATGATTTTTCGCAAGCTGTATTTTGGTATGCCACCAAACTGAGATTGGCTGATTCTTTACAGCTTTTATCACATAAAATTGATGCATTAAATAATCTAGGGCTTATTCACCGTCGTGCAAATAATTATGAAGCTGCAATTGAAGCCTATCAAGAAGCAGCAATATTGTCTCAAATAATTGGAGATAAAAATGCATACGCATATGCAAGCAATGGCTTGGGAAACATTTATTTACAACTAGATGATTTATCCGAAGCCATGTTGAATTTCAGATTGTGTCTTCAAATCGAACAAGCAGCCAATAATTTACTCGGGGTAGCCATTAACTTGAATAATATCGGACATGTGTACCTTCGTTCAAATCAAGCCGAAAAGGCTTTGGAGTATTTTATGCTTTCACTCGAAGTGAATAGAGAGGTGGATTCAAAACGCGGGATAGCAATTTGTTATAATGATATTGGGGATATATACCGCTCACGCAATGATGATGAAAAGGCACACAACTATTATCAAATGAGTCATCTTCTGTTAAACAGCCTCAATGATTTATATTATCTTTCAATAAGTAATCTAAGACTGGCAGAATATTATTTAGCAAAAAATGAAACCCAACAAGCTTTGTTTTACACCGAAAATGCCATACAATTGTCACTTCAAAGTAAAAATCGGGCAAATCTTGCCAAGGCATACAGCTTGATGTATAAATTACAACGCCAAGCTGGGAATGTTGTTAAAGCAGTTGATTATTTAGAAAAAGCCACCTATTTATCAGATAGCATCCTCAACGAAGAAACAAAGCGGCTTGTTTTTCAGATGCAGGCTACTTTTAATCGCGAAAAAGCCAATGATGAAATAAAAATGATTCAGGCAGAGCATGCGATGGACCGTGAGTTGCTTCGTAGACAAACGATACTAAACTATGTGATTATTGGAGGTCTTGTCGTTTTAATTTTGATTTTGTTTGTATTATTTTGGCTTATACGTACAAAAGCCGCGGCAAACAGAGATTTAATATTGAAAAACAGGGAACTTGAATTTGCACGTCAACAACTTGGAGACTACGCCAATCAGTTATTGGTAGCCAAGGAGGAAGAGGAGCGCCTAAACTATTTAAAAAGTCAGTTTTTGGCAAATATGAGCCATGAGATTCGAACACCGATGAATTCGGTTATTGGCTTTTCTGAATTACTCACTACTTCACTCAGCGACCCTACACAGCTGTCATATCTCGAATCTATTCGATTTAGTGGAAACAGCTTATTGGAGCTGATTGATGATATTTTGGATTTATCCAGAATTGAATCAGGTAAATTAGATTATACACCTCAACCCATTGAAATACATCAGTTGTTTGCTAAAATAAAACAAATGTTTTCGCTTCAAGTAAGCACTAAACAAAACAATCTTGAAATTCAGATTTCGCCGGATATGCCCAAGCTGATCATGCTGAATGAAAGCGGTTTACGTCAGATATTGTTTAATTTGGTTGGGAACGCCATTAAATTTACAACAAATGGAACCATTCGGCTCATCGCCGACGTCGAGTTTATCAGCCCAGCAATATGCAGTTTGTTTATTACGGTAGATGATAACGGAGAAGGAATTGAAGAGGCAGACCAAAAACTTATTTTTGAAGCTTTTTATCAGGTGGCTGCTTCAAAAGGAGATACAAAGGGTACGGGCTTGGGATTGACTATCACCAAGCGTTTAGTGACTGCAATGAATGGAAACTTGAGTTTGACAAGCGTTCCGGGCAAAGGCAGTACATTCAAAATCCATTTTGAAGAGGTGCCTGTTATGAATTTACAAACTGCATTACGGCTTGTAAATGGAAAGCCTCCTGAAAATAGCTATCTAGCCCCAATATGTTTAATAAGTAGAAATTTACAGTTAAATAAATTTGTAGATCGCAGTCTTCAAAATTTGGCAGTAGTGGGGGATTTATTTGAGGATGCCAATAAATTTTTGGTTTATAGACCGGCATATGGCTGTGTTATTTGGGATTGGGAACTATTTCGAGACATAAGGCATCATTATCCTGAAAAATCTTTTACTGAAAATACAAATTATTGTATTGTTGCAGACGAAAGCGAGCTTGTTGCAGCTGAAATACCGAATCATTGGCAAGTTTTTGTAGTCGATCGGGATCAAGATGCAATTGAGGATTTTATGTTTTCATGCTTACACCATAATGAAGCTGCTGCAGAAAATAGCCAGATTTCATATGGTTTGGAAAATATCGAACATACTGAAGACTTTATCTTATTGTTAAATGCTTTTCATGACATTAAGGATTCACAAATGATGAACGATATCAGTAAATTTGCCAAGCAGCTTTATGACTACGGGCAAAAAGTTCAGCATGAGTACTTGTGTAAACTGGGGCAGGACTTTGAGCGTGCTGCAGAATCGTTTGATATTGTTACACTTAATGAATTAATGGACGAATTTGCTGACAAGATAAATAAAACCGAAGCACAGAAATAAATCGATGACGAGCTAAAAATTATGGAAACAGAAAAGATTAGGAAGCTTTTGATTGTGGATGATAATCCACGCAATATTCAAGTTGTCGGAAATATGCTTCACAAAAATAGCATGCAGATATCATATGCCACGGATGCTGCAAAAGCTCTTGAACTGGCAAAAAATACATATTTCGATCTTTTTTTGTTGGATATAATGATGCCGGGAGTTGATGGCTTTGAATTATGTGAGCTGTTACGGAATGATTCACGTTATAAAAATGTCCCAATAATTTTTCTTACTGCCAAAACTGATTCCGAAAGTATTGTTAAAGGATTTCAATTAGGTGCAAATGATTATGTTACAAAACCATTTAATGGGACTGAATTATTGGCGCGTGTCGAAACCCATCTCGATTTATATGTTAAATCAAAACAGCTGAGCGGGTTTAATAAAGAGTTGGAAGCACAAGTCAAAACGCGCACTCAGGAACTTGCTGCTGCAAATGAAATGCTTGTGAAGCTGGAAAACACCAAAGGTGATTTTTTGGCACTGATGGGTCATGAGCTTCGCAACCCCTTGAATAGTGTCATAGGATTAACCACTTTATTGTCCGGGACAAACTTAGCAACGGAACAGCGAGAATATCTTTTAGCTTTATCAAATGCTGCAATGCGCTTAAATAGGTTTTCGGAATTGGCAATGCTGGTAACCACCTTACGTAGTAATGAACATACACCGGCACTTTATCCGATGTTGTTGAAATATACCCTTGATGTAGCTATAGATAACATTAAGCCGGCAATAAACAACAAATCCATACAGTTGGCGACCCACTTTGAAAACCCAAATATTCATTTGTTAGCCGATTCAACCATGATTCTTAAATGCATGGATTTGATTTTGGAGAATGCAGTCGTTCATTCGCCAAAAGGCGGAACGGTAAGTATCGAAGTTTTTGAAAAGGAAGACGGCTACCATTGTGTTTCAATAAAGGATCAAGGGGCAGGTTTCGATACAAACCTAATCAAGCGCTTTAATGAGTATAAAGTAGGTGAGGGCATGATGGTGCAAGGTGGTGTTGGGCTGTCACTAATAGCGGTGAAAATAATTATGGAATTAAATCATGGCTCAATTATAATTTCAAACCCCGATGAAGGTGGTGCAATGGTGTGTTTGTTGTTTAAAGTAGAAAAATAAGTTATTCAGAATAATGGAGGTGCAAAGGGAAGAGCGACTTCGTGATGGAAGAAAAGTTACATTAATTGGATTGTTGATTAATGCTGTACTTACTATTGGAAAACTAATTGCCGGAAGCCTTGGTCGTAGTTCGGCCATGATAGCCGATGGCTTTCACTCATTATCGGATATAGTTACAGATATTGTTGTAGTAGCCTTTGTGACGGTAGGAGGTAAGGATAGCGATCATAACCATCATTATGGGCATGGTAAATTTGAAACATTTGCTACTATGCTTATCAGTTTTGCATTACTTGCTGTAGGGCTGGGTATTTTTTGGGGTTCTTCGAAATATATTATCGCCCATCTGCAAGGAACTGAAATTCCTCGCCCCGGAATGATTGCCTTTTATGCCGCACTCATATCCATTGTAATAAAAGAGTTGTTGTTTTGGTGGACTTATTATACCGGAAAGAAAATTAAAAATGATGCAATTATTGCAAATGCCTGGCATCATCGCTCGGATGCATTTTCGTCTTTTGGTATGGCAGCAGGCATTGGCGGAGCAATATTTTTAGGACCTTCCTGGCACATATTGGACCCCATAGCCGGTCTGATTGTCAGCGTCTTCATCCTCAGGCTTGCTTGGAATTTGGGCATGCCGAGTATTCATGAACTACTTGAAACAGCATTGCCCGAATCAGTGCGTAAGGAGATAGAATCAATCATTTGGGATCAAGATGGTGTACGAGGCTTTCATCGGCTTCGAACCCGTAAAATAGGTAACCTATATGCCATGGAAATGCATGTTTTTGTAGATTCTTTCCTTACCGTAGAAGAATCGCATCATATTGCCACAGAGTTGGAAAATGCCCTACGAAAGCGTTATGGGGAACAAACCCATGTTGGCGTACATATTGAGCCATTTGATGAAAGACGTAAAACAAAATATGGTGGGAAAAACAATAAATATAAACGATAATGTGGATTTTAGAATCCGAATAATATTTACTCTTAAACCATTAATTGTCAAATGATAAGACCGAATGTAAACCCAGTACGACTTTTGAGTTTTCTTGTAATAGTTTTAATTTTCATTGCTTCAATAAATGCTTCTTGTCAAGAGCTGCCTTATGTGTGGCCGCAAGATGAGGCGGCTTTGAAAAAACTTCACACATGGCAAGACTGGAAGTTTGGAATGATTATCCATTGGGGACCATATAGTGAATGGGGTGTGGTGGAAAGCTGGAGCTTATGCCCTGAAGATGAGCCGTGGTGTATTCGAACTGGCGAGCACTCAGCAAGCTATTACGAATATGTGAAGGCCTATGAACAGATTCGTAGCGACTTTTATCCTGAACATTTTCATCCTGAAAATTGGGCAAAAGCAGCACGAGCAGCAGGGATGAAATATGTGGTATTCACTACCAAACATCATGATGGATTTGCAATGTTTGACACCAAATATTCAGATTATAAAATTACATCTTCCGCCTCCAAATTTTCGTCCCATCCGCGAAGTAATGTTGTAGCAGAAGTATTTAAGGCATTTCGTGAACAGCAAATGGGCATAGGAGCATATTTTAGTAAGCCCGACTGGCATCACGAAGATTATTGGTGGCCATATTTTCCTGTTTTCGACCGGAATGTAAACTATGACCCGGAAAAATATCCTCAAAAATGGCAAAACTTTCAGCAGTTTACATATAATCAAATTGAAGAACTGATGACCGAGTACGGGAATATCGACCTACTTTGGTTGGATGGTGGCTGGGTACGTCCTGCGGGCACACTCACTGAAGAAACCCAAGCTTGGATTGGAAAAAATCAATGGGTACAAGATATTGATATGCCTTCTATAGCTCAAATGGCAGCTCGCCATCAGCCCGGAATATTACTTATAGACCGTAGTGTACATGGCGAATATGAGAATTATCGAACACCGGAACAGCAAATCCCTGATGAAATACCACCATATCCATGGGAAAGCTGCATAACCTTAGGTGATAATTGGTATCATACTTCTGATAAGGAGAATTATAAGTCTTCTGCTTGGATTGTGCATACTTTGATAAAAATAGTTGCGAAAGGCGGCAACTTTTTATTGGGAGTTGGACCTGATAAAAGCGGTGAACTTCCGTCTGAAGTATATCAAAAGCTAGCCGAAGCAGGGCAGTGGATAGCAAAAAACGGTTCTGCAATATATGGCTCAAAACCTTTGGCACCCTTCGAGTCCGGTGATTTTTACTTTACACAAAATAAATCCGGCAGCCATGGCTATATCTTTATGTTGCAAGCTGAGGCAAATGAGATTTTAACCGAGATAAAACTGCCGTCTCTTCCGGATTGGGATTTTTCATCTGTGGAATTTCTTGCCACCGATGAAAACCTGTTAGTGGTTACAGAAAAAAGCTCTAAAAAAATTATAATGAGCCGTAAAGCAACTAAAACAGCTAAAGAATTGCCTGCACTCGTTTTTAGATTCCCTTTGAAATAATTTATCCTGCTTAATTCATGAATTTAATTTTGAGAAATTTTAAGGCGTGAGCTGTGAAGCTGTAGCCAACTACTGCGAACAACTCATAACGTAAAAATTGCCAAAATTAAATCAAAATTCATTTTGTAATCAACACGTTTTTAAATTACTACTAAAAACTCCAAACGCAATGATCAAGAGCTTATTACGATAAAGTTAGGTTGTTAAGCTTATGAATTGGTGAATTATGCAGGTTAAGCCAGGTTTTTGGGATAACAAACAAAATATTTGGTGACAGGTTGTGCCAACACTTGAATATTCAACAAATCGGCTGCTTCGGAAGCATTACGCAAACTGCCGTCACGATATAAGATACGTATGGCTTTATGTGTCCGATTATAAGCATTGTTGGATGTGATTTCATGAATATTCAGATATTCAGATTCTTCACGACTTAGCTGCATCTGCTGCATGATTTTACTGCGAATACCTTCTATATATTCCTCTTTAAACTCGTGCGTGCTTAGTTCTACTTTAAATAAATTCCGATTTACAATGCTTTTGCTTAGATATGCCAATATTTTGTCGGGATGAGTTTGCCACTGTTTCAGTGAAATAAAAATATCGTGGTCGTCCAAAGAAGCATAAAGCTCAATCAAGTCTTTTGACTCCATGAATTCATCAAAATTTGGTTCGTTTTTCAAGAAAAATGCCAAAGCGGGAGTTGCAAACACTTCAATCCCATCTTGTGAAAGTTTTCTAGCACGCTTAATGACGTTTTTTAACATATATTCGGCGGCAAGCACTGTTTTATGAAGGTACACTTGCCAATACATCAATCGGCGGGCAACCAAAAAGTTTTCTACCGAATAAATTCCTTTTGCTTCAATGACGGGCTCGTCCTCACGAATCTCCAACATGCTCAATAAGCGCTCGCTATTGATTGAACCTTCAGCTACACCCGTATAAAAACTGTCACGCCTGAGATAATCAAGCCTATCAATATCCAATTGACTGGAAACTAATTTGGAAAGATACTTTTTATGGTAACTGCCATTGAAAACCTGTTTTGCATGTTCAAGTTTTCCATTCCATTCTTGATTCAGGTGGTGGATGAACAACTGTGTCAGCTGCTCATGATTAAGCTGTGTGACAATACTTTCTTCCAAGCTGTGTGAATATGGACCATGACCCAAATCATGCATTAATATTGCCAAGCTTGCGGCATGCTCGTCTTCATCCGGAATTTGATGCCCTTTCGAACGCAATATTTGTAGTGCCCGTTGCATCAGGTGCATGGCTCCGAGGCTATGATGAAAACGGGTGTGGAGAGCACCCGGATATACCAGCTGCGTCAAGCCAAGTTGTTTTATCCGGCGAAGTCGCTGAAAATAAGGGTGTGAGATGAGATCAAAATGCAATGCATCCGGAATACGAATGAAACCATAAATCGGATCATTGATTATTTTCTTCTTGTCAGATATCAATTCATGCATAAAAAACGTTAATTTTGTATAAATAGCATGCTTCTTGTAGACTAAAACATAGCATGCTTGCATTATAAACTACAAAAATAGCACGAATACATGATTCATCTTTACCCTTAATCATAAACAATTAAAAAAGTAACATGGAAAAAGTACAAATTTTATGGGCTGACGACGAAATAGATCTGCTGAAACCGCATATTCTGTTTCTCGAGCATAAAGGGTATGAAGTATTTACTTCTAATAATGGTGACGAGGCATTGGACATGCTTCGGGAAAAAGTATTTGATATCGTCTTCTTGGACGAAAATATGCCGGGACTTACAGGGATTGAAACTTTAGAGCAAATCAAAAAAGATTTCCCCACACTTCCCGTTATTATGATTACAAAAAGCGAAGAAGAGGCTATCATGGAAGATGCAATTGGCAGTAAAATTGCCGATTATCTTATTAAACCCGTAAAGCCAAATCAGATTCTTCTTTCGCTCAAGCGCAATTTGGAGAACCGTAAATTGGTTAGCGAAAAGACGACCATGGCTTATCAGCAGGAGTTCCGTAATATTGGAATGGAGCTGTCCAATAAGCTCGATTATCACGAATGGGCAGATATTTATAAACGTTTAATTCGTTGGGAGCTTGAGCTCGAGCAGTCGAAAGACGAAGGAATAATGCAGGTTATTCGAATGCAGCAGGATGAGGCAAACCATGTATTTTCAAGATTTATTGAACGAAATTACGTCGATTGGATTACAAATAAATCAAATGACAAACCCGTAATGTCGCATACCTTAATTCGTGATAAAGTATTGCCACGACTGGATAATTCGGATAAGCCGCTGTTTGTTATTTTAATTGACAACTTACGTTACGATCAGTTTAAAACCATTCAACCCCTTTTGGAGGAACTGTTCAGAGTTGAGCAAGATGAATTGTATTACAGTATTTTGCCAACGACTACACAATATGCCCGCAATGCAATTTTTGCCGGATTAATGCCATTGGAAATCAGGAGAAAATATCCGCGTTATTGGGTAGACGAAGAAGAGGAGGGGACCAAAAATCAGTATGAATCTGAACTTTTGGGCGAGCAGTTGCGCCGCTATGGCAAAGATATTCGCTATAGCTACCATAAAATATTGAATTTGAATGCCGGTAAAAAATTGGCTGATAGCATGGCTGATCTGATGGTTAACAAGCTGAATGTCATAGTGTATAACTTTGTGGATATGCTTTCACATGCACGTACGGAAATGGAAATGATTCGGGAGCTTGCCGAAGATGAAGCTGCATATCGTTCCCTTATGTTGAGCTGGTTTAGGCATTCCTCATTATACGATATTATACAGTTTATTGCATCCAAGAAAGCAGATATGATCGTTACCACAGACCATGGCTCGGTGTATGTAAAAGATGCGGTGAAGATTTTGGGCGATCGCACCGTAAATACAAATCTTCGTTATAAATATGGAAGGAGTTTAAAGTACAATGCCAAGGAATTGTTTGAAGTAAAAGATCCGGAAAGTATTTTCCTTCCAAAAGTAAATGTGAGCACGGCTTATGTGTTTGCTCGCGGGTCCGACTTTTTTGCCTATCCGAATAATTTTAATCATTATGTAAATTATTATCGGAATACGTTTCAGCATGGCGGCATATCGCTCCCCGAAATTTTAGTTCCGGTAATTTACTTGAAGGCAAAATGATAAAAATCTTTGAAGTAAAGCAGCTCGACGAGCTGAAGCCTGTTGCTTCTTTTCTGGCGAGCATGACCGAAGCACATTCTGTATTTGCTTTTTTCGGTCCCATGGGCTCCGGTAAAACCACCTTGATAAAAGAATTATGCCGTCAACTCGGTGTAGAAGGGGAGATAAGTAGCCCAAGTTTTTCACTTGTAAATGAATATATTACAGCCGGACATAAACCGATTTATCATTTTGACTTTTACCGAATCGAAAAGATTGAAGAAGTGTATGACATAGGTTATGAGCATTATTTTTACAGTAATGACTTATGCTTTATTGAGTGGCCCGAAAAAATCATGCAACTTTTACCCGAATCTTTCGTAAAAGTTGAAATAAGCCCCGGATTGGGTATCACCGAACGAAATTTTAAAATATCGTTGCAATAGATTGTTTTTAAATGGGAGGATTAGCACGACCTGATATACGCTTTTCTGCTGCAGAAACTTTTTTGCCGCAGGAAGAACTTTTGGAGAAGCCTTTGCGGCACACATCAATTACTATTGGTGTGCCGCGCGAAATTAGCGCAAACGAAAGCCGCATCGGATTAATTCCTGAAGGTGTTGCCATGCTTACCGCAGCCGGACATCGGGTGTTGATTGAAGAAAAGGCAGGTCAAAAAGCACACTTCAGCGATCAAGAATATGCAGAAGCAGGTGCAGAAATATGTGTGAACCCGCAACAGGTTTTTGCTGCCGATATCGTATTGAAGATTTCACCTCCCATACGTGAAGAAATTGATATGTTGGATAAACGCAAATCTGTTTTTTCGGTTTTGCAGCTGCCAACCCGCACAAAAGAATATTTTCAGCAGCTGATGTCGAAAAAGCTGCATGCCATTGCGTTCGAATACATTCAAGATAAAACCGGTGCTTTGCCTTTGGTGCAGGGAATGAGTGAAATAATAGGAAATGCCAGCATGATGATTGCCTCCGAATATTTGAGCCATCCAAAATATGGCAAGGGAAATATGTTGGGCGGCTTTCCGGGTGTTGCACCTACCGAAGTAGTAATTATAGGAGCTGGAACAGTAGCTGAATATGCTTCACGTGTGGCTTTGGGCTTAGGAGCCGTGGTAAAGGTTTTCGATAACTCAATGTATAAACTACGCTCTTTGCAAACCAAGGTCGGTTCACGTTTGTTTACTTCCGTAATTCATCCCGATGCTTTGGAACAAGCATTGATAACAGCCGATGTGGTGATTGCCGCCAAACATTCGGCTTCAGGCATGTCGCCATGCTTTGTCACGGAAAATATGGTGGCTAAAATGAAAGAAGGGGCTGTAATTATTGATGTGAGCATCGATCAAGGAGGATGCTTTGAAACTTCACGACCTACCACACATCAAAATCCGGTATATCAGGTTTTTGGCGTGACACATTATTGCGTGCCAAATATTGCATCACGGGTACCGCGTACGGCATCTACTTCGTTCAGTAACTTTTTTGCACCTCTGCTTCTTGAAATTGCTGAAAAAGGAGGGGTGGATAACCTGTTAAAGTCAGATAGAGGAATTGCTCGCGGCGCTTATATCTTTAATGGTGCACTCACAAATCAACAAATCAGCAAACTTTATGATTTGCCTTTTCAGCATTTAGATTTGCTTTTGGCTGCATATTTCTAAAAAAAAAGTAGATTTTTCGCTTTTATTTGGACCCAGTCAATGGATTTTAGGCAGTTTTAGGGCGTAAAAGTATCGTGTGCTGCTTTTTATCAACAAATTGTTGTTAGTAAATTTGTTGGAATAAGAAAATGTTTCTATTTTTGCACCCCCGTTTTAGTAAACAATGCTCTTAATTGAAGAAGTAATTTAAAGTCAATGGACACACTTAGTTACAAAACACGAAGCGTAAACAAAGAAAACGCTGACAAACAATGGATACTTGTGGATGCAGAAGGACAGGTTTTGGGCCGTGTTGCTTCCGAAATCGCTAAGATTCTTCGTGGCAAGCACAAAGTTTCCTACACACCTCATAGTGATTGTGGCGATTACGTTATTGTGATAAATGCCGAGAAGGTAATTCTCACAGGAAACAAAATGGAAACGAAAACATATCTCCGTCATACCGGATATCCGAAAGGACAACGTTCTCGTTCCGTGAAAGATCAACTGGAAAGAAAGCCGATTGCGGTTTTGGAACATGCTATAAAAGGGATGTTACCGAAAACAAGATTGGGTTCCGAGCTGTTCCGCAATCTTTATGTTTATGCCGGACCTGATCATAAGCACCAGGCTCAGCAACCAAAAAAAATTGAGTTTTAATTAGTAAGCATTAATAATGGAAGTAATCAATGCCTTAGGCAGAAGGAAAACTGCAGTAGCACGTATCTATTTAAAGAATGGCAACGGTAACATTGCCGTGAATAAAAGAGATTATAAAGAGTATTTCCCCACTTCAATTCTACACTTTATTGTAGAACAACCTTTATCAATTACCGATAACCTCGGTAAATATGATATTATGGTGAATCTTGACGGTGGTGGATTTAATGGCCAAGCCGAAGCTCTTAGTCTTGCCATTAGCCGTGCACTTATTAAGATTGATCCCGAATTTCGTCCTGCATTAAAAGCAAAAGGGCTTCTCCGTCGTGACCCACGTATGGTAGAGCGTAAAAAGCCCGGTCAGCCCAAAGCACGTAAGAAATTCCAATTTAGTAAACGTTAATTATCCACGGGCTTGCCGATATTGTTTAGTATCCAAATTGTTGAGACATCTTGCATTCACGCCGATCTACTCAGCAATTGCGCCAGTGAAAGTAAACACCATTTAAATTAAATTTATGTCGAGAGTAACATTCGAAGAATTATTGGATGCAGGTGTACACTTTGGTCACCTGAGAAGAAAGTGGAATCCCAATATGGCTCCTTATATATTTATGGAGCGCAATGGAATCCATATTATTGACTTATACAAAACGCAAGCAAAGATTGAAGAAGCTGCAAATGCACTTCGTCAACTTGCCCGCTCCGGGAAAAAAGTATTGTTTGTTGCAACAAAAAAGCAAGCAAAAAATATTGTTTCTGAGGAAGTATCAAAAGTTGGAATGCCCTATGTTACCGAGCGTTGGCCCGGTGGTATGCTGACTAACTTTGCTACAATTCGTAAAGCAGTGCGTAAGATGTCAAATATTGATAAGTTGATGGTTAGCGATGCGTATAACAACTTATCAAAGCGCGAACGTCTTCAGATTCAGCGTGAACGCGAAAAACTGGAAAAGAACTTAGGAAGTATTTCTGATTTGAACCGTTTGCCCTCTGCAATTTTTGTAGTTGATATTTTAAAGGAACATATTGCTGTTGCCGAAGCACGTAAGCTGAATATCCCAACATTTGCCATTACAGATACAAACACCAATCCGAACCTCATTAATTTCCCTATTCCGGGTAATGATGATGCTTCAAAATCAATCGCACTGATTGTTCGTTTGATGGTAGAAGCCATTGAAGAAGGTTTGAACGATCGTAAATTGGCAAGAGACAAAAGCCAAGACGAGCGTGATACGGATGAAGAGGATATCATCGAAACAGAAGATAGAAGACGATATGATGACGATGATAAGGATGGCGATAGTGGCAGGAAATCCGGTGAAGAAGGACGTACGAGAAGACCTCGCCGCCCGGTTTCAAAAAAATAGTATAAATTTTTAAAGGAAGAGATAATAATGAAAATTACCGCTGCACAAGTTAATGAGTTAAGAAAGCTCACGGGAGCCGGAATGATGGATTGTAAAAAAGCCCTTGTAGAAAGCAATGGCGACATGAAAGCTGCCGTAGATTATTTGCGTAAAAAAGGACAAAGAGTTGCCGCGAATCGTGCTGATAGAGAAGCATCAGAAGGCGTAGTAGTTTCAAAAACCAATGCAGATAATACCTATGCTGCTATAGTTATGGTAAACTGTGAAACTGACTTCGTTGCTAAAAACGAAGATTTTATTGCCTATGCTCATAATATTTTAGACCTTGCGATTGCCAATAAAGTAAAATCTATTGACGAATTAAAGGTTTTAGAATTGGACGGTCGTAAAATAGAAGATACTGTAATCGATCAAACCGGTGTAATTGGAGAAAAAATCGATTTAGGTGCTTTCTTCTATGTTGAAGCTGCAATGACGGCTGCATATATTCATCCCGGAAACAGATTGGCAACAGTTTTAGGCTTAAACAAAGCTGATGTAGCCGAAGGACAGCAAATTGGCAGGGAATTAGCCATGCAGGTTGCTGCTATGGATCCGATTGCACTTGATGAAGCTGATGTAGCACCCGAAGCAATTCAAAGAGAAATTGAAGTGGGAATGGACCAAGCACGTAACGAAGGAAAACCTGAAGAAATGCTTGAGAGAATTGCACGTGGAAAACTCAATAGATTTTATCGTGATAACACCTTGCTAAATCAAGACTTTGTACGTGACAACAAAAAATCAGTAAGACAATATCTGGCTGATGCCGATAAAGAACTTACTGTAACTGCGTTTAAACGTGTAGCTTTAGGATAATAAAATCCAACAAGAATAAAAAGTAAAAGGAGCCTTAAGTAAGGCTCCTTTTTTCATATCCCCCCTTAAAAAGGATTAGCCCAACAATGTTTTAACAATAGAAGCAATGGTTTGATTATCAGCCTGTCCTGCAATTTTTGCGGAGGCTTGACCCATCACCTTTCCCATGTCTTTCATTGTTGTTGCGCCCGTTTCAGATATGATATTTTTGAGTATTTCTGTAACTTCTTCGATAGATAATTTTTCCGGCAGATAGCCTTCAATAATAGATGCTTGATAGATTTCTTCTTCTGCCAAATCTTCACGACCTTGTTCTTGATAAATTGCGGCGGAATCCTGCCTTTGCTTTACCAAGCGTTGGAGTAGTTTCAATTCAACCGATTCGGGTATAATACCGCTATTGATATCCTTACCGGTTTTTTCCAGCATGAGGGCAGCCTTTATTGCGCGTAATGCATTTAATTTACGCATGTCTTTGGTGCGCATTGCTGCTTTTATGTCCTCATTTATTTTCTTTTCTAGTTCCATTTTAATAACTAATCTACATTATCGTGTAAAAAGGAGTTTTCACTACGCAAACCCGTTTTACTGTCTAAGCTATAATTTGATCGTGTATTTGATGAATCTGCATCCGTATCTATTTGCTTTCCTCTACGAATATAAGCAGGGACACGTTCCAATTCTTTAATATCTTCCTTGCTTTTTGCCCTCATGCTTTGCATACTCATCAATTTGAGTAGCTTGGCTTTTTCAATCGACTTTTTCTCCATCTCATCTTTATTTTCCTCATAATCTGTGGTATGAGATGGCTGTGAACTTGTAAGAGGCTGATGTAAATCTGTTTCGCTTAGATATAGTTTAGGGTTTACGGTAGCTCCGCTATCTTTATGTATTAGTTGAAATTCATCCGTGTCAGTATCTTCTTCATGAAGATTGGCTTTTTCCACGAGTTCCTCTTCATCATCGAATAAAAGATGAACTGTGGGCTCAAAATCTACAGGGTCTTCTGCAACCAAATGCTGTGTTTCGTTAATAGGTGTTTCCGGCTTTTCTACTTCTTCATCAAGGAAAACACGTTGTGGCTGAATCGGTTGTTGCGGTTTTTCTTCTTTTACCGGTTCATCCTGATCATCATATAATTTGGTTACTGTTACCGGAGGCTTGTTGCCTGTGCCTTGCGGTTTATTCGTGAAATCGGTTGCAATAATTGTAATTGAAATTTCTGTTTCCAGGTTTTTGTCGGTGCTGCTGCCCCAAATCACATCAGCTTCATTTCCACAAATGCTTTGGATGTAATCAGTAATTTCATGTACTTCATCAAGTGATATTTCATCTTCTCCGGATGAGATATACAATAAGATGTTTTTAGCACCAGCAATATCTGCGTTATCCAGCAAGGGTGATTGCATGGCATCTTCGATAGCTTGCAGGGCGCGATTTGGCCCGGAGGCTGTTGCAGAGCCCATAATGGCTTTGCCACTGTCTTTCATAACAGTTTTTACGTCCTCGAAATCTACGTTGATATTGCCGGGGATAGTAATTATTTCTGCAATTCCTTTGGCAGCGATGCTTAAAATATTGTCTGCCATTTGAAAAGCTTCGGTGAGCTTCATGTCGCCATACAAATGCCTTAACTTATCATTGCTGATGACAAGTAATGTATCGACATGTTTTTTCAGTTCTTCGATACCGGCAAGTGCTTGCTGCTTTCTTTTTCTGCCTTCAAAGCTAAACGGAATAGTTACAATACCAACGGTTAAAATATCAAGTTCTCGAGCAATTTCTGCTACTACAGGAGCTGCTCCGGTTCCTGTTCCACCGCCCATCCCTGCTGTAATAAAGAGCATTTTTGTATGTCCTTCCAGCATTTCCTTGATTTCGTCGTAAGTTTCCATTGCTGCTTCACGACCAACAGATGGCACATTACCTGCTCCAAGTTGTCGTTTGCCTAAGTGAATCTTATTCGGGACCGGGCTTATATCAAGTACCTGAATATCCGTGTTACATAATATAAAGTCAACACCTTCAATGCCTTGGTGAAACATATGTGTAACTGCATTACTGCCTCCACCACCAACTCCGATGACTTTAATAATATTAGATTTTTCTTTGGGATGTTCAAATTTTATCATTGTATGATTCGCTTTTTAAGGGTTTTAAAATTACAATCTTGTTTTTGATTTTTATTTATTAATTCTTATTAGTTGTTAACAATGTTTCGTTGATAAGATGACGCATTATTCAATAATATCTCTTTCGAATAGTTTAATCATTTTATCTAAGAAACTAGGCTTCTTTGTCGGTTCCGGTTCTTGTCTTTCTTCCGGTTCTGCTTCAGATGTAGTTACAGTACCTTGTTGTCTTTTCATTTCCATCTTATGCTGTTCTATGCCAAGGATTACCAGCCCGATACTAGTTGCATACATGGGTGTGGTAATTTCATCCGGGCTTCCTTGAGCCAAATGTTCATTGGGATAACCAATACGCACATCCAATCCGGTACGAAAAGCCGTAAGTTGATCCACATGCTTTAGCATGGCACCGCCTCCCGTTAGTACAATACCGGCAATTAGCTTGCGCTCAAAGCCGGAGTTTTTAATCTCATAATAAATATGTTCAATAATTTCTTCCATCCGAGCTTCAATTATCGAAGCCAGGTTTTTAACTGATATTTCTTTTGCCGGACGCTGGTGTGCCACCGGAATTGATATGACCACATCATCTCTATTTACACTCGCCAAGGCAGAGCCGAATTTCACTTTAACTGCTTCGGCATGTCGTTTTATGATTGAGCAGCCTTCGCGTATGTCGTCGGTAATGCTGTTTCCGCCAAATGGAATTACAGCAGTATGTTGGATGAGGTGGTCGTAAAATATTGCGATATCGGTTGTGCCACCGCCAATATCTACTAATGCAACACCTGCTTCTTTCTCTTCTTCACTTAATACCGCTGCAGTAGATGCAATAGGTTCCATTATTAAACCCACAAGTTCGAGCCCGGCACGTTTCACACATGTTAAAATATTTTTTGCCGCGGCTGTTTGACCAATGATAACATGGAAATTTGCTTCTATTTTGCTGCCCAGCATACCCACCGGTTGTGTAATACCTTGCTCGCCGTCAATAATATAATCTTGTGGGATGACTTCAATTATTTCCTCTCCGGCAGCCATATTAAGCTTATACATATCGTTAGTCAGCTTTTCGATTTCTTGTATGCTGATTTCTGTTTCGATTGATTCGCGAATCATGCTTCCTCGATGTTGTAAGCTTCGAATATGCTGACCTGCAATGCCGACACTTACATATTTTATATCGACATTTGATTTTGCCGATGCCTCTTCAACGGCAAGTTTGATGGAATTAACAGTGTCTTCGATATTTGATACAATGCCTCTGCGTACGCCAATTGAGTCGGCACGGCCATAACCCAATATCTCAATTTTACCGAACTCGTTTTCTCGGCCGACAACGCAAGCAATTTTTGTGGTACCTATGTCTAATCCAACAATGATTTCTGAGGTTTTCATGATATTATTTATTTTGTACAAATTATCTGATTCGTATATTTAGCATTGATGAGACTGTAATGGTTTATCTCTTCACTGCCTGATTTTTCTTTAAAAAAATATGAAATATTTTTGAATTTTTTATCCAAATCGTTCATGTCACCAATCAAAATACTGGCATGCCCGATTTTAGGTGTTAGCTCTATTTCGTTATTCAAATTGATATAAATTTGATCGACTAATAGAGTGAGCAATTGTTCCTTTTCTAATAATTTCGCGAGTTTATAAACCGAAGCCAAAGCACTTTCTTCAAACTCTTGGTCAAAAATGCTTGGGTTTGTATTGCCCGGCCATGGAATGTCGTTTATGTTTCCGTTGGCTATCATCACACGCTCCGTATGCTGTTCACTTATAGGGAAGATAATGCCGTTTGGGTCAATATAAAAACTTTGCTCCGGTGTAAATACACGAATTAATGCATTGAATTCGTGGAGATTGACAATAAGTTTTCCGTCTAAAGTGGTAAAAGCCGATGCATCCTCAATATAGGGGTTTGCAAGTAGTCTTGTTTTTATTTGGTGAATATTCAACTCACTGAATTTGGGCTTGTTGTATAGCTTAATATATTGGGCTAGCTCATTAAATGTTGTGTTGTAGTTTAAAAAAGTTGCTGCATGCTGCGCTGTTATTCTAAGATTTATATCCGTAATGCTATCATTTGCCTGCTGATAGCGAACGAAACCGAGTAAAACAATAATGCCGGCTGCTGTTAAAACCCAACTTATATAACTCAAAATCTTTTTTATCATCCTGCAAGCATTTTAGTTATTGGTTCAACAAAATGAGCGATATCACCAGCTCCCATAGTAATCAGTATTTCAGGCTTTTCCTTTTTTAAAAATTCAATGAGTTCTTCCTTTTTAACCAAAAATTTATCTTTTACCTGCGTTAACTCAAGTAGTTTTTCGGATGTAATGCCTTCAATTGGCAACTCTCTGGCAGGATAAATATCCATCAGGATTAAACGATTAACCAATGAAAGGCTTTCGGCAAATTCCTTCATGAAATCAGCAGTGCGGCTATAAAGATGTGGTTGAAATATTAAGCTAATTTTTCTGTCGTGATACAAGTCTTTTACGGCATTTATACACGCCCTTATTTCTGTGGGATGGTGTGCATAATCATCGATATAAATGGTTTGTTCGCTGACAAATCGGATATCGAAACGTCTTTGCACCCCTTTATAGCTTTCAAGTGATTGTGCAATAGTGGCTAAATCTATTCCACAACTAATTGCCACGCTTGCTGCCGCTAGCGCGTTTTCAATATTGTGTTTTCCTCCAATCTGCAGGGAGCTTTCCATGCTTTCGTTCCGGTATTGCAGTTCAAAATGGTATTTTCCGGATGCAATGCGGATGTTTTTGGCTTTTACAAGGCTGTTACCATCAAATCCATAGTGATATTCAGCTTGTAAAATATCCGGACTAATGCTGTTATTCACTATTAGTTTGCCATTGTTTTCAAGCTTTTTGGAAAACTCCTTATACGAATCAAGCATGTCACTATGTGAGCTGTAAATATCAAGATGGTCTGCTTCAATAGAGCTTATTACGGCAATATATGGCTGAAGATGTAAAAAACTTTGGTCATATTCATCTGCTTCTACAATGAAGAAATCAGGATTTGACGAACACACAAAATTACTATCAAAGTTTTTTGCAATACCGCCTATAAAAGCACAAACTTCAATTCCGGCAGCATGTAATATATGTGTTACCATAGAAGTTATAGTGGTTTTGCCATGTGTGCCGGCTATTGCAATAGTTTTATTATTACGCGTAATTTCCCCCAGTAAATTAGCACGTTTTATGAGTGGATATTCCTTTTCTTTTAGATAAACAAGTTCTTTGTGATCATCCGGAATTGCAGGTGTATACACGACTAAATTAATATTGTCCGGAATTTGGTTTGTATCTTCTGTATAGTGTATGAGCATGCCTTCACCTTCCAGCGCTTTAGTCAATTGTGTTTCAACTCGGTCATAGCCATATATTTTAACGCCTAAGCGATGGTAATATCGTGCCAAGGCACTCATCCCTATACCGCCAATGCCTAAAAAATACATACTATGTCCCTTGTCGTATCTCATCGTTCAGCTAGTTTTAATACTTCTTCCGCTATTTCGTCTGCTGCATTATATTTGGCAAAATGTCCAATATTTTGTGTTAGTTCAGCTTGTTTGGCTTTATCATTTGCCAACTTTATTGCAGCTGCTATAAGCTCTTTATCGGCTTTATTATTTTCTATTAATAATGCAGCATGTTTATCAACCAGTCGTTGTGCATTTTTGGTTTGATGATCTTCTGCTGCTGTTGGCAGTGGCACAAAAATCACCGGTTTTTGAACAACTGAAAGTTCTGAAATCGTCATTGCGCCAGCACGTGCAATTACGATATCAGCCATGGCATAAGCCAAATCCATTCTATTAATAAATGCTGTAGCTTTTAACTGCTTTTCCATGCCGGCTGCTTTGATAACTTCTTGTGCTTGGGGCAAGAAGTTTGTGCCGGTCTGCCATATAAGTTGAATATTTGTTTCCTTTAGTTTTTCCAGATTGTTGGCAATAGCCTGATTTATTGCCAAAGCACCTTGGCTGCCACCTACGATGAGTATCACGGTTTTACTAGTGTCTACATCAAAGAATGTGGCTGCTTCATCTTTTTTGTTTTCGATGCTAACCGCGCTTTTTCGCAATGGATTTCCGGTATAAACTATTTTTTCTTTAGGGAACCACTTATCCATATCATGGAATGCCACACAAATTTTATCTACTTGCTTGCCGACCAAACGGTTTGTGATGCCGGGATATGAATTTTGCTCTTGTATAAGTGTTTTTTTACCCATTCGGATTGCCATGCGCAGGCTTGGTCCGCTTGCATAACCTCCTACACCAATAACCACATCCGGCTTAAATTGCTTGATGATTTGCCGGGCTTTGTACAAGCTGTGAATTAGCTTGAATGGGAAGCTTAGATTTTTTATGCTTAAACTTCTTTGAAAACCGCTAATCCATAATCCTTTAATTGGATAACCGGCAGCAGGTATTTTTTCCATCTCCATTCGTCCTTTTGCACCAATAAATAAAAACTCAGTATTTGGAGCTTTTTCCTTTAGTGCATCGGCGATGGCAATGGCGGGGAAGATATGACCGCCTGTCCCTCCACCACTAATCAGTATCTTCAATGGTTTCTGTTTCATGTGTCAATTCTTCGTTTTGAGGATGTGTTAATTCTTTGCTTACACTCAGCATAATGCCGAGTGAAAGACTCGTAAACCAGATTGAGGTCCCACCCATGCTTACCAAAGGTAAAGGTTGACCCGTTACAGGCATAATACCTACCGCTACCGACATATTTATCATGGCTTGAAATACCAAGCTGAAGGCGACCCCTATGCTTAAAAACGCCCCAAATGTCTGCGGTATTTTTATGACGATACGTACTGCCCTGAAAAGGAGTACAAGATATAAGAACAAGATAAAACTTGCACCAATGATTCCATATTCTTCAATAATAATCGCAAAAATGAAATCGGAATAGGGGTGGGGCAAGAAATTCCGTTGGGTGCTGTTTCCGGGGAGTTTGCCCAATAAGCCACCGTTGGCAATTGCAATCTCAGCCTGTTCAACCTGATAGTTGTCTCCACCTCCCGTGATATGTCGTTCAATTCTGTTTTCCCATGTTTTTAATCGACCTTGTTGGCTTGTCGGTAGCTGATATAATATAAACACAAAAATAGCTAATGCAGCTATACCCATTCCTACAAAAATAGCTATGTATTTAAGGTTAACCCGCCCGATGAACATCAATACAAGGCTAATAAAAAACAACATGGCCGCAGTTGAAAAGTTAGCCGGCAAGATTAAAAACACCACGAGTAATACCGGTATCATCAACGGCAGGAAGGCTGATTTAAAATCTTTGATGTTATCTTGTTTTTTTGTCAGCAGGCGAGCCAAGTAAATTATGAGCGTAAGCTTGGCAAGGTCGCTTGTTTGGAAGGTTAAATTAAATGGAAGTGGCAACACCCGTTTGGCGTCGTTCAAATCTAAGCCTACAAAAAGTGTAAGCAGTAAGAGTGGAATGCTAATCCACAAAGCAATGTTAAACAATGGCGAATAATACACATATTTGATTTTATGTGCCAAATACATGAAAATCAAGCCGAAAAGCAAGATAATAAAGTGCTTGAGCATATAATATTCGGTATTTCCCCCCTGAAATTTATATGCAAGCGTACCGGTTGAACTATATACTGCCAGCAGTGAAAATAGACTGAGCACCAGTACTATAAACCAAATAACTTTATCGCCTTTAATTTTAGTGAATAACATTTTGTTGTGCTTTATAATGATCTTACTGCTTTTTTAAACTTTTGTCCTCTTTCTTCAAAATTCTCAAAGCGGTCAAAGCTGGCACATGCCGGCGAGAGCAGGACTACTTCGTCCTTGGTGGCCAGTATGGATGCCATGGCAACCGCATTTTCGATTGAATCTGCTTCATAAATTTGATTTACTGTATTGCCAAATGCATTGTGTATTGCTTTATTATCTTTTCCAATACAAATGATGGCTTTTACTTTTTGTCGTACAAGTGGTAACAACAGTGAATAGTCGTTCCCTTTATCCACACCTCCGGCAATCCAAATTATGGGATTGTCAAAGGATTCAAGTGCATACCAAGTCGCATTGATATTGGTTGCTTTTGAATCGTTATAATATGCAGCTCCGTGTACGTTTGCGACATATTCCAAGCGATGTTCCACATTTTTGTAATTCGAAAGTGAAGCTTTCAGACTTTCTTTACGAATTTGGGTTAAACGTGAAGCCATGCCGGCAGCCAGTGAGTTGTAAAGATTGTGTTTGCCTTGTAGTGCAAGCTCTTCTATTGTCATAGAGAAATGGGTATTTGATATTTTTACTTGTATTTTATTGTCTTGATAGTATGCACCTTCGCTAAAATCGTGCGCATAAATTGAAAAGGGATATTTGCGTGCTTTTACAGCGTGCTTTTCAAGCTGTTTCATTGTTTCAACATCATCCGCACAATAGATGAATGCATCATTTTCATCTTGGTTTTTCGTTATTCTCATCTTTGATGCCGCATATAGTTCCATATCATTATTATAGCGGTCAAGATGGTCTGCGGTGATATTGGTAAGTATAGCCGTATTGGGTTTAAATGATTGAATACGATCAAGCTGAAAACTGCTCAGCTCCAGTATGAAGTAATCATGGTCGGCAATAGCTAATTCGGCAGCAAAGCTATTGCCGATATTACCTGCCACACAGCTGTCGAGCCCGGCATTTTTGAAGATATGCCCCAACAGGTTTGCCGTAGTGGTTTTTCCGTTGCTTCCGCTGATGGCTATGATGTGGCTTTTGGTGAAATAGCTTGCAAATTCAATTTCCGAAATGATGGGTATGGATTTGTCAATTAAGGAAAAGACCGGAGCGGTATCAGCTATTCCCGGACTTGCTACAACCAAGTCTATTTTCTTGAATTTGTTGGGACTGTGTCCGTTTTCTTCAAAATTAATATGGTTATCGATAAGGACTTTTCTGTAATTGTCTTTTATTGTGCCGTATTCACTAACAAACACATCAAGCTGCTGCTTTTTGGCAAGCAGAGCTGCTCCGGTACCGCTTTCACCGGCACCGAGAACAAGAATATTTTGATATGTCTGTAGCATTTCGCTCATGTTTTTATCTGAGTTTTAAGGTTATAATAGTTAGTACGGCAAGGAAAATTCCTACAATTTGAAAGCGTAATACTATCTTGGGTTCCGGATATCCTTTCTTTTGGAAATGATGGTGCAAAGGCGCCATCTTGAAAATCCGTCTCCCTTCGCCATATTTTTTTCGTGTATATTTGAAATAGCTAACTTGTAAAATGACCGATAGGCTTTCTGCCAAGAATACCCCGCATAAAATTGGAATGAGTAATTCTTTTCGGATTAGAATGGCAAATACAGCAATGATGCCGCCAATTGCCAAACTGCCGGTATCTCCCATAAATACTTGGGCAGGGTAGGAGTTGTACCACAGGAATCCAATATTTGCACCCACAAAAGCACTAATAAATATGGTCAGCTCGCCTGTGTTGGGTAAATACATGATATTCAGGTAGTCAGCAAATATTATATTGCCAGAAACCCATGCCAGTATACCCAAAGTTGCTCCAATAATTGCTGAGGTGCCTGTTGCCAGGCCATCCATGCCATCGGTGAGGTTAGCTCCATTTGAGACAGCCGTAATAATGAAAATCACTACAGGAATAAATATCAGGAATGCCCATTTTTCATAGCCTGGTCCTAGCCAGCGAAGCAATACGGCATAATCAAATTCATTATTTTTAATAAAAGGGATTGTGGTTTTCGTAGCATTTGAACCTTCAATATCAAAGCGTGAGCTGGGTCCGCTTACTGTGGATTCTTGAAATATTTCATTGGAAATTTGTGTTTTTTCCCGAATTGTCAAGCTGTTATCGAAATACATGGTAACAGCTACCACCAATCCTAAAATCACTTGACCATATACTTTAATTTTTCCCGGAAGTCCGCGTTTATCTTTTTTGAAAACCTTGATATAATCATCCATAAAGCCAAGTCCGCCCAGCCAAATGGTAGTAAACAGCATGAGTAAAATATAGGTATTGGCTAATTCCGTAAATAAGATAGTGGGTATGATTACGGCAGCAATGATGATAAGTCCTCCCATAGTGGGGGTACCTTCTTTTTCTTTTTGCCCTTCCAGCCCGAGGTCACGAATTGTTTCACCTACCTGACGTTTATTCAAATAATATATCCAGCGACGGCCAAACACCAGAGAAATAAGCAATGAAGTAAGTACGGCAGCAGCTGCCCTGAAGGAGATGTACTGAAATACTTGTGCTCCCGGGAGGCTGTATGCTTCATGCAGATATGAGAATAAATAATAAAACATCTTTTATCCGGTAATTTCGTTTAACAATCGTTCAAATAGCTCTTTCTTATCATCAAAAGGGTATTTTTTTCCTTTGATTTCCTGATATTTCTCATGCCCTTTTCCAGCAACCAAAATGATGTCGCCCGGATTTGCCATGCTTACTGCAGCATGTATGGCTTCTCTGCGGTCGGTTATGGAAAGGATATTTTTAAAATATTCGCCGGGAATCCCATTTCGCAAATCGCGAATAATATCTTCCGGTTCCTCGCTTCGCGGGTTGTCGGATGTCAAAATCAGCTTGTCGCTATATTTTGCGGCAATTTTTGCCATTTCAGGGCGCTTGCTTTTATCCCTATCGCCTCCCGCACCACATACGGTAATAAGTGTTTCATTATGGGTGCGAATTTCATTAATGGTATTTAGAATATTTTCTAATGCGTTCGGAGTGTGGGCAAAATCAACTATCCCAACAATTTGATCCTTGTTTTTCACAAATTCAAAACGCCCTTCGGCACTATGTAGAAGGCTTAATCCAACCAATGCATCATCTGCCGACATGCCCATAAGGCGTGCTGCGCCATATACTGCAATGAGGTTGCTTGCATTGAATCGACCTACCAAATGGGTGAATAACTCTTTCCCGTCAATATTTAAAAGCAATCCTTCAAAATGGTTTTCAATCACTTTGGCTTTATAATCCGCATCGCTTGTGATACCGAAGGTTTTGCAATCAGCTTTTGTGTTTTGAAGCATGAATGCGCCATTTTTATCATCTCGGTTCACCAATGCAAAAGCTGAAGGTGGCAATATGTCGAAGAAAAGCTTTTTGGCATCTCTGTATTCAGCAAATGTGCCATGATAGTCGAGGTGGTCATGGGTGAGGTTTGTAAAAATACCGCCGGTAAAATGCAAACCAAATACCCGCATTTGGCTCATGGCATGCGAGCTTACCTCTATAAAAGCATGCCCACAGCCTTTATCAACCATTTCGCGTAGCAGGGCATTAATACTTATCGGATCGAGTGTAGTATGTGTGGTCTCAAAAGTTTCTTTGCTTATTTTATTATGTACGGTCGATAATAAGCCCGTCGGATATCCGCTATTTTCAAATAATTGGTACAATAAGCTGGCAATGGTTGTTTTTCCGTTAGTACCGGTTACACCAATCAGCTTTAACTCTTTTGAAGGATGATTATAAAAATTTGCCGCTGCTACTGCCATGGCGTATGCAGTATGCTCCACTTCAATAAAAGTGATAGTGTCATCGCTTATTTCAAGAGGAATCTTATTGCAGAAAATTATTTCACATCCCTTTTCAATACATGTGTTTATATAGTTATGACCATCAGTGATTGTGCCTTTAATAGCAAAGAAGGCAGCTCCATCCTCCGCCAATCTCGAATCGAAAATCAGCTTGGTGACCTGCTTTGTCAATAATCCTGTGGTTTGTTTCACAGGAATGCCGGGCAATATGTCATTTATGGTCTTTCTTCTCATAGGTTTAGCAGTTTTAAATCAATCTTTTGTCCTTTTTCTACTGTTATGCCCGGTTCAATGGATTGTGCCACAACTTTGCCTTTTCCCGAAACCCTTGGGGCTAGCCCTATTGATTCTAAAAGATATATCGCATCGCGTACATTCATTCCGGTGACATCCGGCATGACTTTTTCTTGTAACTGTACATAGTCATACTCAATACGATTGTTTTCATTTATTACAGGTATTCCCCATGCTGCTGTTTGTGGCTGTGGGCTTGATGAAACCCCAAATAGCTGAAACAGTTTTGATAAATCTGCAGCATTGGAAACGCAATTGATTTGTGGCATTCCCGCTAAATAGGTGTCATCAGAAACAACATTGTCATGAATATGTGGTCGTGAGGCGTAAACCTTTGCTGCAATTTCCTTGAAGACAGGTGCTGCTACCGCTCCTCCGTAAATCTTTCCTGATGAAGGATTATTTACAAATACGATGCAGCTGTATTTTGGATTTCCTGCCGGGAAATATCCTGCAAAAGAAGCATTGTAGTTCTTTTTGTTATATCCGTGTTCAGGTGAGGCAATTTGTGCGGTCCCTGTTTTTCCTGCAATTCTGAAAGGGCTGTCTTTTAATGAGCGTGCCGTGCCGTTTTCTACCACTCCTTCTAGCAAATACCTGGCTTTTTTTATGGCATCTGCGGATGCGATGGATTTATTCAATACTACCGGTTGACGCGCTTCTATTACCGTATTTCCCTGCCTAATTTCTTTCACAAACAAGGGTTTCATCATCTTGCCATTATTTGCTACGGCATTATATAGAGTAAGCAATTGCAGGGGTGTAATTTGTAATTCATAGCCGATCGACATCCATGGGAGGGAGGTGCCGTACCAATACTTTTTATCACTCGGATGCTTGATATACGGCTTGCCTTCTCCGGCAATCTCAATGCCTAACTGTTTATTAAGCCCCATGCCGTATAACTTTTCAATAAACTTTTCCGGTTCATTTTTATAGGCATCGGTCACCATTTTGGCAATGGCAATATTGGATGATTTTTCAAAAGCTTCTTGCACACTGATTCGCCCGTCTCGAATAGGATATACGTCTTTCATTACGCGTGTATGAAACTTCATATGTCCGTTTCCAATTGCCATGCTATCACTGATGTTTATCTTTTTATCATCTAATAGCGCAAGTATTGAAGCTAGCTTGAAGGTAGAGCCGGGCTCTACGCTTTCGCCAATGCCGAAATTGTAGACTTCATGATAGGTGCCTGTTTTCTTGTTTAGACTTAAATTGGCTATTGCTACGATATGGCCTGTTTCCACTTCCATAAGGATGGCACAGCCTTGATCGGCATTATTTTCTTTTAAGTTTCTACGCAAAGCACTTTCTGCCACATCTTGTATATTGATGTCAATAGTTGTTACTATATCGTAACCATTTTGGGGCTCAATAGTACTTTCGTCAAACAAAGGTTTCCAGTCGCCGTTATTGATTCTCCGTTTTACTTGTTTGCCGTCTGTGCCTTTGATATAATCGTAATACGCGCCTTCAAGGCCTACCGAAATATTTTCCACTTTGTTTTCGTAGCCGATAGTACGTTGGGCCAGCTCTTTATAGGGGCGTTCCCTTTTGCTGCCCGGCTCAAGTATCAAGCCGCCTTTGTATTTTCCGCCTTTTAAAATTGGCAAAGTGCGAAGTCGCTTCACCTCACCATAAGTCACATTCTTTTTTAGCAACAGGTAGCGATTGCCATTTTTTCGACCTTCTTGTAATAGCTGTTTGAATGCAGCTGCCGACTTGTTTTTTAGCACATTCGCCAGTCCAATGGAAAGGCTGTCGATGGCAGATGTGAATTGTTCATCCGTAATCAAAGGCGATGACACATCCATTCGTACTTCAAATACCGGTACTGTGGTGAGTAAAAGGGTGCCGTCGTATGCCAAGATATTTCCCCGCATTGCTTCAATGTCAAATGCGCGAATTTCCTGTTGGCGTGCTTTCTCCAAAAGCTCGTCCGTTTTGTGAATTTGGATATATGCGATGCGCCCAATAATCACGATTCCCCAAACCAGCATGAAAGCATAGAGGAGAGAAACACGCATTATGATAACTTTTTTTGGGTCACGCATATTCATTTAGTTTTTTGGGATTATTATTTTTTTTACCGGTGTTTCAGATTCTTTTAAACCTGTTGATTTTAGTTTACGGGTTAATTCAGATTGTTTGCTATGCTGCATCACCTGCGATTTGCTGGAGATATACTCAAATTGCAGCTCTTTTAAATCACGCGTTACGCGATCAATTTGTCGGGCAATACTTTCAGCATAATAGCTGTTGGCAATATATATGACACCTATGATGGCTAAGAATAGAATAAAGTTGATTTGACGAACGTTCCATCTGTTGGCAAGAAATTCACCCCCGATGATATTGAATATTCGACGGCTCCAGTTTACCTTCTTTTTCGGCTTCGGTGGCTTAGCTACAGGAGTAGTAGCAACCACAGCAGGCTCTTCGCCTTTGATATAATTACTACGCTTTTCCATGTTCAATTTTTTCTCCAACTCTTAATTTTGCACTTCTTGCTCTGTTATTTAATTCAATTTCATCCTTGTCCGGCACAATCAGCTTCCCTATCGGGCGCATAGGGCTGAGGTTATTTCCGAAGAAATCCTTTTCAATAGTTCCTTCTGCATTACCTGAACGGACAAAATTTTTCACAATTCTGTCTTCTAACGAATGATAGGAAATGACTACAAGCCGCCCCCCCGGTTTTAAAACTTGAATGGCTTGCGCTAAAAATTGTTCCAAAACCTCCATCTCGGCATTCACTTCAATACGTATTGCTTGGAATAGCTGTGCCAATAATTTATTTTCTTTTCCTGCAAATAGGTGAGGGGCTACCGCATCACGCAATTCGAAAGTAGTATTGATTGTGTTTTTCTTGCGCGCACTAACAATCGTATTTGCTAAGCGTTTTGCTTGTGTGAGCTCGCCATAGTTTTTAAAGATGCGAACCAGCTCTTCTATATGATATTCATTCACTACCTGATGTGCGTCAAGCGGATTGTTTTGATCCATGCGCATGTCGAGGCGGCTATCGAAGCGGGTTGAAAAACCCTTTTCTGCTTTGTCGAATTGATGAGAAGATACTCCCAAGTCTGCTAGGATTCCATCGACCGGAATAGCTGAATGGTACTGTAAAAAGTTTTTTAAATACCTGAAGTTGCTTTGTATGAACGTAAAGCGCTCATCATCCGGAATATGTTGACGGGCATCTTGGTCTTGGTCAAAAGCAAATAGCTTTCCACCTTTAAGCTGCTTTAATATTTCAATGGAATGACCACCGCCACCAAAGGTGACGTCGACATATACACCCTCAGGGTATATACGCAACGCTTGTACACTTTTGTGTAAAAGAACCGACTGGTGGTACATGTCAATGCAGTTTTATTCGGTTTATTAATCGTTAGTATGTTCTCCAAGTCTTTCTTCAAGCTGCTCAAAATAGGTCTCCGGATCCATCTCATCCAGTTTGTCGGTATATAATCCTTTATCCCAAATTTCCATATAAGTGGGAAGGGCGGTGATAACAACCTCCTTGCTTAATCCGGCATATTCAACTAATTCCTTTGGGATTAGCAGTCGGCCGGAAGCATCAAGCTTCACATGTTTTACACCGGCATTGTACTTACGCATTAAGTCTACATTTACTTTGACAAACTGGCTCATGTTCTTTAGCTTTTTTTGTTTTTCAACCCAATCCGCTATAGTATACATCTCAATACATTTGCTAAACAGCCCCGGCCTTAACACAAAACCCTCATCCAGCATGTCTTTCAATTGATCCTTGAAAGTTGCCGGAACCATCAGGCGGCCTTTGCCATCCAGCTTACAATGTATGTCACCAATTAGGATTTCCACTGAGCCTGCTTTTTAATGTTGTAAAAGTACTGCATTTTTTCCCATTAACAACCATATTTTACCATTTTTTCCCAAAAATGTTGCATAATATGGAGTAATAATTTTCATTTTATGTGTAATGCATTGAAAATCAACAATAAAAATTTTATTAATTGTTAATAACTTTTTTCGGTTTTATTTTTTTAGCTCATAGATGTTTCGCTTGCTTTTGCACCGTCATTTATTAGCTAAAAAGGCGACACTCTGCACTTAATTGAAGAAAAGGGGTGCATTGGCTCATCTTTATTTTATCTTTGTGTTGATTTATAAAAATCATCTTTGTATGAAAGAGCAGCAAAGTGCGATAAACAAAATGCATATTGATGTCGAGCAGATTTTAAAGACAAAGAGCCCTGCCTTGGCAAAAATCTTACCCGGATTCTTGGTTTCTTATCTAAAACGAATCATTCATCAGGATGAGATTAATGTGTTTCTAGATGGTGCATATAATAAGCAGGGGCTTGATTTTGTCGATGCCGTGCTTGAAATGTTTCAGCCTGAAATTCAGATAGAAGGGATTGATAATCTTAAGCTTCACGACAGAATGATTGTTGCAAGCAATCATCCTTTAGGTGGCTTGGATGGCTTGGCCCTGATGCAATCAATTGGTAAAACTAACAGAAAGATTCAGTTCCCGGTGAATGATATTTTGCTTTACCTAGATAATTTAAAACCTTTGTTTGTGCCAATTAACAAACACGGTTCAAATGCGGAAAATGTGAAAATTCTGAATGATACCTTTGAGAGCGATGCAGTCATTTGTTATTTTCCGTTTGGGCTTGTTTCCCGTAAACGGAAAGGGGTTATTCGTGATTTGGAATGGAAAAAGACATTTATTTCAAAAGCAAAACGCTTTGATCGTTATATAGTTCCCACGCATATCAGTGGAAACAATTCTGCTTTCTTTTATAATTTATCCAATATTCGAAAACGATTAGGCATTAAGGCAAATATTGAGATGCTTTATTTGGTGGATGAATTTTTTAAACAAAAAAATCAAGAAATTAGAATTACCTTTGGTCAACCGATACATTGGCAGTTGTTCGATAAAAGCAATACAGATGCAAATTGGGCTGAAAAGTTACGCACTTTTGTATATTATCTTGCGAATCATTCGGATGCTGTTTTTGACCCGGATACTGATTATTTAAAACTTATTTAACACCTTAATACTAAACCAAATATGGAAAATATTATTCCTCCGGTCGACAGAAAGCTACTACTTGAAGAATTAAGTCCGGAACGCTTTTTACGCAATACAAATAATGGTAATAAAGAAATTTATGTGATTACAGATTCCGACTCTCCAAATTTAATGCAAGAGATTGGTCGTTTACGCGAGATTTCTTTCCGTATGGCGGAAGGCGGAACAGGTAAATCAGTGGATATCGATCAATTTGATTTGGGCGAAAATTCATTTAAACAATTAATTGTTTGGGATCCTCAAGAGCTGGAAATTGTTGGAGGTTATAGATATATTGATTGCAATTTATTGACAAAAACTCCGGAAGGAAAAGTGGAAACACCTACTGCCGAACTTTTTGATTATTCCGAACAGTTTATCAATGAGTTTTTACCTTATACCATTGAGCTTGGACGTTCTTTTGTACAGCCTGAATATCAGCCTACAAAGAATATTAGGAAAGGAATGTATTCGCTTGATAATCTGTGGGATGGGCTAGGTGCTATTGTTGTAAATCATCCGCAAATACGTTATTTCTTTGGTAAGGTTACCATGTATAGTCAATTTGAAGCTACTTCCAGAGATCTTATTTTATTCTTTATGAATAAATATTTTCCGGATCCGGACAAGCTGGTTTTTCCTCATAATCCGCTACCATATAAGACGGATATTACCGAGTTTGATAGTATTTTTAACGGCGGTAGTTACGAGGCGGATTATAAAACCCTGGTTCAGCAAGTGCGTCAACGCGGGGAGCATGTGCCGCCTTTGGTGAGTGCTTATATGAATTTATCGTTTTCTATGCGTTCTTTTGGAACTTCTTTGAATGCCGATTTTGGACAGGTTGAAGAAACAGCTATTTTAATATCCATTGGCGATATTTATGATGCCAAAAAGGACCGCCACTTAAATACGTATAAACCCGGAGAAAAAAGGATGAGCGATGGTAATTCGTGAGGCAGTTTTTATAAAAAGCAGTACAGCATTAAATATGATGCCCAATCCGGTTATGCCGGAATATGCATTTGTTGGACGTTCCAATGTAGGCAAATCATCTTTGGTGAATATGCTTACACAAAGAAATACTTTGGCAAAAACATCCGGCAAGCCGGGAAAAACCACTCTAATAAATCATTTTTTAATTAATGAAAGCTGGTACTTGGTTGATTTGCCGGGCTATGGCTATGCAAAGCGCTCTAAAAGCTCTCGTGAACAATGGAGTGAATTAATGTATCAGTATTTGAAGGGGCGCCCCAATCTAGTGTATACCTTTATTTTGGTAGATGCCCGTCATAATCCACAAAAGAATGATATGGAATTAATGGAGTGGATGGCTGTTAACGGACTTCCTTTCGTAATTATTTTCACTAAAACCGATAAGCTGGGTACTACTAATTTGGGACTTGCCATAGATGCATATAAAAAAGAACTCCTCCAACAATGGGAGGAGTTGCCTTTAATGTATTTAAGCTCTTCGGTAACCAAACTTGGTCGTGAAGATATTTTGCAATTAATTCATCAGGAGAATGAATCGTTTGAGACATATTCCAGCTCCACCAATACTTGATTTTTGGTAACCCTTTCGTCTTTTTTAACCTGAATTGATTTGACTACGGCATCTAAGGGTGCTTTTATTTCATTAAGCATTTTCATGGCTTCCAGTATCAGCAGGTCTTGTCCTTTTGTAACTTGATCGCCTTCTTTTACAAACACATTGGTTATTGTACCCGGAATAAATGCAGTAAGTATATTATTGTGAAACCCCTGAAAAGATTTTCTATTCTGGAATTTTTTTGTCAAAGCTGTTTTATAGCTTGCACTATCAATAACCAAAGTTTTCAGTTTAGATTCTTGACTCGTACTATTCTTTTTTACAGACTTTTGATCCTTTTTAAGATCCTTATCTTTCTTGGAATCTTTTTTGTCCTTTTTAGATTCTTTTTTATCCTTTTTCATGATATTATATACTAAGATTAAATATCAGCAGAGCATTTATTATAATATTATACTTCCTGTTTCTGCCGATTGATTAAAATGGTGGTATTCCATGTTTTTTCATGGGGACATCCACTATTTTATCTTTCGAAATCTCCAAGGAGTGGATCAGCATTTGCCTTGTTTCTGCAGGTTCAATAACTGCATCAACATATCCGTAAGCAGCTGCTACATAGGGGTTAGCAAATTTCGTTTTATATTCTTCCACTTTTTGTTTTCTCATTTTCTCCGGATCTTCGGCTGCCATTATTTCTTTTCTAAAGATAATATTGGCTGCACCTTCGGGTCCCATTACTGCAATTTCGGCTGTGGGCCAAGCAAATACAAAGTCGGCACGTAAATGATTGGAACACATTGCAATATAACCGCCACCATAAGCTTTACGCATAATTACGGTGATTTTTGGCACGGTAGCTTCAGAATATGCATAAAGTAATTTTGCTCCATGACGGATTACACCGGCATGCTCTTGGTCTACGCCCGGCAAATAGCCCGGCAGGTCGACCAATGTAACGAGTGGAATATTAAAGGAATCGCAATAGCGTATAAATCGTGCAGCTTTATCGGATGAGTCCACATCCAATACTCCTGCCAGCACAGCCGGTTGATTGGCTACAAAACCAACTGTTTCGCCATTTATTCTACCAAATCCGATGACAATGTTTGCAGCGAAAAGCTCTTGAACTTCAAGGAATTCCGAATTATCTGCAATTGATTTTATCACATCGCGCACGTCATAAGGCATGCGAGGGTCGGTAGGTAAAATCTCATTAATTTTATAATCTCTTGTTCGGGGTGATTTTTTTGGAAAACTACCCGCTTTTTTCATGTTATTCCAAGGGATATAGCTCACCAAATGCTTAATCTGTTCAAAGCATTCTTCTTCGCTATTGGCGTAAAAATGTGCATTTCCGGTAATTTCGGCATGAATGCGGGCTCCGCCAAGCTCTTCCATTGAAATTTCTTCACCCAAAACTGTTTTAATTACTTCAGGTCCGGTAATAAACATTTTGGAAATATTTTCTACAACAAACACAAAGTCGGTTAGGGCAGGAGAATATACTGCACCTCCGGCACAAGGACCTAATATCACCGAAATTTGTGGTATCACTCCGGAAGCTTGTGTGTTCCGGTAAAAAATCTCACCATAACCGGCAAGTGAATTCACACCTTCTTGAATACGTGCACCACCTGAGTCATTAATCCCGATGAGGGGCACTTTTAGTTTCATGGCATGATCCATGATTTTTGTAATCTTTTTGGCATGCATCCAGCCGAGCGAACCTCCCGCTACAGTGAAATCTTGCGCATAAATACAAACGGGATGACCACTCAAGGTTCCTGTTCCGGTAATAACGCCATCACCCGGAAGATACTTTTTATCCATATCGAAATCTTTTGCGGCATGCTCCACAAAAAGATCATACTCGTGAAATGACTTTGGATCAAGTAAGGCGATGATACGTTCGCGTGCTGTTAGTTTCCCAATAGCCTTTTGTTTGTCGATAGCCTGTTGGCCACCTCCCATCAATGCTTCACGCATGCGCTTTTGCAAATCAGAGGTTTTCTGTTTGATTCCCATAGATGGTTCAATTAAATTATTGATGACAAAGAACAAATACGCGCCCACCTTATCACTTTATCTGAAAAAATGAAACGGATTTGCCCTTTGTTTTGCCTTTTCTGTATATGCAAAAATAACCTAAAATCCTTAAAAGACAAATTTACATTGAATAAGTTAGCAGCTTAAGCCTAAATTATTTTATTAGACTGTGATAATCAAACATTTCAACATTATAAAATTCTGTTAAAATAAAAAGGTCATCCTCAAACGGGATGACCTTTAAAATCTTTATGCTAGTCTACGATAGTTATCTGCGTACAACCAGTTTTCTGGTGATAATAGTCTGATTATTAACCTGAACTGAATATAAATATACGCCTTCTTTCAGCTCTGCAACAGAAAGTTCAAGTTTTCCGCTAGTGGCGTTAATATGCTGCTCCATAACGGGCTGTCCCAACAAATTAAAAATCTTCAATATTCCACTGTTAGAGGGTGAAACGAGATTATAATCGAATGACACCATATTGGTGGCAGGATTGGGATATGCATTGCCAAATAGGATTGGATCAGCAAATTCATCGATTGATACGGGCGATGCATGGAATTTTACAACATAAGTTACAAAATCGTCCGGATCGGATTCGTTATAGAATTTATATTCTAAAATTGATACGCCCGGATTTCCCATGGGCATATAATCAGCTGAAAATACGCCGGGAGCAGTCATCTCATTAGGCTCAATTTCTATTGATTCGGGTGATACACTGGTATCAGGTCCAAAACAATATCCCCAGCAGAAATTATTTACGCTGCCTTCAACAGTCGAATGTGTAATACGTTCAACCATAACATGTACACTACGATCCGTATTGTTCTTTACTTGAACCTCATTCACTATCATATAATGAGGTTCATTTTCCGGTAATTCTCCATATGCTACAACGGTATCACCATGATTTAATGCTTCTCCTTCGTAAATTAGAGTTAAGGATTGCGCCTTGATGCCTACTGCAAAGGCTACAAAAAGAAAAATAAGTAATGATTTTTTCATAACAACAAGCTTTTATGAATACTCTACAAATAGTATGCAAAAGTAATACTTTTTACTTTCTTTTTATAGACAAGTTGAAAATAAATAAAGTTGCACTTGTTTTTAACTATTTTTTATTCAAATATTATACTTGATTTTAATAAAGAATTTCACTTAAAAATATCTCTTAATCATATCATCATCGGCAAAATTAGGCAATGTTACTTTTAGCCTTGGTTCAGCTTCCATTGCACGCTTTATGGCGAAGATGGCTTCTTTATTTCGTGCCCAGCTACGTCTTGCAATGCCGTTATTTACATCCCAATGCAGCATGTTTTGAAGTCTTTTGTCTGCTTCACGGCTTCCATCCAATACAAGACCAAACCCACCATTTATTACTTCGCCCCAACCGACACCACCTCCGTTATGTATGGAAACCCAGGTGGCGCCTCTGAAACTATCGCCTATGACATTATGAATTGCCATATCGGCTGTAAAGCTGGAGCCGTCGTAAATATTTGAGGTTTCGCGGAAGGGTGAATCGGTACCGCTCACATCGTGATGGTCGCGTCCAAGCACTACGGGAGCTTTAATTTTTCCTTCACGTATGGCACGGTTAAAAGCGGCTGCAATTTGAATGCGACCATCGGCATCAGCATATAAAATGCGTGCCTGAGAACCTACAACCAGTTGATTCTCTTGAGCTTCCTTAATCCAATGAATATTGTCATCCATTTGCTGTTTTATTTCTTTAGGCGCATTTTGAGCCAGCTTTTCCAACACCTCCCTGGCTATATTATCGGTAGTTTTTAAATCTGCGGGATCGGAGGAAGTGCACACCCAACGAAATGGTCCAAATCCGTAATCAAAGCAGAGTGGTCCCATAATATCTTGTACATATGAAGGATATTTGAATTTTCCGTCTTCATTCATAATATCTGCACCGGCTCTACTGCTTTCCAGGAGGAATGCATTGCCGTAGTCAAAAAAGTACGTTCCTGCAGCAGTCAGTTTATTGATTGCTGCTACTTGTCGTTTCAAGCTGTTTTGTACTTTAAGCTTGAATGCTTCAGGATCATTTGCCATCAGCTCGTTGGCTTCTTCAAAAGAAAGTTCAACCGGATAATATCCTCCTGCCCATGGGTTATGTAATGAAGTTTGATCCGAGCCCATATCTACATGAATATTACGTTCGGCTAAACGTTCCCAAAGACTCACGATATTTCCAAGGAATGCAATAGAATGGGCTGTATTTTTTTCTTTCCATTCCAATGCAGTATCAATTACTTGGTCCACATCGCTAATTACTTCATCTACCCAGCCTTGGCTGTGTCTTTTATATGCAGCTTTTGGGTTTATTTCGGCTGTGATGCTCACCACACCTGCAATATTTCCTGCTTTTGGCTGTGCACCGCTCATTCCACCCAAGCCGGAGGTGATAAATAATTTTAAACCGCCTTTATATGCGGGATGCTGGTGCATGCGTGAGGCATTTAATACTGTGATAGTAGTTCCGTGAACAATACCTTGGGGTCCGATATACATAAAGGAGCCGGCAGTCATCTGACCGTATTGTGATACGCCAAGGGCATTCATGCGTTCCCAATCGTCGGGTTTTGAGTAGTTTGGGATTACCATGCCGTTTGTTACCACTACTCTTGGTGCTTCACGATTTGAGGGAAATAAACCTACCGGATGCCCCGAATAAAGTACCAATGTCTGCTCATCCGTCATTTCTGCCAGATATTTCATGCTAAGCAAGTATTGAGCCCAGTTTTGAAATACGGCACCGTTCCCTCCATAGGTTATCAGTTCGTCCGGATGTTGTGCCACAGCTTCGTCCAAATTATTGCTGAGCATCAGCATAATTGCTGCTGCTTGTCGCGATTTATGGGGAAACGCATCAATATTACGCGCATAAATCTTATAATCCGGTTTAAAGCGGTACATATAAATTCTTCCGTATTGGTTTAGCTCTTCAGCAAATTCAGGAGCCAGCACTGCATGTTGGTGCTCGGGGAAATAGCGTAATGCATTTCGTAAAGCCAAGCGTTTTTCAGCGGGGCTTAAAATATCTTTGCGTTTGGGAGCATGGCTAACCCCCTGATTATAAGGTTTGGGAGCCGGAAGTTGAGCCGGAATTCCATTTAATATACTTGTCTGAAACGATGTGAATGTCGACATGGCTTTTTGCTGCAAAAATACGCTATTAAGCGGTATGAGCCAAATCTTTCAGCCATCTATTGAAACTAAATCGAATCGGATTGTTTTCGAAGAATATTGTATAATAATTCCCTTGAACGAAACAGCTGTGCTTTGACTGTGCCGATGGGGAGGTTCATCTTTTGGGCGATTTCTTCGTAGCTCAATTCTTCAAAATACCGGAGCTCAACAATATTTCGATAATGTGGCTTTAGTTTTTCAACCACCTGCCGCATGACTTCGTGCTTTTGCTCCTTGATAATCGATTCCTCGGGATTTGGTTCGGGGTCGGCCAAGAATATATTGGAATCTTTGCTACGTTGCTTTTCATCCGTATCGCTAAGGCTGCTTAAATTAAGCCTGTTTTTTCGGTGAAAATCGATGCAGTTGTTCGCGGCAATGCGAAATAGCCATGTGCTGAAGCCAAATTCGGGCGAATATTGATGTAAATTTTTAAAGGCTCTGCCAAAAGCTTCTATTGTTAAATCCTCTGCATCCGTCGGGCTTGAGGTCATCTTGAGCATGAGGTAATACACCGCATCCTGATAATGATGCATTAAACTGGTATAAGCCTGCTGGTCATTCTCGTTTAACGCACGCTGTATCAGCCGGTAGTCGCGAAGTCCTTTTTCAGTAAGATTTAACTTTAGATCCATTTTACCGGTTTTGAAATTCGATTATATAGGTGTATAACAGGGTTAAAAATAATAAAAAATATTTCGGCAAAAGGTAAAAGCAGCCATAAGAAAGACTGTTTTAGTTTGCGGGCCGAATAAATAAATACGATTTCTTGATTAATTAATCGGACAAGAAATATTGCCAAAGGTATGAAAAAAGGAATCTTGGTAAAAAACAATGCAATAAGCAATGCATAAAAAAGTATTTGTGTGACATAATAGGTGCCAAGCAGCCATTTTATTTTTGGTTTATAATAAACCCTTGTCGACAGTTGCAGCCTTTTTTGACGCAGCCACTCACCAAATTTAGCTTTTGGAAGTGTAAATAGTTGTGATTCGGGGCTGATTTCAATTGCCGTATTACGCGAATTGCTTACTTGACTGATAAACAGGTCATCATCACCTAAAAGAATGTCATAATGCGTAATAAATCCTTTGTTTTTTAGAAATAAGCTCTTTTTATAGGATAAATTTCGTCCGACCCCCATAAATACATTTCCGGCTAATGCCATCGAAAAATATTGGATAGCCGCAAATAAGGTGTCATACTGAATCAACCAATTTAATATGCCCGGTTTTTTTTGATAAGGACTATATCCCAGTACAATATCAATTTCGGGTGTATAATTTTGAGCCATATTTGTGATCCAGCGATCGGAAATTGGTGAACAATCCGGCTCAGTAAGTAAAAGATGTTCATAAGCCGCCGACTTGATGCCGATGCTGAGCGGAAACTTTTTACCTCTAAAGAAATTTAAGCTTTGCTGAAGATGAATATGTTTTACACGCGCATCCTGCCTTACAAAATCTTCCAGTAAATCTTCAGTACCGTCATCTGAGCAGTCATTAACCACCACAACTTCAAAATTCTGGTATTCTTGAGCTAAAATGAGCGGAATATTTTTTTCGAGATTGGAATATTCATTATGTGCACAAATGATAATTGAAACAGGCGGTAAATCCGGATTGGTATTCAATGACTTGTGCTTTTTTGTAAAAGCCAGACGTGAATAATAATACCAAAAATAGAACAACTGAATAAGTAAAACTATCAGAAGTAATATCAATGTCAGTCGTATAAGAAACAATTCCATTGCGCTGACAGTCAGTCCATTCAGTATAAAATCAGTAAACACTGCAATATTAATTTGTCATTGCAAAAGTATTGAAACTTTATGATTTGGATTATCTTTGCTCAAATTTAGCCTTTTATGGAGTTTAAAATTGTTGGTAGAGACGCATCTGTTTCGGCCCGGGCCGGCATTCTAAGCACGGATCATGGTATTATCGAGACGCCAATTTTTATGCCTGTTGGAACGGCCGGCACGGTTAAGGCTGTTCATCAGCGTGAGTTGCTGCACGATATACAGGCAGAAATTATTCTGGGTAACACCTATCATTTGTATTTACGACCCGGCTTAGAAATAATACAGGAGGCGGGCGGTTTACATAAATTCAACGGATGGGGAAAGCCTATATTGACTGATAGTGGAGGCTTTCAAGTTTATTCATTAAGCGATCGCCGTAAGCTTACGGAAGAAGGGGTTGTTTTTCAATCTCATATTGATGGCAGTCGACATAAGTTTACACCTGAGCGCGTAATGGATATTCAACGGATAATCGGCGCAGATATCATGATGGCATTTGACGAGTGCACTCCATATCCATGCGATTATAAGTATGCGGAGCGTTCCATGCATCTCACTCACAGATGGCTCGATCGTTGTATTGATCGTTTTGAGGAAACCGAAGCCCTTTACGGTTATCAGCAAAATTTATTTCCTATTGTACAAGGAAGCACCTTTAGGGATTTACGAACACAATCTGCAGAATATATAGCCTCCAAAGCTGCTGCCGGAAATGCTATTGGCGGTTTGTCGGTTGGCGAGCCGGTTGAACAAATGTATGAAATGACCGAATTGGTTTGTAACATATTACCGGATGATAAACCACGCTATTTGATGGGCGTAGGCACGCCTGCCAATATTTTGGAGAGTATTGCACTCGGTGTGGATATGTTTGACTGCGTAATGCCTACCAGAAACGGTCGTAATGGAATGTTGTTTACATCAAATGGCATCATCAATATCCGCAATGAAAAATGGAAAAATGATTTTAGTCCTATTGACGAAAACGGAACTGTTTTTGTAGATGAACAATATTCAAAGGCATATTTACGTCATTTGTTTGTTGCCGGTGAAATGCTTGGAAGTATGATTGCGAGTGTACATAACTTAAGCTTTTATCTTTGGTTGGTAAAAGAAGCTCGAAAACATATACTGGCAAATGATTTTGCAAACTGGAAAGCACAAATGGTTCCACGACTTATGCAAAGGCTTTAAAATGAAACTAATAGACTGGTATATCTTAAAAAAATATTTAGGCACATTTTTTTATGCCATTTCCTTGCTTATTGTCATAGTCGTTATTTTTGACATATCGGAAAATATTGATGATTTTTTGAAAAAGAATGCACCGGTTAAAGCCGTTATCTTTGATTATTATTTGAATTTCATTCCTTACTTTATAAACCTCTTTGTTTATTTATTCACCTTTATTTCCGTCATCTTCTTCACTTCTAAAATGGCGGGAAACTCTGAAATTATTGCAATTTTAAGTAGTGGTGTCAGCTTTTGGCGCATGCTTTGGCCTTACTTTTTGGCTTCTATATTTCTAGCTGTTTTATCCTTGTATTTGGGTAATATCTTAATCCCTCAAACCAATCTAATTCGCAGGGAATTTAAAAACCAATACATGGAGGACCTGTACAAAGATAAAGACAGAAATATTCATTTGCAGATTGAAAAAGGTGTTTTTGCATATGTGGAACATTATAACAGTCAGATGAATATTGGGTATCGTTTCACGCTTGAACAATTTGAGGAAGAGGAGCTTAAGTATAAGCTTATTGCGGACAGGATTCAGCTGGATACCAATGGTAGGGATTGGATAATTTACAATTTTCATGAGCGACGGCTCGATAGCATTCATGAAACAATCACCAAAGGGGAGCGCATGGATACGACGCTTAATTTGCTCCCTGCCGATTTATATATGGTAAAAGAAGATTTTGAGGTCATGAATTTTTGGGAGCTTCGAACACATATTGCAAACGAGCGCTTAAAAGGCAATGAGGGGGTGGTTGTGTATGAAGTTGAAATGCATAAACGCATGGCTTCTCCTGCCGCTATTCTAATATTGGCATTAATTGGGGTGTCTTTATCAAGTCGAAAAGTTAGAGGAGGCATTGGAGTCCACCTTGGTGCCGGGATTGCACTTACGTTTTCATACATCCTTTTCATGCAAATTTCTACGGTATTTGCCACTTTTGGCAATTTATCGCCTGTCGTGGCAGCCTGGATTCCAAATATCATATTTTTATTCATCAGTATTTATTTAGTTACTACAGCCCCAAAATAAAATGACATTATTTAACACACTTATATCGTGGTTGATGAAAAAGCGGATGCATCAAATTGAGCTTTTCATAAAATATCCCATAGAGGTACAAGAAGAATGGTTCAAGCGCCTAATCCAGCAAGGAAAATCAACCGAATGGGGAAAAAAATATGACTTTAAATCCATTCACAGATTTGAAGATTACCAACAACGTGTGCCGGTTAGCACATATGAAGACTTGAAGCCCTGCATTGACCGTTTGCGTGCCGGCGAGCAAAATATATTATGGCCCGAAGAAATTAAATGGTTTGCCAAATCATCGGGGACTACTTCCAGTAAGAGTAAATATATTCCTGTTAGCAATTCTGCCTTGGAAGAATGTCATTTTAAAGCCGGTAAAGACATGCTTTCGCTTTATGTTAACAATCATTCGCACACAAATTTGTTTGGCGGGCGAGGCTTGGTTTTGGGTGGGAGTCATTCCATCACCGAAGTTGATAATGCTTCCTATTACGATGGCGACCTTTCTGCCATTTTAATTCAGAATCTTCCCTTTTGGGTGCAATTGTTGAAAACCCCCAATCTGAGTATTTCATTAATGGAAGAATGGGAGTCGAAGATTGATTTAATGGCAAAAGAAACCTTACAGCAAGATGTGACAAGTATATCCGGTGTGCCTTCATGGGCTTTGGTTTTATTGCGTAAAGTGCTTGAGATAACCGGCAAATCCAACATACGTGAGGTATGGCCAAATCTTGAAGTCTTTTTCCATGGTGGTGTAAATTTTGCACCTTATGCCGACATATATAATGCGCTTATTCCGGATGATAACATGCATTATATGGAAACTTATAATGCCTCGGAGGGCTTTTTTGGGATACAAGACCAAAAGGATAGCAAAGACTTATTACTCATGCTGGATTACGGTATTTTTTATGAATTGATTCCGTTTGAAGCATATGAAAATGGAGATATGACCGCCATCGGGCTCGACCAAGTGGAGCTTGGAAAAATATATGCCATGGTCATTACCACCAATGCAGGTTTATGGCGATATTTGATAGGTGATACAATTATGTTTGTTTCTACCAATCCTTATCGCATACGAATTGTTGGACGTACCAAGAGTTTCATCAATACCTTTGGTGAAGAGTTAATGGTGGATAATGCCGAGCAAGCCCTAACGATTGCTAGTAAGAAAAGCGATGCAACTATTACGGATTATACTGCAGCACCCCTGTTTTTTGACCAAAAGACAGCCGCTGCACACGAATGGATTATCGAATTTGATAAATCTCCCGAAAATCCGGAGTTTTTTGCCGAAACTTTTGACACAGCATTAAAATCATTGAATTCTGATTATGAAGCCAAGCGATATCGGAATATGATTTTACGTCCTCCCATTATTCATTTTGCACCCAAAGGCACTTTTTACGAATGGATGAAAGCACGAGGCAAGTTAGGAGGTCAGCATAAGGTGCCGCGTTTATCGAATGACAGGGAATTTCTTGAAGAGATTTTATTAACAATGGGCGTAAATCCTCTCAAAAAAAGTTAAATTTGCCACAAATCATTTATTATGCACATAGCAATTGCAGGAAACATTGGTTCGGGTAAAACTACTTTAACCAGTTTATTGGCAAAACATTTTGGATGGTTGCCACACTATGAGGATGTTGAGAATAATCCTTATTTACACAGCTTTTATGAAGATATGCAGCGTTGGTCGTTCAATCTGCAGGTGTATTTTTTAAATAGCCGTTTTCGACAAGTCATCGATATACGAAATAGCGGAGAAACAGTGGTTCAAGACCGTACCATTTATGAAGACGCGTATATTTTTGCTCCCAATCTGCATTCGATGAATCTGATGTCTACGCGCGACTTTGAAAACTACAGTTCCTTGTTCGAGTTGATGAGCAATTTTATTAAAGCACCTGATTTGTTAATTTATTTACGTGCAAGCGTACCTACTTTGGTAAAACAAATCCAAAAGCGCGGGAGGGAATATGAAGCCTCCATTCGACTTGATTATTTAAAGCATTTGAATGAGCGTTATGAAGCTTGGATTCAAAAATACAATAGGGGAAAACTACTGATTGTAGAAGTGGATGATATTGATTTTCAGAAACCTGCAGACCTAGGTTTGGTAATTGAAAAAATTCAAGCCGAACTACACGGTTTGTTTTAAAATTATACAGTGGATATTCTAGGTATCATTCCGGCTCGTTATGCTTCAACCCGTTTTCCCGGGAAGCCGCTTACACGCATTGGATCAAAAAGCATGATACAGCATGTGTATGAAGGTGCTGCTGGCAGTAAGCTGTTGAGAGACATTGTAGTAGCCACGGATGACAAGCGTATTTTTGATGAAGTGAAAGCCTTTGGAGGCTTGGCTGTTATGACAGATACGTCACACCAAAGCGGTACTTCAAGATGTGTTGAAGCAGCCGAAAAATACCCTCATAAAATTGATGCCGTGATAAATATTCAAGGCGATGAACCCTTGGTTGCTCACGAACATATCCGGCTGTTGGCCGAGCTTTTGAAAGGGGGGAGCCGGATTGCAAGCTTGGCAAAGCGAATTGAAAATTTGCACGAATTAACCAACAACAACATTGTAAAAGTAGTAATGGATGAAAAGTTGGAAACTCTGTATTTTAGTAGGCACCCCATACCTTTTGTCCGCTCACTGCCCATGGAAAACTGGCTTGATACGCATGTGTTTTACAAACATATCGGAATGTATGCATATAGCCTGGCAGCTTTAAATGAAATTTCCACATTGAAAGCCTCTGTTTTGGAGCAAGCCGAGTCGCTTGAACAACTACGATGGTTGGCAAACGGCATGCCTATCCGCATGGCTATTACCGATATAGAATCGATAGGAATTGATAGCCCGGAAGATTTAAAAAAAATTGAAAACCTTTTTTGATTTTGTGCGTATAATTTCGTACTTTAGCAAACAGATTTAATACTATTTTTGCGTAATTGCGATTAAATGAAGATAGCATCCTATATAGCCGATTTACTTTACGAGTATGAATATGTTGTAATCCCCGGTTTGGGCGGATTTATAACACGTGATCATGGTGTGTCCGTGCATCCCGTTCGCCATTATTTTAAACCTCCTTACCGAGAAATAGTTTTCAATCCGAGGCTTCAAAATAATGATGGCTTGTTACTGAGCTATATCGCACGTAACGAAAATTTAAGCTATCTCAACGCTCGCTCCCAGCTCGATTTATTTGTAAAAGAATGCCTTTCAATGATGAAAGAAGGCAAACAAATCTATTTTAATCAGATTGGGAAGCTGTATTTGAACGAACAGCAAGAAATTTCATTTGATGCAGATACAAATATCAACTATCTGCCGGAAGCATTTGGTTTGGAAGCTGTTATTTCACCCCCGGTAAAGCGTGAAGGCATGCAGCAAAAAATCGGGGCTGCGCTTGTTTCGGCTGCTGCTCTTAAAACTGCCGATCCAAGTATTTCATCTAACACAAAAGCTGTTGGCGCCAAAGAAGCAGCAGCTACTGTAGCAGCTACATCCTCCGGAAGAAGAATTTATCGCCGCCTGAGTGTTGCTGCCGTTATTTTGGTTTTATTTGGCTTGTTTGGTTTGTTGAATAAGCAGTTTGTACAACATTATTATGATGTATACACTTCAAAAGCATCCGCTTTGCCTTGGTTTTATGCCAGCCCGAATGAGTATATCATCAAAAACTCACATTGGCTGCAGTCCGTTAAAATATTTGGAAAAAGCGAGACTTCTACTGCACAAACCAATTTGTCGTCATTGGAAGAAAGCCCTTCAAATAGTGTAGAGCAAGTCGTGGAGCAGCCTGAAACACAAGTAGAAACGGAAGCTGAAGAGTTGCTGGCTGAAGCCTTTGAGGAAGCCGAGCCGGCTGAAGTAATGCCGATATATGAAGTGCCGGAAAATAAGTACTTCATCATAGCAGGTGTCTTTCGTGAGAAATCAAATGCGGATAATTTGGTCAAACAGCTACAGGATAAAGGCTATCTTGCCGATTATTTAGGACAAACTGCCAATGGTATGTGGCGTGTTTGTTTTGAAGGACATCCGGAACATCAGCCCGCCATCAATCGCTTGCATATTATCCGTCGCGAAGAAAATCCACAAGCTTGGATTTTTACAAAATAGCGGCTGTCTAAAAAATTGAACTTATTTTTGCAGCTTTAAGCCTAATATTATTAAAGCTGTGAGTTCAAAAAATAAACTTCAAAAATTCGCTGAGAACCTAAAGTTCCCAAATTTATTTCAATACGGTTACGAACAAATCTTGCAAAGCCCTTTCCCATTGAAAGGAAAGTGGGCAGCTGATTTTTTCAAAAACAATAATCCGATAGTGCTTGAGCTGGGATGTGGCAAAGGAGAGTACACGATTGGTCTTGCACAAAAATATCCCGAAAAAAACTTCATTGGCGTAGATATTAAAGGGGCACGCTTATGGAGGGGGCTGCGGAGTTCGAAGGAACTGGGATTGAATAATGTGGCTTTTATTCGTACACGAATCGAGCTTATTAATGCTTTCTTCTCTTCGGATGAAGTATCCGAAATTTGGATTACCTTTCCCGATCCACAGCCTCAAAAATCACGTAGGCGTAAGCGGCTTACCCATCCGGAATTTTTAAGCCGTTATAAACAATTTCTCAAAGTTGGAGGTATTATTCATCTCAAAACCGATAGCGATTTACTTTATGATTTCACGAATGAGGTAATTGAGGAGTTCAAGCATCAGCCTATCATTGTAACGGACGATTTGTATGCTGATGAGCGGGAGTTGGAAGTGAAATCAATTCAAACTTTTTATGAAAAGATATGGTTGGAGCAAGGTTTGACCATTAAATACATACGTTTTCGCCTAAATCCTGATGACTGAGTTAAGTTTTTTCGAAAAAGTTCATGAAGTTGCCCGCTTGATTCCTTATGGAAGAGTGACAACTTACGGGGCTATTGCTGCATTTTTAGGCAGCAAAGGCTCTGCACGCATGGTTGGCTGGGCAATGAATTCAAGCAGTGGCAGTGCAAATCCGGTCCCGGCGCACAGGGTAGTAAACAGAAAAGGAATGCTGAGTGGGAAACAGCATTTTGGAGGTATGGATACCATGGCGCAACTCCTGATATCAGAAGGTGTTATGGTAGAAAATGATCAAATATCGGATTTTGAAAAACACTTTTGGGATCCGGCCAAAGAGCTTGATATAGATGCGCTTAAGTAGAGCTTCGGACAACTAATTTGGTTTTGATAACCTTACGGACGGGCTCAAAGCTTCCCATTTTCTTTTCTTTGATTCGTTTCAATAAAAGCAGGCAAGTCTCACGACCAAGATCAAAACCAAACTGGTCGATGGTAGTTAATTCCGGCTCGCTAAGTGCGGCATACTTGCTATTTTCGAATCCAACTACTTTTACTTCCTCCGGCACTTGTTTACCTAATTCACGAGCAGCTTTAATAATTGCAATTGCCGAAATATCGTTTACTGCAAAGAAGCCGTCGGGTGGATTTGGTTTGCGTAAGATATCGTGTGCGGCTTTACGTGCTGTTTCATAGGTATCAGCCAATAAAACCAATTCGTGGTCAAACGGGATATTATGCTTCAATAAGGCATCGTGATAGCCTGACAGTCGACTTTTACCAATTTGCAAATTTTGAGGTGCAGCAAAATGTGCAATACGTTTACATCCTTGTTCTATAAGGTGGTTTACGGCTAAAAAAGCACCATGATAGTCGTCGGCAACTACTTGATCGGCGGGCAGGCTATCCACCACACGGTCAAAAAACACCAAAGGGATTTCGTTGTCAATTAATTTTTCGAAATGAGAATAATCTTTTGTTTCCTTTGAAAATGAAACCATTACACCATCAACCCTGTTGGTGAGAACGGCTTGTGCATTAATAACTTCTCTTTTATACGATTCATTTGATTGGAAAACCATCACACTATAATCGTTTTTATAGGCAACTTCTTCAATTCCGTTTATAATGGCTGAAAAGAAATAATGCTCAATCTCCGGAATGATAAGCCCGAGGGTACGCGTGGAATTGCTTCGCAGATTTAGGGCAATACGGTTTGGTCGATAGCCTAACAAGGCAGCCAACTCTTTGACTGCTTCTCGAGTTTTGGGGCTAATATCCGGATGATCCTTCAAAGCACGGGAAACTGTGGAAGTAGAAAGCCCCAGCTTTTGTGCAATATCCTTTATGGTAACCTGTTTTTTCATTTGAAAATCCGATTGTTTGAGTTTTTAAAGCAGTTATTAAATTTAAAATATGCCCCTCAATTAATTATTTTGTACAAAAATAGAAAAAATAAATAAACCATTTCAATCGATTGCAATTTAATACATGCTAACTTATGGGTGTTTTTGATACGCATGTGTAAAAGAAACATTAATTTTGTAAAACTTATTAAAACAAGCTTTTGAGCATGCATATGATTGCTAAACCTCAGCAGTTTATTCAATCAATAACATAAAATATTAACATTTTAAAAATATAGCGTATGAATAGTTTTGTAAAGCATTTGCTTCCTTTGGTAATCGGAATATTTATGTATTCGTTTGCCATTGGTCAGACCGGTACTATTCGGGGGGTGGTAAAAGACAAGTCCACCGGAGAAACAATGCCGGGCGCCAATGTGATGATTAAAGGAACGCTTATTGGTGCTTCAACAGATTTTGATGGCTTTTATGTGCTGGACAATGTGCCTGTAGGGGAGCCTACTGTTGAAGTCAGTTTTATAGGCTTTTTGCCTGCTTCCCAGACAGTTCGCTTAAATGCCGGACAAACTTTAACTCTTAATTTCGACCTTGATGTGGATGCCGTCATCCTTGAAGAAACCGTTGTAATCGGTTATGGCGTTCAAAAGAAAAGTGACCGTACCGGTGCCGTAGCCAGCATCACTTCCAACGAGATGAATGCAGGTGTGCTCACCGACCCGCTTCAAAGTATTCAAGGTAAGATTTCAGGCGTAATGGTTACCAAAAAAGGTGGTGACCCGAATGCCGGATTTGATATTAAAATTCGTGGAGCTTCATCACTTACCACAAGTACAAGTCCTTTGTTTGTGGTTGACGGAGTGCCCGGAGTAGACCCTACTACCATTGCTCCTGAAGATATTGAATCATGGAACGTGCTGAAAGATGCTTCTTCAGCAGCAATCTACGGTTCGCGGGGTGCTAACGGAGTGGTAATTATTACCACAAAGCGTGGTACAGCTACCGGTGCCAAAGGTGCAATAATTGATTTCAATACCTATATGTCAGCTGATTTTGTAGCGAAAAGACTCGACCTTTTAAGTGCCGATCAGATTAGAAATTATGTGACAGAAAAAGGATTGAACTTCCAAGATGGAGGTGCAAGTGTTGACTGGCAAGATGAAATCTTCCGTACCGGATTATCTCAAAACTATAATCTTTCGGTAGCAGGAGGTGATAAAAACGGTTCATATCGTGCCTCATTATCGCATCAAGATTTTTCCGGTGTGATAAAAGGAACACAAAAACAACGTACCATCGGACGAATTAATTTCGATCAAAAAGCCTTTAACGACAAACTGATACTGTCGGCAGGCTTATCCGGAACAATAGAGCATAACGATTATATCAGCTACTCTTCCAATGGTCCGAATGATATTTTGTACCAGACATTTCAGCGTAATCCCACCGACCCGGTTTATGATGCAGATGGCAAATATTATGAGATTCAACGAGAATTTAACTATTGGAATCCATTGGCTTTGATAGATGATATTCAAAATGAACGTGATGCAAAACGTTTCTTTGGATTCTTTAAAGCTGATTTGGATATTTATAAAGGAATTACTGCAGGCGTAAACCTTGGTTATACCCGTGATGACAATGAAAGCTTCTATTTTGAGCCTTCATTTATTCGCTTGGGAACAACCTCAGGCTATGGACGCAGAGCATATGGCAACTTTGAATCAAAAGTGATTGAAACCACGGTGCGTTATGCCAAAGAAATTGGCAAAAACAATCTGAATTTTGTTGGAGGACACTCTTTCCAAGAAGATTTTCATACCGGATTTGCAGCGCAAGGACAAAAGCCTTTTATCAATTACACCCAATCGCACGACCTTTCAATGCTGCAAACACTAAAGCCCGGCGATATTTCATCCTATAAAAGCTCGAACAGACTTATCTCATTCTTTGGTCGTGGAATTTATAATTATGACTCAAAATATTTCCTCACTGCAACCATTCGCCGCGATGGCTCGTCTAAGTTTGGAGAGAACAATAAATGGGGGTGGTTCCCCTCAGCTTCAGTTATGTGGAATATAACAGGTGAAGATTTCATGAGCAGTTTGGATATGATAAATAATCTTCGACTGCGTGTAGGCTACGGTATAACCGGAAATCAAGAATTTGATAACTACCGGGCAATCACTTATTATGCTTCGGCTGGTCCCACAATTAATTTTGAAACCGGAGAAGAAGCCATTTTATTCAAATTTGCACATAATGCCAATCCCGACTTGAAATGGGAAGAAAATGCCGAGTTAAATATCGGATTAGACTGGGGTTTGTTTGAAGACAAGCTGTCCGGTACCTTCGATTATTTTATAAAGAACACCTACGATTTGCTTGGCGAATACAGTGTGTCTGTTCCGCCATACCCGGTAGATCGTATTTGGGCAAACGTGGGTCAGTTTGAGGTAAAAGGTTTTGAAATGTTTGTGCAATATTATCCGATTCGAAATAAAAACTTTGATTGGAAAACCGCATTAACCTTTTCAACCTATAAGCAAAATGTTGTTTCTCTATCGAATGATAAGTTCAACTGGTCAGAATTGCATACAGGATGGCTATCGGGTAGAGGCTTGGTGGGCGACTTAAACTGGACGCAAATCGTAGAGCCGGGCTATGCCTTGGGTACATGGTATATACCTGAATATGCCGGCTTGTCGCAAGACGGAAGCTTCCTCTTTTATACTGCAGCAGGCGGTGTAACAAGAGAGTTGAAAGATGCGGAAAGAAGAGCTATGGGCAATGCACAGCCTGACTTTGAAATTGGATGGTCAAACTATCTCACATTATATAAAAACTTTGACTTGAGCTTTAGTCTGCGTGCGGTTTATGGATACGATGTGTTCAATACCACACGTCTAATTCTTGGTAACCCTTATTGGTTGCCCGAAATTAATGTGTTGCAGTCTGCATTGGAAGAAGCTGACAGAGGATTAAATGATAATCCAAAGCTCAGCAGCTATTATTTGGAAGACGGATCTTTCCTGCGTTTGGATAATCTGACACTAGGTTATAACATTAGAAATGTAGGTCCGGTTAACAATATCCGTGTGTATTTCACTTCAAATAATTTATTCACACTTACCAATTACTCAGGTATTGACCCGGAAATTTCATTCCAAGGAATTTCCTTCGGATTGGATCAGTACAATGTGTATCCCAAGACCCGTACCTTCACCTTTGGAGTAAATGTTAACCTTTAATTCGTAACAAGTCATGAAAAAGATATTTTTATTTATTTTATTTTTAACACTGATACAGTTTGGATGTACCAAGCTGGATACCGTACTTTACGACAAGGTTCCGCCTACTGAATTTGTATCGGACCCTGTGTTGAATATGAGCCCTATTTATGCGCCCATGCGCGAGTTTTTAGATTGGGGCGGTTGGTGGTTTGCCAACGAACTTACCGGTGACGGTACTACAGGTCCCACCCGTGCAACCGACTGGGACGATGGTGGAAAATGGAGAGTGTTACACCAGCATACCTGGGATAACAATACCGAAGCCATCAACAGCATGTGGAGCAGATATTTTAACGGAGTTATCGAAGCAAATAAGTTTATTGAGGAACAAATCCCAATGGGAGATGCGCCTGAAATTCAAATTGCAATAGCCAAAGCAAAAGTATTGCGCGCATACTATTACTATTTGTTAATCGATAATTACAAAGATGTACCTTATGTAACGGATTATCTGGAAGCACCGGATAACCCCAGACGTAACTTACGCAAGGATATTTTTGAACAAATTACCAAAGATATCGAGCAAGAAGCTCCTATTATTCCTCAAAGTGCATCTAAAACTGGTGCTACCAAAGGTTTTGCTTATTCACTGTTAACGCGCTTATACATAAACGCAGAAGTGTATACCGGCAGTCCGCAATGGGCAAAAGCTGAACAATATGCCGATAGTGTTATTTTGTTGGGGCAGTATAGCCTTGAAGCAGATCCTTTGCAACCCTTTGTAACGGATAATGATAATTCATCCGAAAATATATTTGTCATTCCTTTTGAAGAAGATAAATATCAAGGCTTTAACCTGCATATGCGTACACTGCACTATAACAGCAACCTGACGTTTAATATGGCTGCAGGTCCTTGGAATGGTTTTGCAGTGATGTATGATCACTTTAACAGCTATGAAGATGGTGACAAGCGTAAAGAAGGATACTTTTTGGTAGGGCAGCAATATGAAGCTGATGGTACTACACCCATTGTCGATCCGGGTGCCAGTGGAGCAAATTTAATTTTTGACCCTTATATTCCCGCATTGAATATGGATGGCTCCTATACTTCTGTAGAAATCAGAATGTCTGGAGCACGTGTGAAGAAGTTTGAAATTAAAAACGGTGCAAAAGAAAACCTTTCAAATGACTTCCCCCTCTTCCGATATGCAGATGTATTGCTTATGAAAGCCGAAGCAATGATACGTCAAGGACAAAATGGAGACGAATATATCAATCCTATCCGCCTTAGAGCCGGAATAGCTCCGCTTAGTGGCGCTACCTTAGATGATTTACTGGCAGAGCGCGGACGTGAATTCTTTTGGGAAGCCTTACGCAGAGGCGATTTAATACGTTTCGGAAAATTTAATCAGGCATGGTGGGAAAAAGGAGTGTCTTCACCCGATAGAAATACATTCCCTATACCACAATGGGCGATAGATGCCAATCCTCGATTGGCGGACGCACCCGAGCCTATACAATAATAAAATAGTTTAGTAGTTTATTTATTAACTTAATTCAAAAAAGATGAAAAAAAGAAGTTTGTTTAAAATCTTTCAGCTGATGGGTATTGTGATGCTCAGCAGCTTAGTAATGATTTCATGTAAGAAAGACGATCCGGATCCGGATCCGACACCTCTTGTGGAAGACGGTATTTATATTAAAGGTGCCGGTACTTCACTAGTAGATTTTGACCTTAAAGGCTTGATGAAGTCCACTCTAAATGAAAATGGACAGGAAGAACGTGCCGAATTACTCGAATTGTTTGTTGCCGTAAAAGGTGGCGAAGGATTTAATATCGTAAAAGTTGCAGGAGAAAGCCAAACCGTATATGGTCCCGGTTCAGATTTTGCACAAATTACTGAAGATCCATGGGATGCTTCAACTGAACACCCCACCTCATCAAAGTTTTGGCGTGGAAGCATTGCTGAAACAGAAACTAAATTTACTGTTCCTTCAGACGGTTTGTACCAAGTGGTTTATGATACCGAATTAGGAGTAGTGGTTGTTGTTGAAGCAAAATGGGGATTGATTGGTGAAGCTACACCCGGTGGCTGGGGTTCAGATACCGAAATGTCAGCCGAATTTAATCTCGAAAAGATGGAATTCAAAGTTGAAGAGGTTCCATTGTTTGAAAACGACTGGAAATTTCGCATCGGAAACGGATGGAAAGTTTGGTTGAATGAAGATGGTTCAGTACGTGTGAACACCAACTTAGGTGGATCAGTTACTGCTCCCACACCCGGTGGTGATAATATTACCAATGATGAGTATGCTATTTATACCGTTTCATTGACTTGGGAACTTGGAAAACCATTTGCCGGAAAACTCGAAAAAACCGGTGAAGGTGAACCACTACCCGAATTCCCCGAAGAAATGTTCCTTGTTGGAGATGCAACTGCATATGGCTGGGATACTCCCGGTACTGTTGAAGATGCAATTATGCACCCGCTTGCCGGTGGTACTGCTAATGAAGGTATCTTCTGGAAAATTGCTTATATCGAAGGTGGTAAAGGCTTTAAGCTTTCAGCTGCTGGCTGGGGTACACCTAATATTGGCTTCGGTGAAGTAGATGAATTTGATTCCGAGGGCGTTGAAGTAAGCGATCAAGATGGAAATATGGGAATTGAAGAAAGCGGAATGTATATGGTTGTTCTGAATCTACAGGATGATCAAATCAAGATTTCCGTAAAAGCTGCAGAAGTTTATGGTATTGGTGACGCATTTGGCGGCTGGGATGCAGCTGTTGAAGCAAACAAATTTACCATTGACAACAATGCTAAAACCCTTGTATCACCTGCATTGGTAGCAAGTGCAAATATCCGTATGTATACCGAGCATAGCTGGATTCCGGATTGGTGGAATGCAGAATTTAATGTGTTCGACGGAAAAATCCTTTACCGCAATGCCGGAGGCGACCAAGAAGCTGTAGAAGGACAAGCAGGACAAATTATTACACTGCACTTCGACGATAATACCGGATCAATCGAATAATAAATCGATTGTAAAAATCTTTAAAAGGGCTGTTAAATCGACAGCCCTTTTTTTGTTGCGTATTTTTAATTCAAAATTTGGTGCTATACAAATGAAAATTAGTATATTTGCACCCTTAATTTAAGCGCAAAGCTCGAACAGGCGGATGTGGCGTAATTGGTAGCCGCGCTAGACTTAGGATCTAGTGCCGAGAGGCGTGGGGGTTCGAGTCCCTTCATCCGCACAAACCAAAACCGGCCGGATTACTTTTTAATCCGGCTGTGTAGTATATAAAAGAATAGTTAAATCCGTATATAACATGGAAGTATTACAGGAAAGTACCGGAAAAGGAACCGCTACAATTGAAGTTATTATAAGCAAGCAAGACCTTAACCCTAAGGTAGAAAAAGCACTTAAAACATACCAACGAAGAGCTAGCATGCCGGGCTTTAGACCCGGAAAAGTGCCAATGGGAATGGTGAAAAAAATGTATGGAAGTGCCGTGATGGCTGAAGAACTCAATAATCTGGTTTCCGAATCATTAAATAATTACATCTTCGAGAATAAGATTAATTTATTGGGCTACCCACTGCCGGATACCGAACGAAGCGGACAAATTGACCTTGAAAGTGATGAAGACCTACATTTTTTCTTCGATATAGGTCTTGCACCCGAAATAGATGTGGATTTAGCACAGTTTACCGAAACATATCATCTGGTGAAAGCCGATGATGCCGAAATACAAAAGGTGGTAGACAGAATGCTGGACGAAAATCCGGATACCATACATCCTGAAACAATAGAAGCCGACGACATGATTGATTTACGTATTGTACAAGCCGATGCGGAAGGAAATGAAGTTGCCGAAGGCCTTGATAAATTTGTGAAGTTGGAGTTGAAAGATGCGGGAGAAGAAGCAGAAAAGCTTTTTGTGGGAAAACCATCAGGAGATGAATTCGTGCTTAATTTTGAACAGCTTTTGGGAGCAGAAAAAGCTGAGCAGCTGCTCAACCTTGAAGAAGAGCAAAAAGACTTGCTGACATCCGATTTTAATGTGATTATTGATGATATCAGCCGAGAAGTACCGGCCGAATTAAACCCCGACTTCTTTAATCGTATGTTCCCGTACTCTTCAATAGAAACTGAAGAAGAATTTAGGGCAAGAATTGCCGAAGAGCTTGAACGTCAGCTAAATCAACAGTCTGAAATGCTGTTTTTTAATACCGTCTTTGATCGTTTGATTAATGAAACCCAAATCGAACTGCCTGAAGAATTCTTGAAAAAGTGGCTGATTGATCGAAACCAAGGGGCGATGACTGAAGAGCAAGCAGTTGAAGACTTGGAAAAGCATAAAAAGTCCATTCATTTTCAACTGATTGAAGAAAGCTTGAAGCTGAAGTATCCCAATACCATTGAAGTAAGCAACGAAGAAATACGTAACTTTGTAAAAGCATATTTCTTCCAGCAATTTGGCGGACAAACAGATATTTCAAAAGAGCTGGATGAAAGCTTGAACGGCATAGTTGATAACATCCTAAAAGATGAAAATGAGGTGATGCGTGTTGAAAGACAACTTGCCGAACAAAAAATGATAAAATTATTCAATGAAAAAGTTACCAAGGTGGAAGAAACAGTCACACCTGACGGCTTGAAAGAAATCATTGAAAACTATAACAAAACACAGGAGGAAGCACAAAATGAATAGTGAATTTTCAAAATATGCAACGCGTCATTTAGGAATGAACAGCTTAGGGCTTGAGCAATATGCCCGTAAAGTACAATCTTATATTTCACCCACTATTATCGAAGAGCGTCAGTTGAATATTGCCACCATGGACGTGTTTTCACGCCTAATGATGGACCGCATTATCTTTTTAGGTGTGCCAATCGATGATTATGTGGCAAATATCATCCAGGCTCAACTATTATTTTTAGAGTCTGTTGATTCAAAACGTGATATACAAATCTATTTGAACACCCCCGGTGGTTCGGTATATGCCGGACTTGGCATTTATGATACCATGCAGTATATCAATCCCGAGGTTTCTACCATTTGTACCGGGATGGCAGCTTCAATGGGAGCTGTATTATTATGCGCCGGAGCCAAAGGAAAACGTACCGCTTTGAAGCATTCACGTATTTTGATTCACCAGCCGATGGGAGGCGCCCAAGGGCAAGCAAGTGATATTGAAATTACTGCCCGTGAGATTCAGAAGTTGAAAAAAGAACTTTATGAAATCATTGCGCACCATAGCGGACAAACTTATAAACGTATTTGGAAAGACTCAGACCGTGATTATTGGATGACAGCAGAAGAAGCCAAAGAGTACGGCATGATTGACGAAGTGCTAACGCGATCAAAATAGTACTGTCATGACAAAAAAGAAGGATGTTTGCTCATTTTGCGGTAGTAACCGTGATGAATCCGCTCTGTTGATTGGTGGCATCGAAGGTTATATATGCGATACTTGTGTGGAACAAGCCTATCAAATTTTGCGTGAAGAGGGGGCAATTACTTCCCCAATCAAAGGAACGCTCGATTTTAGCTTGCGTAAACCTGTTGATATCAAAGAATTCCTGGATCAGTATGTGATCGGACAAGAAGAGGCAAAGCGCATCTTGGCCGTTGCGGTTTATAACCATTACAAACGCATCGATCAGCCTAAAACTGCCGATGATGTTGAAATAGAAAAGTCAAATATTATATTGGTTGGTGAAACCGGAACAGGTAAAACCTTATTGGCACGCACCATTGCCAAGATGTTGCATGTACCTTTTGCCATAGCTGATGCCACTGTGCTTACTGAAGCAGGTTATGTGGGAGAAGATGTGGAAAGCATTCTCACGCGCTTATTACAAGCAGCTGATTACGATGTAAAAGCAGCTGAAAGAGGAATTGTCTTCATTGATGAGATTGACAAAATAGCCCGTAAGAGTGATAATCCGAGTATTACGCGTGATGTCTCCGGCGAAGGGGTGCAACAGGCTTTACTAAAGCTGTTAGAAGGCACGGTGGTGAATGTACCCCCTCAAGGAGGAAGAAAGCATCCGGAACAGCGTATGATAGGCGTAGATACCAAAAATATATTGTTTATTGCAGGTGGTGCCTTTGACGGGATTGAACGAATTATTGCAGCCCGACATCATGCGAATGTAGTAGGATATGGACGTGATAAAGGCGATTATGTAGATAAGGAAAATCTGCTGCAATATATTGCTCCTGCAGATTTGAGGAAATTTGGACTTATTCCTGAAATCATCGGTAGGATGCCCATATTAACTTATTTGAACCCCCTAAAGGAAGACAGCCTCAAACGAATTATTCTTGAACCAAAAAACGCCCTTGTAAAGCAGTATACCAAGCTGTTTGAACTGGACAATATAAAGCTTGTTTTTGAAGATGAAGTGTATGATTTCATTGTGGAGAAATCCATTGAATACAAGCTTGGTGCACGCGGCTTACGGTCCATTTTTGAAGCTATTTTAACTGATGCCATGTTTGAACTTCCTTCGAAGAAAGGAGTTAAAAAGCTGGTAGTTACGAAGGAATATGCTGAGAAAAAGTTCAAAAAAGCCGGAATCTCAAAGCTGAAAGTAGCTTAATTCGGTATAATTTGTTGTTTTTTTCAATACTGGCACATAAATTGTTCATGTGCTTTAAATGATTGTGGCTTTTTTTTTAGCCAAACAATAGAAGTAAAGAAAAATGATGATAAAAAGGATCTTATTGTTCACACTTTTGCTATCTTCTTTTGGGATATACGCTCAAGAGCCGGATAGCATTCCAAGGCGAAAAGTGATGAAGCGTACGGTGGTTATGGCACATATCAGAAACAATGATACACTGCCTGTTATTGAACTTCCCGAAGTGAATGTGGTAAGCTGGCGTCTTCCCGACAATAAGCGCGAATTGCGTCAGTATCATCGTTTGATATATCATGTGAAAAAAGCTTATCCTTATGCTAAGCTTGCCGGTATCAAGCTAAACGAATACGAATCCGTATTGCAAGCTGCAGAAACCGATAAAGAGCGCAGGAAGCTAATGAAGCAAGCCGAAAAGGATCTGGATGCACAATTTGGCTCGGAGCTGCGAAATCTCACTTTTTCGCAAGGGAAAATACTTATTAAACTCATCGACAGGGAAACAAAAGAAACTTCTTACGAGCTGTTAAAAGAGCTTAGGGGAGGAGTAACCGCCTTTTTCTATCAGGGCTTTGCCCGTATTTGGGGATATAACTTAAAAACCCCATATAATCCGAATGAAGTGGAAGAAGATGCGGTGATAGAATGGATTATTCACATGATTGAAATGGGAGAAATATAAGTTTATTTCCCTCTGCCTTGAAACACAATAAGGACGGTATAAATCAATATTTTAATATCCATCGCAAGGCTCATATTCTCGATATAAAGTATATCGTATTGCAGGCGCTCAATCATTTCATCTACATTTGAAGCATAGCCGTATTTCACTTGTCCCCAGCTTGTGATGCCGGGTTTTACTTTGAGTAAAAGCCTGTAATGTGGTGCGCGCTGTACAATCTGATCGATATAAAACTGCCTTTCGGGTCGTGGACCCACCAATGCCATATCGCCTTTTAACACGGTATAAAACTGTGGAATCTCATCCAAACGCACTTTACGCATAAATCGTCCGAAGGGAGTGATGCGAGGGTCGTCTTCCGAGCTGAGCTGCGGTCCTGCCTTTTCCGCATCGGAATACATACTCCTGAACTTATACATCTTAAAAGGTTTGCCGCGAAGGCCTATCCGCTCTTGTGAATAAAATACAGGTCCGGATGATGACATTTTAACACCTACGGCAGTTAAGATATATACCGGAATTAATAAGATGATGGCAATAATAGAAACCAAAATATCCATCAATCGCTTGAGGCTTTGTTGCCAGGCAGGCATTAAGTCAGGCGATATTTCAATGAGCGGTGCATGCCAAATACCGGACAGCTTGACCGAGCCTAAAAGGATATCCTGCATGATTGGAATGATTTTTATCATCACGGAGGTTTCTTCCAAAGAGGCGATAATTTTATCAATCGTATCCGTTTCGCTACGCTCGATGGCAATAATTACTTCTTCAACCTGATGTTCCCTAACAATTTCTTTAATGTCCTTGTATGAGCCTAGATGCGGCAGGTATTTACTGATTTTGTATTCTTCTCTGTCGTACACATTTAAGAAGCCCACAAATATATTTCCGCTTGAGCGCTCTTGCTTTTCAATATCATTAAAGATGCGAATAGCATTGCCGTTGCTGCCGACAATAATTGTATTGAAACCCAGTTCTTTACGGTGAATTTTTCGGACGGTGGCTGAGGTTAGTAACAGTCTTCCTGAATAGGTTAATAAGAAATGCAGTGTAAAAAGAACTAAGAAAGACTGATAGTATGATTTGTAGGTAACAATCACATCATCGAGTATGGCTACAAAAAATATAATGGTAACACCAATCAAGGTCATGACAAGTGTTTGTCCGAGCTCTTTCAGACGTGCTTTACGGTAAATTTTACGATAGGTACCTACCATGGCATAAAACATAATCCATCCTATAGGAATTAGGATAATGCCAAACCAAAAGTTGGGGTCTTCAAATATTTTTTCAAATTCGAGATGGAAGAAGGGGTTTTCTGATTGTTTCCGAAAGATATAAAACAGCCCCCATGCAAAGAAAGCTGCAATTAAATCAAGCAATACGTATTTGGCGACTTGTATTTTTCTATTCATACTTAATTGCTTCGGTGAATCAGTTTGATATTGTCAAAATAATATTTCGCTTCGGTTTCAGTACTTAGAGCTCCTTCAAAGTAAAACTGAAAACTCTCAGCTTGACTGTATTGCGATACTACCGGACTTACGTTTATATATATCTTCTTCCATTTATCGTCCGGCGTTATAATAATTTGAGGTAAATTGGATATTACATAAGATTCTCGGGCATACAATCCAATTTGTACGGGTAGCTCACATTTGTAATCCAGCTCCAAAAACACGGGTGAGCCTCTTCCCGGAAGTTTAAATGTTTCATCTGAAACAATTTGAAACTTTGTTTTGTCGCCTTCAAGATGTACCACTCCTGAATAGGCTGAATAATCGGATAGCAAAGCATCCGGATTATTTATGGGAGAGGTTTTTTCGATGATTGTATCACTATTTGTGGTTTTGTCCATTGAAATAGCGGCATATTCAAAATCTTCTGTCCATGCAAAATTCAATCCCTCGTAATAGCTTGTTGTGGGATGTAGTATATGTATTGAATCTTCTACCAATTCAAAATCGTCGAGCTGATAGGGCTTATAAAAAGGGTAGGGGGCACGTGTGGCGGCAATACCGTTCAGCTTAATGCCGGGGCGCACTTCCAATTTTCGTTTTCCTTTTACCAAAACCGGAATGGTTGCCGGCATTTCAAATGCACCAATCAATTGACTGTCCACATAAAGCCACACATCCGTAATATTATGCGTATCACTGCCTTCCACAGCGTAGTCAGTTGTGAGGCTAAAACTTTCGATATACACATAAGCAGGAATTTGCTGGTCGCCTTCAAATTTATTACAAGAAGGGCAAGCCACGGCAATGAGCAGTATGCTAAGTAAATTAAAACTGAAAAAAGTGTGTAGCGTTCTCTTCATAAACACAGTTTTCGTTTCCGGTTCTTTTCTGAAACGTTTATTTAGGGTCGTTTATTGTATGTTGTAGCTGATTTAAAATGTTTGCGGATTGTTTGTATTCATACTGTTTAAAATACGATGTGCAAGATCCAATACACGATAGCCGTCTTCTACCGTTACCATGGGAGTGCGGTCGTAAACAATCGCATCATAAAAGCTTTCCAACTCAGTTTTTATGGCATTCAAAGGCTGTATGTTGGGGGTATCAAACGATATCTCGTGCATTCCTTTTCCGTTTCCAAGGTCGATAACCATTGCCATCGGATTATCCGGCTCACGATCAATGGGATTCATACGTACCACTTCAGCTTTTTTATCGAGATAATCGACTGTGATGTATGCGTCTTTTTGGAAGAAGCGTGTTTTACGCATATTTTTCAATGAGATACGGCTTGCGGTGAGGTTTGCCACACATCCGTTTTCAAATTCGATACGTGCATTCGTGATATCTGGTGTATCGCTTACCACGGCAGCTCCGGAGGCACTGATTCGTTTTACTTTTGAGTGTACCACGCTAAGTAAAATATCGATATCGTGTACCATGAGGTCGAGCACCACCGGCACATCCGTTCCTCGCGGATTAAATTGCGACAAGCGGTGTGACTCAATAAACATGGGGTTTTGTATGAGCGGCTGTACAGCTAAAAATGCGGGATTAAAACGTTCTACATGCCCCACTTGTACCTTGACCGAAGTTTGTTCGGCTTTCGAAATCAGTATCTTGGCTTCTTCAGAAGTAGCTACAATAGGCTTTTCAATAAAAACATGTTTATGTTTTTTCAAAGCTTGCATGGCACAGCTGAAATGTGAAACGGTAGGGGTTACTATATCTACCACATCCACAGCTTCGATAAGTGTTTCGATGTTTGGGAAGCGTTTTAACTTAAATTCTGCCTCCACTTGTTGAGAAATTTCTTCGTTGGGATCATAAAACCCAACCAAATCGTAATTTGGTATTTCGAGTATGCATTTAATATGAATTTTGCCAAGATGGCCTGCACCAAGAACTCCTATTTTCAGCATAGATACAAGCTTTTGTACAAATGTACGCTTTTTATTTCTGTAGCTTTTATTATATTCGCTGAATGTTTGGTTTTAATACCAAAATTGATGTTTTGACTTGATTTATGGTATGGATTTTATAGATTCTTACAGGCATAAGGGCCTTCGCAAGCAGTTGATTGATTCCATTCGCGAAAAGGGTATCACGGACGAAAATGTGTTGGAAGCAATGAATCGTGTCCCGCGTCATTATTTTATGGATTCTTCATTTTTGGAGTTTGCTTATCAGGATAAGCCTTTCCCTATCGGCTCGGGGCAAACTATTTCACAGCCATATACCGTTGCTTTTCAGACCATGCTCCTCAAGGCTGAGCGAAATCACAGGGTGTTGGAGATAGGCACCGGCTCGGGTTATCAAGCAAGTGTGCTTTTTGAAATGGGTTGCAAAGTGTTTACCATTGAAAGGCAACGCAATCTTTTCGATCGCACCAAAAAATTTATGGAAAAAATGCCATGGAGGATGCAGTTGTTTTTAGCCGATGGAAATAAAGGGCTTCCCACTTATGCTCCTTTTGACCGGATTTTAATTACTGCTGCAGCTCCTGAAATATCTGAGGACTTGAAAGCGCAATTGGTGCCGGGTGGCATTATGGTCATCCCTTTGGGTGGCGGTAATCAACAAGTGATGCTGCGCCTGACCAAACGAGAAGACGGTAGCTTTGAAGAAGAAAGCTTTGGGTATTTTCGTTTTGTTCCCTTATTAGATAATTTAGGTAATGATTAAGTTCTTTTGTCCTTTTTCTTGATAAAAAGGACGAAAAAATCAAGCATGAATAATTGGCCTCCGCGCTCTCAAATAAGTGTGTAAATCTAAGCAAGGTTGCGTCGGATACAAGGAGAATTATCTTTTGCTTTTCTAAAAGTACATGGGATTAGATAGCTTTAACCAGCATCTTTTCAACTCCTTGTATCCTCAAAACAGACCACCGGAACGGTGGTCTGCCTTGCAAGATTTACTACACTTATTTGATTCACCCGGGCGCTGCCCCCGCATTCATGCCTCCTCCCCACCCATTCCGGTTAAGAGGGCAAATGTTTCATGATTTTATTTATGACTGATAGTCCTTGTTCTGGAAGGTGTTTTAGTGATGGGATGGACGTCAGTCGCCAATACAATAGATATATTCCTTGCCTTTGTTGTTAATTGGCGTAGGAGCTTATACCAGCGACAGCTTTGGGCAATGCGGAATTGCGTTTTTATGAAGCGTAGCGTAATAAA
>CAZQBU010000015.1:0-67671 GCA_964592175.1 uncultured Lentimicrobiaceae bacterium
ATAAATACACCTTAACTTTGTTGGAAAGTTGTCCAGTGAAACGGGAGTATCATAAGGTTTTAGTAGTAATTTTAAAAAGCGTTTATTATAAAATGAATTTTGATTTAAGCAGGAAATAATTATACAATTGAAACTATCTTACGGATTTAGAGTAAAAATAAATGATGATCTAATGAGAAAAGCATGAAAAGGCCCATTTTAGGTACCATTATAAAAAAGGCGTATGAGCTACGCAATATGCCGGTTGAGCGAAAGCAGAAGCGAACACAGCCCATCACTGCACAAAAGAATCAGCTAAAAGCATTGATAAGGCGTGCACAATACACTTCATTTGGAGAGTATTATAATTTTGAATCGATTTTAGAAAGCAAGAACCCTGTCGAAGCTTTCCGCTCAAAAGTTCCGGTATTTGATTATAACAGCATGTACAAACAATGGTGGTATCGTGCGTTGAATGGCGAAACCTATGTGAGCTGGCCCGGAAAAGTAAAATATTTTGCCCTTAGCTCCGGAACTTCAGAAGCTTCGAGCAAGCATATACCGGTTACACAAGATATGCTTAACTCCATAAAAAGAGCCAGCATCCGTCAATTAGTTTCTACTTCCAAATATGATTTTCCGGTTAAGTTTTACGAAAAAGGCATGCTGATGATTGGTGGAAGTACCCACTTGCAGTATAATGGAACTTATTTTGCCGGTGACTTATCCGGAATTACTGCAGCGAATATTCCTTTTTGGTTCGAGCATTTTTACAAGCCAGGAAGGCGCATTTCAAAGACCACCGACTGGGCAAACAAAATGGATGAAATTGTACGTAAAGCACCCGGCTGGGATATTGGGGTCATAGTAGGCGTGCCTGCATGGGTGCAAATTTTACTTGAACGTATCGTAAAAACCTATAAGCTTAAAACAATTCATGATATTTGGCCCAACCTTACGGTTTATGTCCACAGCGGTGTGTCCTTCGCTCCCTACGAAAAGAGCTTTGCCAAATTATTCAGCAAGCCGGTGATTTATTCCGAAAGCTACCTTGCCTCAGAAGGCTATATCGCATACCAAACAAAACTGGATAAACGCATTATGCAGCTGATAGTTGACAATGGTATTTACTACGAATTCATACCTGTTTCCGATGATAATTTTGACGAAGACGGGAATTTGTTAGCCAATCCCGAAACCCTTGCATTGCATGAAGTTAAAGCAAGTGTAGAATATGCCCTAATTATTTCAACCAATGCAGGCGCTTGGCGCTATTTGATAGGCGATACCATTAAGTTTACGGATATTGAAAAATGTGAAATACTTATTACGGGTCGAACGAAACAGTTCCTTAATATTTGTGGAGAGCATTTATCAATGGAAAATATGACACGCGCCATTGAGTTATTGCAAGAAGAGCTGAATGTTTCAATTTCGGAATTTACCGTTACCGGCTTCAGATATGGGACAATGTTTGCGCACAAATGGTATTTGGGCTCCGATGATATAATTGATGTGAATATTGCAGCTGAAAAAATTGATGAATATTTGCAACAATTGAACGATGATTATATGGTTGAACGCATAGAAGCCATAACGGATATTTTTGTAGAAGTACTACCCACCCATGTCTTTTACGATTATATGAAGAAATTAGGGAAAGAGGGAAGTGCAAATAAGTTCCCGCGAGTTTTAAAAGGCGAGAGGTATAACAACTGGAAAAATTGGTTAGAAGAAACACAAAACAATATTATATAAAATACGATAAGTAAAATGGGTAATATCATTCTGGAAGGTGCGCTGTTAGGCTTAACTTTAACAACTTTTTTCGGATTCGGTCCTGCTTTTTTTTCCTTGGTACAAACAAGCATTCACCGTGGATTTGGTCCGGCAGCTTTGCTTGCATCCGGTATATTTTTAAGCGATTTACTTATTGTAGTGCTGTGTTTAATGGGAGCCGTACAAATTATTACTGAACCAAGTAATTATTTTTGGTTTGGCTTGGCGAGCGGTTTAATACTCATTGTATTTGGTACCGTTACCTTTTACCGTAAAGTGGTTGTCGATTTGCCTTCCACTAATGAGCTTCCAATCGAAGTGAAAGGACCACCTTGGTTAATTTATATTGCCAAAGGATTTTTATTAAATATAGTAAATCCGTTTGTTTGGATTTTTTGGATAGGTGTAGTGGTAGCCATTTCGGCGCGTTATGGGGGCAACCAACTTTACTTGAGCTACTTTTTCGGAAGCACCCTGTTAGTAGTGCTTTCAGGAGATATCATTAAATCATACGGAGCCTTTAGCATTAAACGATTTATGACTGTTAAAACGATCGAATATTTTAATAAAGTCGCCGGAATCTTATTAATTGGTTTTGGTGTTTTCCTTATCGGCAAAGTGATTTTTGATTCTTTATTGTAATTGATTTGACACTTCATAAATAAAAGATTAATTTTGCCGCAGATTATTTCAAATATATTTTAGGCATGCCTAAACCCCAGGTTAGCATCTTTTCCGGTAGGGCTACGGAATATTTAGCTTCAAAAATAGCAGCCAGTCATGGTTCGCCTTTGGGCAAAACCATTATAACTGATTTTTCGGATGGTGAGTTTCAACCCTCATTTGAAGAAAACATCAGAGGGCATAATGTATTTCTTGTTCAGTCTACTTTCCCACCCACGGATAATTTGTTCGAGTTGCTGTTAATGGCTGATGCCGCACGCCGTGCCTCAGCACATAAAATAACCGCAGTTATTCCTTATTTTGGTTTTGCACGACAAGACCGCAAAGACAAGCCTCGTGTAGCCATTGCTTCGAAGCTGATTGCCAATTTATTGATATCATCGGGAATAAGCCGAATTATAACCCTTGATTTGCATGCCGACCAGATTCAAGGCTTTTTCGATGTGCCCGTCGACCATTTGTATGCCTCAAATATATTTGTGCCATATATCCGAAGCCTTCAGTTGCCTAATTTGACAATGGCATCGCCTGATACAGGGGGAACGCGAAGAGCTGCATCTTATGCCAAAATGTTGGATACCGGATTTGTAATTTGTTACAAACAACGCTCCAAACCAAATGTGGTGGAAGAAATTGAACTTATTGGTGATGTGCGTGGAAGAGATGTGATATTAATTGACGATATCATCGATACGGCAGGCTCCATAACAAAAGCAGGCGAATTAATTATGGAAAAAGGAGCTTCAAGTGTAAGAGCCTTTTGCACACATCCGATATTTTCAGCACGTGCCTATGAGGTAATCGAAAACTCGCCTTTTGTTGAAGTAGTGGTAACAGATACCATTCCTTTGAAAAAGAAAAGTAATAAAATAAAAGTATTGTCAACCGCTGATTTGCTTGCAGAAGTAATCCGTAGGGTAGAAAACTATGAGTCAATCAGTTCGTTGTTCAAAACAGGTAAATAATTATTAATTCATTCCATTTAATCGTATGAGAACAGTATCAATGAGCGGTTCCCTTCGCGGGAACGTAGGGAAAAAGGATGCGAAATCATTACGTAAAGAAGGTAAAGTACCTTGCGTATTGTATGGTGGTCAAGAACAAATTCACTTTTCGATGACCCAATTGGCATTCCGTCCAATTTTATTTACACCCGAAACTTTTGTGATCGAATTAAATATCGATGGCAAGGTGTATCAATCAATTTTAAAAGATGTTCAGTACCATCCGGTAGGTGATCATGTATTACATGCCGACTTTTACGAAATCAACGAAAGCGAACCGGTAGTGGTTTCCTTGCCGGTAAAATTATTGGGTACCGCACCCGGTGTAATTCGTGGTGGACGCTTAATTTCAAAGCTGTCACACATTAAAGTAAAAGGTCTTGTAAATAAATTGCCCCAATATATCGAAGTTAGCATTGCTAAAATGGATATCGGAAGCACTATCAAGATTAAAGACCTTAAAGTAGACGAACTAAATATTTTAGATAGCCCCAATTCCCTTATCGTAGCAGTTAAAACTGCACGTACTGCTGTGGCAGATGAAGAGGAAGATGAAGAAGAAGGTGAAGAAGGCGGTGAAGAAGGTGGCGAAGCAGCAACCGAAGAAGCGGCAGAATAATGCCATAACACTATATCGAAAAAGGCATAAAGATTTTATGCCTTTTTTCATTTTTATTAAATCCTGTTGTTATAGTTTAGCCGATGAAGTATTTAATTGCATGTCTTGGAAATATAGGTGTCGAATATGAGCTTACCCGACACAATATCGGCTTTTTGGTTGGTGACTTTCTTGTGGATGAGCTAAAAGGCAAGTTTCAAACCGAACGGCTGGCTCAAGTAGCACGCGTCCGTCATAAAAGCCGGACATTGCTTGTCATTAAACCGACAACCTATATGAATCTTAGTGGTAAAGCACTAAAATACTGGATGCAACAGGAGCAAATTCCGATTGAAAAAGTTCTTGTTGTTGTAGATGATATTGCCCTTCCTCTCGGTACTTTACGATTAAAGCTAAAAGGAGGGGATGCAGGCCATAACGGCTTGGACCATATCATTAATACACTAGGCAGTACCGCATTCGCTCGATTGCGATTCGGTATTGGAGACGACTTTCCACGTGGTCGACAAGTGGATTATGTCTTGGGTAGCTGGAGCGACCAAGAAATAGAAGTTATCGAACAACGCATCCCCGTTGCAGTACAAATGATTCAAAGCTTTTGCACCATTGGTGCCGGAAGAACAATGAATTTATTCAATAACAAATAATTTGATTCTACTCCTGCTTAATTCATGAATTAAGCAGGTTATAAGCCGGTCTTATCTTCTTGGCTATAATTGCAGGCAACTGATCAATTTCCACTCTTTCTTGTTGCATGCTATCACGATCGCGCAAAGTAACCGTATTGTCTTCCAAACTTTGATGGTCCACAGTGATACAATAGGGTGTTCCTGCCGCATCTTGACGACGATAACGTCTACCGATTGAGTCTTTTTCCTCGTACTGACAATTATAATCGTACTTCAGCACATCCATTATTTCTCGGGCCTTTTCAGGCAGGCCGTCTTTAGCAACCAAAGGCAAAATAGCGGCTTTTACCGGTGCCAAGAAAGGAGGCAGTCGGAGTACGGTACGCTCTGAACCGTCTTCAAGGGTTTCTTCGCGATATGCATAGCTTAATACAGCCAAGAACAAGCGGTCAAGACCAATTGAAGTTTCGACTACATAAGGCACATAGCTTTGATTTTGCTCCGCATCAAAATATTGCATCCTTTTACCCGAAAACTTTTGGTGTGCGGCAAGGTCAAAGTCTGTTCGAGAATGTATACCCTCGAGTTCCTTAAATCCAAAGGGGAATTCATATTCAATATCTGTGGCAGCATTCGCATAATGTGCCATTTTCTCATGATCGTGAAAACGGAATTTTTCTTCGGGTATGCCTAAGGAAACATGCCATTTCATACGCTCTTTCTTCCAGTATTCAAACCATTCGAGCTCTTCGCCCGGGCGGACAAAATACTGCATCTCCATTTGTTCAAACTCACGCATGCGAAATATGAATTGTCTTGCAACAATCTCATTTCTAAATGCTTTTCCGGTTTGAGCTATACCAAAGGGGATTTTCATCCTGCCTGTCTTTTGTACATTTAAAAAGTTGACAAAAATACCTTGGGCATTTTCAGGGCGTAGAAAGATTTCACTTGCTCCTTCACTCAATGAGCCCATTTGAGTTGAAAACATCAAATTAAATTGGCGTACATCGGTCCAGTTGCGTGTTCCGGATATGGGACAAGCAATTCCCAGGTCTTCAATTAACAGCTTTATTGCAGGCATATCTTCCGCTTCCATCGCTCCATACAATCGTTTGCGAATATCTTCGTCTTGGGCTTTATAGTCCAACACGCGCGGATTGGTAGTTATAAACTGCTGCTCATCAAAGCTGTCGCCAAAACGCTTTTGTGCTTTTGCAACTTCTTTATTGATTTTATCTTCCAGCTTTGCCAAATATTCTTCGACCAAGACATCGGCTCGATAACGCTTTTTTGAATCCTTATTATCAATTAGCGGATCGTTAAATGCATCCACATGCCCGGAGGCTTTCCAAATGGTGGGGTGCATAAAGATGGCAGAATCTATACCAACAATATTTTCATTAAACTGTACCATGGCTTTCCACCAATAGTTACGGATGTTGTTTTTGAGTTCAACACCATTTTGTCCGTAATCATATACAGCTCCTAAACCATCATAAATCTCACTTGACTGAAAAACATACCCATATTCTTTGGCATGGGCTGTCAGCTTTTTAAAAAAATCTTCTTGTTTCATAATAGCCGCAAAAATAGGAAATTAGCTCAAATATATCTCAATCTATAAATAATTTCAATGAAAGATAGTTTTATTTACTACTTAATTCAAGCACCCGTTCAAAAAATTAATTGATCATTTAATTAATTTTCCAACTTATTCATTTTTCTATTGTTCTATCAGATGTCGTATCACCACAGATGCACAAATGCAACCAAAAACCGCCGGCATATAAGAAATAGTCCCTACCGTAGAACGTTTATTCATTTCGCCGGATTCGGCTTTTACGGCTGAGCTTGCCACTTCTTCAGGAGAATATACAGCCGTTATGCCGGTCCACACATCCAGCTTATGTAGTTTTTTACGGATATAATAAGCCAGGCGGCAGTTGTTTGTTTCATCGATGTCCACAACTTCTATGCGCGTCGGGTCAAATTTCCCTCCTGCTCCCATTGAACTGACAACGGACAAGCCGAATTTACGAGCATAATACAATAAATAAACTTTTGGTGCCAAGGTATCAATTGCATCAATCACATAATCATAAGGCTGGTTCAACACATCTATCAATGCTTGATCCTTAATATATTGTTGCACAACATGAATTTCCACATTCGGATTGATGTCTTTCAATCGTTGTTCCATCACCTGTGTTTTGGGCATTCCCTCCGTACTAATTAAGGCAGCCAGCTGTCGATTTCTATTTGATGCATGTACATAATCCCCATCCACTATGGTTAGTTTCCCGATACCGGCTCGTACAAGCTGTTCTGCAGCATAGGCGCCCACACCGCCTAAACCGGCAACCAATACATGGCTGTTGGCAAGCTTTTGTATATTTTCTTGCCCAATTAAAAGTAATGTCCGCTCCTGCCAATTATGTTCCATACACATCAATTGAAAACACCGAATTAAAATTTTGTGCAATAATAGTACAAAGCTCTAAGAGTTGAATCCCCAATAAATCGGCAGCCTGCCTATAAATCTCTTTTATTGACAAACCGGAAGTATCGGTTTCCAAAAACAAAAAAGACATGGGAACCGAACGAAAGACCTCATGCATTTTTGGATTATCATGCATTAATGCTACTCCAAAAGACAGCTGAATATTATGAGCTACACATTGATTTAGCTGATGTAAATTTCCTCTAAAGCCATGAATAATCCAATTCCCCTCCGGGTGTTTTTTGCGTAAACCCAATATCTCGGATATGGAACGAACTGCATGAATTATAAGTGGTAAATCATGCTTTTTTGCCAGTTCGATATGCCGTTCAAACACTTCAGTTTGAAGTTGAATGGGCACATCAATTGCTCGGTCTATGCCGGCTTCTCCCAATGCACAGATTTTGCATCTAATAATTGCACTATTTACTGATTCCCAAAGCTTTGGGAGTTGATTTTCTTTAATTTGCCAAGGATGAATCCCAATAGAAAAGTATTGCTTTTCCATAGGATGGATTTCCTCCAATGCCATTACACTGCACAAACGCATTACATCCGCCTCAGGTTTATCAAGGCAGTGCGTATGTAAATCAATATACTGACATTTTTGCTCCATTACTGTGCAAAATTAACAAAGCCTGCACAGTAATACAATCCAATACATTTTTTTACTGTTGCTTAACAGCCGCCACCTACAGCTTTTATCTCCACTTGCCCTTCGGGGAGTGCAGCTTTCGAAGCAGCTTTTTTCGCTCCTACAGCATCCGTTCTAAAAAAACGATTATAATCGAAATGTGCTTTTTCATCTTGGCTTTCAGCAACTTTAAGATCAAGATCAGCCAAAGTTTGCTCCAGCATAAAATCCAAGCTTCGTGAAGCTACAAATACATTATTCAAACCTTTGCTCTTCAGCAAATTAGCTGCCACCCATGCCTGACTTTCTTCATCCGCAACAAGAATAAGTTGTTTTTGCTTTTTTAAGGCTTTCAACGACTTCTTCTCCATAAGTTCGGACAAGGGCACAAACATTTGATTCGAAATCAGATTAGGTATGCTTTTTTGTTCACCAAGATAAATCAATGTATAATCTGCAATGCTTCCATCTGTTGTCATGTCTTTCAACTGATACGGAAGTATCAGAATATCCTCTGCCAACATGGCTTCCTGCACTGTTTCCGTTGAGGCTTTATATGCCGGTGAAGCTCCCCACTGCCACAGCATGGTTAACAATATCACCAATATAAAGAGCAATGCGGCATTTGTGAGCATTTTATCGTTAAATCTTTCCATTTTTTCAAGCTTTTTGTGTTTAACACCCCCCGGATCCTGCCGGTGGAGCTTCCATTTCAACAATTGTTGTAACAGCCTTTTTCCTGCTTACAGTCTTTTCGGCTGCTTGCCCTGTCTTAAAGGCTTCATTTGCCTGCTTTCCAAATCTGGCATAAAACTGATCCATTTCATTCAAGCTTTCGGTTTCATGGTTTTGGCCAAAATATTGATCAAAAAAGCCATTTAATCCGCCTTTTAATACACGAATATTCGTCAAGCCTTCGCGAGCCAACAGCATCCAGGCCTGATCGGCTTTTGCTGAAGAAAAACTATAAAGTACAACTTGCTTATTTGTAGATTTTAGAAGTTTTTTGGTGCTTGGCGTCAAAATATATTCCATATCTATATGCAGTGCTCCCGGAAAACTAAATTGCGCAAAGTCTTCGGCTGAACGCACATCAACCAACATCAAGTCGTTTGCTTTAGAATGCAGCAGTTTATATGCTACTTCATTTGCTTCGGTATATTGCTCGCCATTCACAGCTGTTTGAAGCAGGGTTTTTGCGTCTTTTTGATACCATTTTGCAGTTGGCGCTTGTGGTAATATCAACACCAACAATGCCAAGCCAAACATCAGCGCAAAAGGCAATCGATATGATGGATGAAACCATCCGCCGGTATCTGTTTTAATATTATTGACGGAATCTTCAATGTTTCGTGTTATTACGAAGGCTGCCAAAGCAACAACTACCAGCAAAAACACAAACCATTCTCTGCTCAGGCCTAAGCTATCATAAACAAAAATACTTCCTAAATTTTTTGCGGTATAAATAGAATGGAAGCTATCGTAAAATGTTCCAAAAAGGAAGACTCCGATTAGCAGACCAATTACAAATACCATTGCATCAATCTTACCGATAACGGCTGCCACAACACTCGTGCCCGGACAAAATCCTCCTAAAATAAAGCCCAATCCCATGATAGCGCCTCCAATAAGGATTGACCATAGAAAAGTAGGGTTGATATAGAGCAAATCATAATCTATCCAACCTATATATTGAAAGAGCAGCAGTCCTAATGCGGCAGTAATTGCAGCTGTAAAAAACACGCGCAATACCACGAAGTCATAGCCGTAAAAAACGCCGGCAAGCTTGCGTGCATTACTGAAACCACCTTGTTCCAGTACATAGCCAAACCCTAATCCGATAACAAAAGCGAAAAACAAATTCAGGTCAGCATTTATAAATCCTTGTGGAATTAACGGTCCCATAATTTTCCTCCTATAATTATTATCGTATCCAAAGTTTTCTAAAGAAATAAGCCATAATATATCCGCTACCAAAAATTGCTATCATGGTAAGGAATCCGGCGGTTGAGAGTACAGCCATCCCGCTTAATGCGGCTCCGCTGGTACATCCACGGCCAAACTGTGAGCCAATGCCAAACAATATTCCGCCCAACAAGGCGAATATCAGTCGCGTAGAATTATTTATACGCGGACCTTTATCAACTTTAAAGCCTGCTCTTCCGGACATAAACCCGGAATAAAATGCTCCTGCTAATACGCCAAGCACAAGATATACAAGCCAGTTTTTCATGGGGCGGCCATCGCCATCTGCAAAAAAGGAAGCATAAAACGGATTTTCGGCAGCATATTCAGGTGAAACACTACCAACAGTCTGTATTACAACACTTTTTACTGCACCACTGGCTCCCAAACCCCGCCCTGTAACAAAAAAGGCTGCCAATAATACCAAACCAAGCAAAAACCCGGCAAGGTATGAATTCATATATGATTTAGGTTGTTCCATATCAGTAAGTTTTAACATCCACCTTGTATGGTTTTTACTTCAACCTCTACTTCCACAGGAGCATCCTCGTCACCACCAATAATTGGGAAATTTTTCTTATGGAAATCAGACCAATAGGTGCCGGGCTTCTCTTCAAAGTTTGCTAAAGTAGCATGGATGAAGCTGTTTGATCCATAAATAATTGAATAGGCATCATATCCCAGCATTCTCAAGTAGGCCACTACATGCGCACTGTGCATACCGGTAAAACAGTAAACGATAACCGGCTTATCAGTAGGCAATGTAAGCAAATCGGCATCCGGATGTAATGTCTTTTTTGGTGTGTACTGAACTGCGCCCGGAATATGTCCGTAATTAATGTATTTTTCATTGGGCCAATAGTTTACCACATAATATTCACTGCCTTTTTCCATCACATCTTGGTATGATTTAGTGAATGAGCTTATAGGCTGGCTCAATAAATATTGGGCACGTTCTTTTGCAATCTCATAAGCAGTGGTACCATTGGTTTGTAGATTTGGCAATGTGGTAGGAGCTGCCTTTTCATTGGCTTCGTGCTCAAGTTTGCCTTCAAGTACATTACTGGTAATCATATCCCATCCGGTGGTAGCAAATGCTTCGTTCCAGCTGCTTAATCCAAAACGGATAAAAAACGTATTGTCGAAGCCAAGCAAACGTGTAATTGATGTGGCATAAGATGACATTTGTCCACGGTTGTCCACAAAAATAATTTTATCAAAAGAAGAAGCTTCGATTCCCGAATTCATATACTCAATTAAATCGGCAGGCTGCACATTTACTGAACCGGGTATATGTGCTTCAGCAAATTGGTCTTCGGTACGTATGTCGATTAAAAGAATGTTTTCGGTTTCAAGATTTGAATAAATTTCTCCTGAATTCAATACGGCAGGTACCAAGGGGTCGTTAATGAAGTCGCCGTTTTCCAAGAAAAGTTCAAGTAATACACCGCTTTGATTTTGTAATGAATCTTTTGTTTCTTTTTGTGATGTTGATGAAGAGCAAGCATTCATGCTAATCATTGCTATCACCAAAACCATAAGCATTAAAAAAGGATTCTGTTTTTTCATTTTATTTAATTTGATTTTTATTAGTTACTAGTATCTGATTCGTCTTTTGTTTTTTCTGTTTCTTCATCCTCATCTTCCAACTCTTCCCAACCGGTTATCATGGCTTTCAGATTGGATGTTAACGTATGCCCTGTAGTGATAAGATACAGGTGCACAATAATAAATGCCATCATTAAAAAGGCTCCAAACGTATGAATTAGTGCCACCAATTCAAGGTTTTCGATATTTGCAATTTGCATCTTATCGCCTTGGGGGTAACGATAAAACATATAGATAAGTCCGGAAATTACCATTACGGGAATAAACAAAACCTTCAGCCCGAGATATACCAAACGCTGAAGCGGATTCAGCTTGCTTAAAACCGTCTTTTTTGTGGGATGAGGCGCATTACGAAATATTCCAAAAAGATAATATTCCACTTGTGCCTGCAGGTTTTTCGTGGTGGGGATATATTGTTTCCATTCACCGGTGGTAAAATGCCAGAAGATAGCGAAAACGATTAAAATAATAAGTGCCCAAGCGGCTTTATTATGCAAGCTTACAGCTGTTTCAAAGCCAAATAAATTATATGAGCTATGGATTTCGAATCCGGTTAGTGCCAGCACAAATATCAACAAGGCTTGATTCCAATGCCAAAATCTTTCAAAGCCTTTATATACATATACTTTCTTAAGTTTTTTCATGAGGATTAGTTTTAATGGGTTTGAGCCAATTTATTTTTCCGTGCAGTGGTAAATCGTATCAATGCATGCACTACTACACCCACGAGCGATAGGATTAATAGCATATTACCTGCAAAATCAAGCATTTCGTTTCGATCGCGTCCGGGCATATAAAAATCGGTAAGCGATGCCAAGCGCCCTTCATCACGTGTATGACATTCTTTGCAGCTTACTGTTTCATGAGCCGGAGACACCATATGGTTAATCGGGAGATACATTTCAGTAGGTATGAAGTCATGATGTCCGCTATAAGGCAAACCGACGTATGCCATGCCTTCTTCTATGGCACGCTCCCACTCAAGGTCAACCCAAAGTGCTCCTTTGCCTTTTTCTCGATCCCATAATTTAGCTTGGATGAGGGTCAGGTTTTCGGTGTCATACGGCTGTCTTCCACGATGCACCTTCATGGGGATAATCTTACTTTGTGGATCATTATATGAACCAAATAAGGTGTTCATCTTAATGAAAGCCTGAGTAGTATCAATTTTATCTGATAATAAATGGTGGTCAGCAGTACCGTTAAACCAAGCATATTCAGGCACTACATTTGTTGCCCACTCAAAATCACCTTTTATGGATGCATAGGTAACATTTCCTTCATCATCTGTTTCTTCAAAGCCTTGACCATCTTTTTTGCGGGTAGCCGTAGACCAATCCCAATATGATTTTGTTGGGTTCACCTTTGCATAAACCGGGATATGACAAGTTTGACAAGCAATTTTAATGGTATGCTCATTTAAAATTCCTTTGGTATGCGGTGTATCAGTATGACATTCGTCGCAGCTCAAACGCCCTTCATTCGATGAGGAAGTGCCATAATATTTTCCTTTAAACTGATGGTTTTCTGCGGTATGGCAGTCGATGCAACGCATATCCAAGCCATCAACTCCCATATGCACATCCACTTCACTACCTGCTGTAAGCAATGCCAACTCCAAATCACCATGCTTAACATTGTTTCCGCCACCACCCATAAAGTGACAGTTTCCGCAATTTTCACTCTTGGGTAATCCCATCGAACCTAAAATAGCCTTAAAATCAGGTCCGTTTTCACCCATTACGGGATATCCGGCGCCGCCCCCTGCCTTTGCATAAGTGCCCGTATTGTCGTGACAAACAATACAGTCAATGTTAAACTCGTTTTCAAAATCAAAGCTCTTGTCGCCCCAACCGTAACCGGCATGGCACTTCATACAGCTTCCTTCATTTGACTGCACCCCGGTACAAAAGTTGTTTAACAAATTCTTTTTGCCCAAATAAACAACACCCCTCCCGGGAATAAATTCCTCACGCTCCCACTGAAAGTGTGCAGTTTGAAGCATCTCATGACCACGCTCGGTATGACAGCTTAAACATGCAGCTGTGATTTCATGAGGATTTTGAAAATCCTGCTGAAGGATTTCCATCTTACTATGATCAACACCGGGCTGCTGTTTCACTGAATATTGCTCGCGAAGCGTATCCAGCTTTTGATACGGGTCCGAGGGCTCACGCAAAGCAACTGTAACAATGATCAACGGCGCTATAATAGCTAGAAAAAATGTGATAGCCGTTGTGAAATTTTTTACCTTCATGTCCTAAGTTGATTTATTTATTTCTACAATATATTCAATCAGAATAAATTTATTAATAATATGTTAAATTTACATATGCAAATGTATGCATACTTCCCTAATTCCTTTGTTTATCATCTAATTTAGTTTGTTTCTAAATACTGTGCTAAATTATTATTTTTCAGCCATATAAATAGGGTTTATTATTTAGAATGATTATAAATTACGTGAGAAAAAAGCATCTAAATCAATAACTAAATTATTGACAAGATTATACAGCCTGCTAACAATAGGATTAAAAACTTTCATACGGTAATTATTTTTTAGTTAGAAGTAGATATTCCATGCCAACTAATTCAAAGTAAGCGCACTCATTTTTTCATCCTTTATCGAGAGAAGGATATACTTAACTATTCGCATCAAAGTTCCACACATTTAATGTAATTTTGCACGCATAACTAAATATAACTATCATGGAAAACGCTCGTACAAATACTATACTACGCAAACCTGAATGGCTCAAAACCAAAGTTCCGGCCGGTAAAACTTATTTATCGGTTCGTGAAATTGTTGAACACAATAAACTACATACAATTTGCACCAGCGGTCATTGTCCCAATATGCACGAATGCTGGGGTCGAGGCACTGCCACTTTAATGATTCTGGGAGATATATGCACGCGCTCCTGCGGATTTTGCAATGTAAAAACCGGCAGACCCTTGCCTGTTGATTTGAAAGAACCTTCACGGGTAGCCGAATCAGTAAAGCTGATGAAGCTAAAGCATGTAGTCATCACTTCTGTTGACCGTGACGATTTAAAAGACGGAGGAGCCGGTATTTGGGCATTGACAATCAAAGCCATTAAAGAACAATCGCCCGGTACCACAATGGAAACACTTATCCCAGATTTTGACGGAAAAGAAGAGCTGATTATGCAGGTTGTAGAAGCCGGTCCGGAAGTGATTTCTCATAACCTGGAAACGGTCCGCAGAATCACGCCCTGGGTTCGCAGCCGTGCAAAATATGATGTAAGTCTCAAAGTACTCGAAACACTGGCCAAAAGCGGTGTCATAACTAAATCGGGTATTATGCTGGGTCTTGGCGAAACGCGCGAAGAAGTGCTGGAAACCATGGATGATTTAGTAGCGGTAGGTGTGAAAGTAATGACGATTGGTCAGTATTTACAACCCACGCTAAAGCATTTGCCGGTAAAGGAATATGTAAGCCCGGAACAATTCAAAGAATACGAAACAATTGGTTTGGAAAAGGGATTCCGTCATGTTGAAAGCGGTCCACTTGTAAGAAGCTCCTACAGAGCTGAAAAACATTTATTGTAAGAATGGTTTACGCAAATTTCAGGGATTTAAAACAAATGCACTACAAAGCCTGCTGGGATTTGCAGGAATCGCTTTTTAGTGCACGAACGAAATCCAAACTTGAGGGCAGCCCATCAGAAGATGGGTTTATAGGAGATTTGCTGTTTGTAGAGCATCCCCATGTTTTTACGATAGGCAAAAGCGGCAAAGACGAGAATTTACTCATCAGCGAGCAACAGTTACAAGGGAAAGGAGCCGAGTTTTTTCACATCAACCGTGGTGGCGATATTACATATCACGGCCCCGGTCAAATAGTGGGTTATCCTATATTTGATATTGATGCATTAGGTCTTGGAGTTCGAAATTATGTGTTTAATCTGGAAGAAGTTATAATCCGCACACTAAAACAGTTTTCCATTCTTGCTGACCGTTTGGAGGGGGCTGCGGGAGTATGGATTGAACCGGAAAAGAAAGATAAATCACGAAAAATATGTGCGATTGGCGTACGGGCAAGCCGTGGAGTTACCATGCATGGCTTTGCGTTTAATATCAATACCGATTTATCGTTTTATAACTTGATAAACCCATGCGGATTTACTGACAGAGGGGTTAGTTCACTTGAAAAGGAATTGGATGAACCACAAGATATTGAACAAGTCAAACAAGTGCTACGAACTGAATTTGAGCAAGTATTTAATATACGGCTTAAAGCAGTTGAATAAGCACATTATAAGATTGCATTTCGCCAAATCCCGGCATATGCAACTGATAATAATGCAGCAAATGACTTAATAGTTCACGTCGTGTTTCCCGTGAAAAAGACACACTGCCAAAGCTGTCGAGCCTCAAATTACACAAGTTCAAGAAATGAATGCTATCCACTGCCGAAATAGCTGCAGGTCCCGCAATATGAGCAGGTTTAAACTCCCCATCGAGCAAATCAAATGCAAAACCTTCCGAATAACTATCCGTTTTTGGGTAAAACCCAAGGTGGCGACTTAGCTCCAACATAAAATAAAGATGGAAATCGGCATATTTCTCAGTACGTAAATCAAACCATTCCAACGCATTACGTATAAACGCAAACAAAGCAGGATTTGCGATATGCTCTTTCAGGCTTCTGCTTAAAAGTTCACTTAAAAATATAACGATTGAACTTTTGAAAATATCCGAAGAAAAAGAATAAAAAGGCGTGGCAATAGCAACTTCTTTAAAATAATGCAAATCCTTTGCCGGATGGATATTTGCTTCAAAGATTAATAAGTTAAGCGGCTGGAAAAAGGCCGGTTTAAGGCGCGATTTTTTCCCAAAAGCTCCTTTAATTATAAACGACTGCAGCCCATGCGATTCGGTATAAATACGTACGATAAGACTAGAGTCTCCATATCTGATTTGCTGTAAGACAATTCCAAGATTTTGCTTACTCATTGCGTACGCATTACCATTATTTTGGTTGCCAAGGTTTCAATACCAAAATCATCTGTTACAAACACCAAGTAGATACCGGGTTTTACATGATTTCCATTTAAAATACGTCCATCCCATACCGCTTGACCACCTTCAGCCCGTGTTTGGTACACCAGATTTCCACTCAAATCCGTAATCTTGACAATCGCATCTCTTACCAAGCCTTTCACAGCAATGGGACCCTGATATTCGGGACGAACCGGGTTCGGATATGCATATACATCCGTATTTATTTTATTTGGCTCGGTAGCTTTGCCTTTGTATGAAATAATGCCGTTGGACGTACCAAAGAAAACTTCACCGTCATCGGTAATAGCAATACTATTCACGGTATTTGACAATAGCGGACTGTTTTCCGTATTGAAATAGTGAATTTGCTCGAGCCCATCGTTCGACATTAAGAAAACACCATTTTCTGTGCCAAACCACTTTTTATTTGATCCGTCAACTGCAATTGACAATATTTTTTCGCTTCCAAGCAGAAAGTCGGCTTGTCCTGTTCCATCATTTCGGGGAACCAATATTTGAATTGCGTCAAAGTTCATGCCATCCAGAAAAATACGTTCCGGATTATAAAAAACTACCGGTCCTTTATCTGTTCCAACCCACACTGCTCCTTCATGATCCACGGCCATGGAATACACCGAGTTTCCGGGTATATTGCCATTATTCGGCGATGAGGTTAAAATCTTCAGCCGGTCATCTGCAGGATTATCAAATGTATCGTTATCATTAAATACTATAATCTTCCCTTCCGAACGGCGAATAATCCATTTGTTATTCGATTTATCAATCACCATATTTGCCACATCAACTCCACTGGCATTGGCTCCAAGAAAAAATGATCTCCATTCCCCGGCGGGGGTGCGCATTGATAATATATTGGCTGCTCCGGTATTGCATGCCCACAAATTATTATAGCTATCAAAACCTAATCCACTGATATTAATTAAACTAGGGTCTGCCAGCCAATGTCCCAATGAGCTGTTTTGAGCATCATAATTATAGGTCTTTTCAAAATCAGTAAACTCGATAATTCCTGCTTGCCAAGTACCTATATAAGCTTTTTCGGGCTTTAGCGGATCGATAGCTACGCTCACATAATCCGAGATAGTATCAAAGCCGGGCGTATTACGCGCGTTAAATGTTTTCCATTTATCACCGTCAAATGCAAAAACACCGTCCATCATATACATCTTTCCCCAATCATTACGCCGTCCTCCGGAAGCAACCCATACATTTTTACCGGAAGCTTTCAACTCATACACATTGGTTGTGGCAGGACCGTCAAGCATAAAGGTTTCGGCCGAAAAACCGTTGTTGTATATTCGCAACAAGCCACGTTTTTTATCGCCAAGCCAAACCGTTCCGCTTTTATCCAGGGCAATACCCAAAGGCTCAACTCCGGAACCATTTGGTGCATAAATAGTTAGCTCCATCTCCATCTGCTCGTCAAACACAGAAACATTATAATGATTAGCTACTAAAAAACGATCTTCATAAGCTCGCATGCGTTTATGTAAAGAAACATAGCTCTTATCAAAATAATCCCAGTTTTGCCCATCAAAAACAAAGAGTGTATCCGAATTGGTGACATTTAAGGTATGATTCAAATATAGCTTTCCCTTGAAAGCCTCCACCTGATTGTAATTTAGCTGTGGATGCGGCAGGCTTACATCCTTGGTCCACTGATTAAAATCTGCCAAATTGGGACTGTCTTTAGATGCATAATAAAGCCCGCTTTCAGTAGCGGCATAAAGCGTATTATTATAAGTTTCAACATCCTGTACATTTATAAATCCGCCTTCAGGACCAATAAAATATGTATCATAAACTTCTTTGCGAACCAAATCAAGCACCACAATACCAAAACCGCAAGCCAAATAGGCATATTGGTCTTCAAAATGAACATCATTAATGGTTTTATTGCCCATTAGTTCCTTGTTTTTAATATCGTTGATATTTATAATTTCATCATCGATAATAAGATCAATATTGGTGTTGGTATAAGCTATTAAAAGTGTCTTATATTTTTGATTGTATCGTATTGTGCTAATACCTAAGTCACTCAATCCGTTCACTTTATTAAGCTTACTAAGTTTGTTGTTTTGAGTATTATACACCATTAATTCATAAGGAGTGGCAGCATACACCAGATCATCGGCAATTTCAACATCAATCACTTGTTGATAAGGTAAGTGGGTGCGCCACTGACCAATACCGATACCCTGTGGCAATACGCTCACCGGTAATAAAAACAGGAATGCAATGAAACTGCTGAAGCGTAAAAAAGACATATCTTGTAGATTTAATTCAATTCAATTTATTCTACAAAGAAACTGAAAATTACGTGATTTATTGCCTGCACACAATCTGTTAGCAAGAAAGTTTTTTGACTAAAGTTGAGTGTATATTTCAAAAACAACTTACTTTTATGTCGTCCTTAATCAATAATTTGAACAATATCATGAAACAAATATTAAAAATCATCGTGGGAATTAGTGTTTTTTTAATTCTCTTTCTCGGTCTGTTTCTACTTTGGATTAGTATAACAGATTACAAAGCCGACGAGATTGAAAGTATAGAAATTGACAGAAATACAGTGGCTAAAATAAACACTGACAGCTTAACTTTTTTTATCTGGAACATTGGTTATGCCGGTTTAAACACTGAAATGGATTTTTTCTATGATGGCGGCAAGCAAACACGTACCGACGAAGCTACTACTCGCAATAATTTGAAACATATTGCCGACTTTATTGCACAACACAAGGTCGATTTTTGGCTGCTCCAAGAAGTTGACTTTAAGGCAAAGCGAACCTATAATCTTCATCAGGATGAATGCTTTTCAGAAGCTTTATCCCAATATGCACATGTGCAAGCCTTAAACTATAAAGTACCTTTTGTACCTGTACCGGTATTTGATCCAATGGGACAGGTACGTTCCGGGATTTTGAGTTTTAGTTTGTACCAAATTGAAACTGCCCACCGTTATGCATTCCCACAAATTGCAGGCTGGCCCGAACGACTTTTTCTGCTTGACCGCTGCTTTATGGAAACAAGACACCACCTAGCAAATGGCAAGGAATTAGTGGTTTTAAACACACACAACTCTGCTTTTATCTCGAATCAGGAGTTAATGGAGAAAGAATTGGATGTGATTCGAAAAAAAATGAAGGAAGAATATGAAGCCGGAAATTATGTTGTTGCCGGAGGCGACTGGAATATGAATCCACCCAATTTTACTCCATCTACCGACTTCGGAGGGCATAATTATATTCCGGCAGATGTAGTAATACCGCAAAATTATTTGCCAAAAGAATGGTCGTATGCCTTTGACTATAGCAGACCCAGCAATCGGCATATGGATGAAAGCTATCACAAAGGAAGTACCGGCACAACAACGATTGATTTTTTCATCGTATCACCAAATATTGAAGTTGTTAAGGTAAAAGTAACAGATCTTGAGTTTAAGCATAGCGACCATAATCCGGTAATGTTAAAAATTGTATTGCTTGATTAATACAAAGTTTATACACTCATTATCAATGGAATAGATAAATTAAATGTAATTTTATTACGATAGTTGAACAAATCAAGAACCAAACTGTTTAGTTCTTTGGTTTTGGTTATACATTTCAATTCACGTTTCGAACCGGTTGTGCCATTTTTTGACACAACCGGTTTTTCTTTTTACATGCCGCCAAATTATTGAACATTTATTATAAAATATGTTGTATTTAGAGCTTATTTTTTGATATTCTGAATTTTCTGTTTTAATTTGCAAGTCATATTAACTAAAAACACAAATTATGGGATTTATTTCTGAATTTAAAGACTTTGCCATGCGTGGCAACGTAGTAGACATGGCAGTTGGTATTGTTATCGGCGGTGCCTTTGGCAATATTGTTTCCTCGTTTGTTAGCGACGTCATCATGCCTCCTATCGGGATGTTACTCGGAGGAGTTGATTTCAACGATCTGAAAGTTGTAATGAAACAAGCTGTGATAGAAGGTGGTGAAGTAGTTGCACCTGCAGTATCAATCAACTACGGTTCATTCATCAATACGATTATTGATTTCTTGTTGATTGCGCTTGCTATCTTCGCTGTTATCAAATTTATGAATAAAATGAAGAAGCAAGAAGAGCCCGCTCCTGAACCGGAAGCAGCTCCCGAACCAACAACAGAAGAAAAATTGCTCGCTGAAATTCGCGATTTATTGAAAAAATAAGACGAATTGACGCTTAAGATAAGCCGGTATCGCAAAGGTATCGGCTTGTTTTTTAAAATTTAAATTCGGATTTTAAGTTGATGCCTCAACGCATAAACGAATACGGATAAAAATATTCGACCGAACATATAACATTTAAGCAAATTTTCTGTTTACTTAATAAGCCTGTTATTTGCTTAGTTTTGTTAAATGAATAGTTCAATAAGGGAAAAACTTTACGTACAAAGATATTTATTTGATTGCCAAGCTAATGCTTTAAATTCTTATTGGCAAACACAGCCCTACTGTTTTTCTTTCCTTTTTGACACCAATCGACTGCAATCCTTAAGTATGCCGAGTCATTTTAATTTACACATCGGCAAGGGCATCAATCAATACACATTTAATCTTCTGTCTTATGAAAACCAATAAAGATCATTATTGTGTCATTATGGCCGGTGGAGTTGGATCCCGATTTTGGCCTATGAGTACCACGCAACGTCCAAAGCAATTTATTGATATTTTAGGTATCGGACAAAGCTTATTGCAAATGACTTTTTCGCGCTTCGAGCCGGTATGCCCCCCTGAAAACATATATATCGTAACCAACGAAATATATCGCGAACAGGTATTGGAGCAGCTGCCTCAAATTAAACCGGAACAGGTATTATGTGAGCCGGCTCGCAGAAATACGGCACCATGCATTGCATATGCCAATCATGTTATCAGAAAAAAGAACCCCAATGCCGTTATTGTAGTAGCTCCAAGCGATCATATCATTTTAAAAGAAGAAATATTTACTGCAAATGTGCTTGAAGCGATGGCTTATGCAAAAGAGAATGACCAGCTTATCACTTTGGGTATTGAGCCAAGCCGACCGGATACAGGTTACGGATATATTCAGTTTTCAGATGAAAATGACAATCAAAGCACCTCAGGGCTGAAAAAAGTTAAAACATTTACCGAAAAGCCCAATCATGAATTGGCAGTCACATTTTTAAAAAGCGGTGATTTTCTTTGGAATGCAGGAATATTTATTTGGTCGCTGCAAAGCATCGACAAGGCTTTTGACCAATACCTGCCCGAAGTAAATAATCTTTTCATCGAAGGAAAAGAAGTGTATGGCACTCCCGATGAAGCCGAATTTATACGAAAGACATATTCCGTTTGTCGAAACATATCAATCGACTACGGCATTATGGAAAAAGCACAAAATGTGTATGTAATGGCGGTCGATTTTGGCTGGAGCGATTTAGGATCATGGGGCTCGCTTTATGAAATAAGACAAAAAGATGAAAATGAAAATGCCATAGTCGGAAATAATGTAATGACCTATGACACTTCATCTTGTATTATAAATATGCCAAAAGATAAATTAGTAGTCGTACAAGGCTTAACGGATTATATCGTTGTCGAAGAAGACAATAATCTTATTATTTGTCGTAAAGAAGAAGAACAACAAATTCGTCAGTTTGTGAACGATATTAAGGTTGAAAAAGGCGAAAAATACATATGATAAGCTACAATTTATCAGAAGTATGATTTTTATCCTGTTTTACTGATAAGCTCAAGCTTTCCTTTATTTATAATGGTAATTTGTTTGCCATTGATTTCTATTAAACCTTCATTCCTGAAGCGTGATAAGGTTCGTGTTACACTTTCGCGTGTTGCATGTACAAAATCGCCTAAGTCACTCCGGCTCAATGGCATGTTGAAACTATCTGCATGATAAATTTCATTGGATATATATAAAAGAGCATCCGCCACGCGTCCGTGAATTTGTTTTTGCATTTGATTAATCGAGCGATTAAAAAATTGCAGCTCATCTTGGCATAACTCATTGATGATTTCGTTTCCGAACTTGCCATTTTTTAATATTAAATGCCGAAATGTATCTTGTGCTATAAAACATATACTGGTAGGTTCCAAAGCCGTGGCAGAATACTGGTATTTTCTGTCACCAAGTATTGTTGGAATCCCAATAAAGCGTAAAGGCTGCACAAGCTTCAAAATTTGATCTCGATTTGGTCCTTTTTTATGAAGTTTTACCAAGCCACTTCGTACATACGCAATATTCGAAGTAAGCGAGCCCTGCTGAAAAATCATGGTGTTTTTTGAAAACAAAGACTCGGCACAGTTCATTTCAAGAGTTTTCAATTCCTGCAAATCCAGTGTTTCTACCGCACATGATTTTATACGGCAAAACTCACAAATTGTATCAGCTGTCAACTTCATTGTCTTGAATTCTATTTGGTTTGCCTGACAAAGATACATATTATGTGATATAAATCACAATCATACTGTGATGCAAATCACAGTTTAATCGTACTCAGCTTAACTTATAGGTCGTACTTTTGTAAAAATTTTAATAGATTATGTGTAAGTTTGGTAAGCTTTTCTCAAGAATTGGATTGATTTCTATATTACTAGGAATTTTAATAATGTTAGTAGGATGGTTTCTGCTAAATATCCGTGTATGTGTTATTTCTTTTGTACTAATGTGTATAGCTGCTGCAAGCTTTATACTTTGTATGATATGTAATTGCACTACCAAAGTCGAGAATGAAGCAACTACCTGATTGCAACGAAGGATAAGTAACCTAAGGCTTTACCTTCATTTTAATCCTTCTTTGGCACCTCCTTCCCAACCAAAGAAGGATTTTTTTATTAAAACAGGCTTAATTGCGAATCATCTTCGTCTTTCTCCAGTAGTTTCGGTCCATCATTATACACGCTATTTACAAGTTGAGAAACTTCTTCAATTTGAAATGCATCGGCTGTAGCCCATTCCAACAACAATTCAGGCGAAATAATTTGTGTGCTATCCAACCAAAGTTTTTCCTTTTCTTTTGATAAGATAACAGGCATACGATGATGTATTTGCTTCATGCTTCCGGTAGCTGCTGTGGTAATAATTGAAAAAGTATCCAAATATTTAGCATCTGATTGTTGCCTGCGCTCCCATATTCCCGCCATCGAAAAGATGGCTGTCTCAGGAAGAGAAATTCGATAGGGCTGTTTGCTGTTTTTCTTCCATTCATAAAATCCGGTTGCAGGGATTAAACATCTACGTTGTGTAAACGAATTCCGAAAAGCCGGTTTTTCCGTGATTGTTTCTATTCTGCTGTTAATCATTTTCGCAGCCATGCGTACATCCCTTAGCCATGGAGGCAGCAATCCCCATCGTAAATGACTGATTTGTGTAGGAGTGGTATTTAAAATAACGGGTAGCCACTGCATAGGTGCACAATTATAACCTTGAGGTGCAGCCAATCCGGGTTTTTGTGGTCGATGAAGCTCATCAAAAAGCTCCAAATCATAGCGTTGCGCAATATCACCTGCTTTTACGGACAACTGAAACCTACCACACATATCTTATGCTAAATTATAGTGTTGAATCACTTCATCCAAAATTTCACGATGGTCAAATGCGAGTTTTGTGAAATGATTTAAGGAAAACCAATCTACTTCTGCAGCATCATCAGCGGCAACAGCTTGTTGCTCTTCATCAAGCCAAGCCGTAAAAACAATTGTAATGGTACGATGCCGAGGGTCACGCTTTGGATTCCCATAGGCACGAAATTGGGAAAACTGAAGATCTTTTAATCCTGTTTCTTCAAATATCTCACGTGCCACAGCTTCATCTAAATCCTCGTCCATTTCTACAAAACCACCCGGAAAAGCCCATTGTCCTTCAAAAGGCGGATTTTTACGACGGATAAGCAAAAGCTCAGTCTGCGCCACGTTTTTCCGAAGAATAACCGCATCAACGGTTACAGCAGGTCGTGGATATGAATAGGTATATACCATAGTAATTATCAAAAATAAGAAATGCTGCTTACATACGAAGTAAAATGCAAGCAGTAGTCAGTTAGCAATCCATTCGGTATATGCTTCCGACAAAATATGCATTCTGTCGGAAGCATACTTAAATGATATTATTTTCTATTTCTCAGCTTTATCGAGTGTTACGGTAAAGTGCCTTAATATTGGGGCTTCTTTAACAATCCGATAACCTCTTGTGATGCTGTTACGGCGTTCCCATACATTAATGAGACTTGCTGCCACATAATTCATATGATTATCGGTATAGGTCCGCCTTGGTATTGCCAAGCGCAGCAGCTCCAATGTCGGATAGCGATTTTCACGTGTTACGGGATCACGGTCTGCTAAGATAGCACCAATTTCAACCCCTCTCACTCCCCCTTCGAGATACAACTCAACTGCCAATGTTTGCGCAATAAATTCTTCTTTTGGTACATTAGGCAAGAATCCTTTTGCATCCACAAAAATTGCATGGCCCCCAAAAGGATATTGCACAGGAATACCGGCATCACGGAGCAGGCTTCCCAAATAAGCTACCTGATTGATACGGGTTTCAAGATAATCGTAATCTGTTCCTTCGTAAAGTCCTTGCGCCAATGCATTCATATCGCGTCCCGACATGCCGCCATAGGTAACAAAACCCTCAAACATGATGTTAAAAACAGAAGCTTGATCGAATAACTCCTTGTTTTTAAACCCAATAAAACCGCCCATATTCACAATAGCGTCTTTTTTACTGCTCATTGTCATGGCATCTCCATACGAAAACATCTCACGTACAATTTCAGCGATGCTCTTGTCCTTATAGCCTTCTTCACGCTTTTTGATGAAATAGGCGTTTTCGGCAAAACGAGCTGCATCAAATATGACTTTTACGCCATATTTACGTGCCATTTCACTTACTTCGCGAATATTTTGCATGGAAACAGGCTGTCCTCCTGCCGTATTACATGTAACGGTAATAATGACACAAGGGATTTTTTCAACCGGATTGGAAGAAAACACCTTTTCCAATTTGTTCAGGTCAATATTTCCTTTAAAAGGATGATCGAGTGAGGTGTCGTAGGCTTCATCAATTGTGCAATCCACTGCAACAGCTTTACGAAACTCAATATGTCCTTTAGTCGTATCAAAATGTGCATTGCCGGGTATTAAATCACCGGATTTTATTAGCGCAGAGAACAATACGTTTTCTGCGGCACGACCTTGATGCGTAGGTAAAAAATAAGGGAAGCCTGTCACATCGGCAATCGCTTCCTTCATTTTAAAATAGGATGATGCACCGGCATAGCTTTCGTCTCCAAGCATCATTTCCGACCATTGAATATTACTCATGGCGCCGGTGCCCGAGTCGGTTAATAAGTCAATAAAAACTTGTTCGCTTTTAAGATTAAATAAATTATAATCGGCTTCTTTAATCCATTGCTTACGCTGTTCGGCTGTACTGCGCTGCAAGGGTTCAACCATTTTTATTCGATATGATTCTGCAAAAGGTAATTCCATAATTTCCTGATATTTAATTGTTTAAAAAATAATAAATAAAAATTGCCGTCGGATGACGGATAAAAGGGAGCCCTAATCAGGAGAATCGATCGCGTTCTTTGATGTTCTTATAATTGAATTTATCGCTGGGTTGATAAATCATCATCATAATTTGTTTTACTGCCTACAAAAATACATTAAACAATGGAATTTATCAAGTGTTTTTCATTTTACATCATATATTAGACCCTATCTAATTGATTTATGACTATCTTTGCACTATTCAACAGATAGCTATGTTTGGAGCATCATTTTTCAATCTTTATCATAACAACGGCAAGCGTCTTTTTGCTTGTTGGATTTGTTGATTTCTCCCTCCTGTACATTCTTTTGTAATTTCTTTACGGCAAGGAGTCTTTTGCTGTAAAATTGACAATAAACTTATTCTACTGCATTGAAAATAAAATAATTATGCGCCAAAAATCCGGTTTAGTATTTGATATTCGCCACTTTTCTGTTCACGACGGTGCTGGAATTCGTACCACCGTTTTTTTAAAAGGCTGTCCCCTAAATTGCATTTGGTGCCACAATCCTGAAAGTATTTTATTTGCCCCCGAAACATTCAGCCGACACAATCGAATTAATGATAAAACATTTGAAGTAACCGAAACGGTCGGAACACAAATGTCAGTTGAAGAAGTAATGTCGGAGATTGAAAAAGACATTCTAATCTATGATGATTCAAAAGGTGGAGTCACTTTCTCGGGCGGCGAGCCCCTTGCACAGCCTGACTTTTTATTGGAGCTGTTGAAAGCATGTACTGAAAAAGAAATTCATACGGCAGTGGACACCAGCGGACACGCAAATGCTAAAATCCTCGAAAAAATAATGCCGTTTACAAATTTATTTCTTTTTGATCTTAAACTTGCCGATCAGGCAGCTCATAAACAGTATACCGGAGTTTCGAATACACAAATCCTCAAAAATCTGGACTTGATTTATCAAGCAAAAAAAGAAATCATCATCCGTATACCATTGATACCTGAAATTACGGATACCGAACAAAATCTTGAGACTCTTCGAAAAATTATTACTGCTTATCCGGCTATTAAAAGAGTAGATATTCTCCCATTTCATAATATTGCCAAAAGCAAATACGAGCGCTTTGGCAAAGATTATATTTTACATCATTCAAATCCTTATGACCCACTGAAAGCTGAGGAGATTGCCGGTTTCTTTCGAGAAACAGTTGAAACAGTGAGTGTTGGAGGATAAATATTTAGTTAATAAAGAATTGAAATAACATAAATAAGCTACTATTTTTGCCATTATGACAGAACGCATTCAAAAACTTAGAGAACAAAGCTTACAAGCCATTAACACTTTTTCGGCCGAGCGGGCTCAGTTGGTAACGGAATTTTACCAATCCGCTGAGCTGATGCAACACCCTATTCCGGTACAACGTGCATTGGCATTTAAATACATATTAAGCCATAAAGCCATTTTTGTCAATCCGGGTGAACTGATTATAGGCGAACGTGGTCCTGCACCAAAAGCCACCTCCACCTATCCCGAAGTCAGTCTGCATACCCTTGATGACTTGGAAATACTCCACTCACGACCAAAGGTTTCCTTTAAGGTTGATGATGAAACCCGTAAATTATATCAAGAGAAAATCATTCCTTTCTGGAAAGGCAACACCCAGCGTGATCGAATCTTTGCACACCTGAGCAAGGAGTGGAAAGCTGCCTATGAAGCCGGTGTGTTCACAGAGTTTCAGGAACAGCGTGCCCCGGGTCATACCGTAGCCGGGAAAAAAGTGTTTCAAAAAGGACTACTCGACTACAAAGCTGAGATTGACGCAGCCTTGAAGGCGCTTGATTTTGAAAATGACAAGCACGCAATCGAACGCAGAGAACAACTCAAAGCCATGGCAATAGCAGCTGATGCGCTAATCATGTATGCAAACCGCTATGCCGATTTGCTGACTCAGCTTGCCCAGGAAGAAAAAGATGACAATCGTAAAGAAGAATTACTTGAGATGGCACGCATCTGTCGAAAAGTGCCTGCACATGCCCCAGAAACTTTCCATGAGATGTTGCAGCATTATTGGTTCATCCATGTGGGCGTCATTACCGAACTGAACCCATGGGATTCCTTTAATCCCGGACGATTGGATCAGCATTTATATCCATTTTACAAACAAGAAATGGAATCCGGTGTACTGAACAAAGAATGGGCTGTTGAACTTTTGCAATCATTTTGGATTAAATTCAATAACCATCCCTCCCCTCCAAAAATGGGTGTAACAGCTCAAGAAAGCAATACTTATACCGACTTTTCGCTCATCAATCTCGGAGGTGTAAAAGAAGACGGAAGCGATGCCGTGAACGAACTGAGCTATATCTTACTCGATATCATTGAAGAAATGCGCATACTGCAGCCCAGCTCAATGGTGCAAATAAGCAAGAAAAATCCGGATCGATTTGTGAAACGGGCGGTACGCATCGTGAAAACGGGCTTTGGACAACCTTCATTTTTTAATACGGATGCCATAATACAACAACTGCTTAGCCAAGGAAAATCACTTACTGATGCCAGAAACGGCGGTGCAAGCGGATGTGTGGAAACCGGTGCTTTTGGAACAGAAGCCTATATCTTAACCGGATATTTTAATTTGAATAAAGTATTGGAAATCACATTAAATAATGGTGTTGATCCGCTTACGGCAAAAGAAATTGGGATTCGAACAGGTAATCCGGAAGATTTTGAAAGCTTTGATGAGTTTTATAATGCATTTGAAAGGCAGCTGACGTATTTCATAAACCTCAAAATCGAAGGAAACAACATTATCGAAAAGCTATGGGGAATGTATATGCCGGTACCCTTGCTATCGCTTATTACCGAAGACTGCATTAAAAACGGCAAGGATTATAATGCAGGAGGAGCCCGTTATAACACCAGCTATGTGCAAGGAGTAGGTCTTGGAAGCATTACCGACAACCTTAGTGTCATTCGTAAATATGTTTTTGACGACAACACAGTTTCAATGGCTCATTTACTGAATACGATAAAATCTAATTTCGAAGGCTATGACGAATTGCGTCATGAGTTCATTTATAATAGCCCGAAATGGGGTAATAATGATGATTATGCCGACCGTCATGCCGTGCAAGTATTTAACTCATTTTATCGAGCAGTGAACGGACGCCCCAGCTCACGCGGAGGGGTTTTCCGTATTAATATGTTGCCCACTACAAGCCATGTATATTTTGGCAGTAAGATTGGTGCCATGCCCGATGGTCGCCTTGCCCACGAGCCTTTGAGTGAAGGCATTAGCCCGGTTCAAGGTGCCGATAAAAAAGGACCTACGGCAGTGATTCAGTCTGCAGCAAGGATTGACCATATTAAAACAGGAGGCACGCTACTAAATCAAAAATTCTCTCCCGACTTTTTTGATAGCGAAGAAAGTATGGATAAGATTGTTAGCCTTGTTCGCTCCTATTTCAAAATGGACGGACACCATATTCAATTTAATGTGGTAGATGCCGACACCTTACGTGATGCACAAAAGCATCCGGAAAAATACCAGGATTTGATTGTACGCGTTGCCGGATATTCGGATTATTTTAATGATTTGGGCGAAGCCCTGCAAAATGAAATAATCCGCAGGACAGCACATTAAATCTAGCCTGCATAATTCACCAATTCATAAGCTTGTCAATCTAACTTAATCGTAATAAGCTTATGAACATTGTGTTAGGAGATTTTACTAGTGTTTTTATAAAGTGTTTATTATAAAATGAATTTTGATTTAATTTTGGCAATTTTTACGTTATGAGTTGTTCACGGTAGTTGGCTACAACTTCACAACTCACGCCTGAAAATTTCTCAAAATTAAGTTCATGAATTAAGCAGGCTAGGAATCCTATTCTAAAATTGAACTTGGTAGCAGTATGTATTTTCTGCTACTTTCTGCCAAAATCTGCGGGAATTTCTCCCCATTTGTCAGTATCCCACTTCAATAGTGGTACTTCAATCGGATTGGAAGCAAGCCATTTTTCAGCACGTTTAAGTACTATAAACAGCTCTTTATTCTTTTCGGAAGGGACTAGTTTTGTGCGTGCAACTCCTTTCCTTATCCAGCCGAGCGCAAGTTGTGAATCCGAATAAATCGGCAGTTGCAAACGATTTTGTTTCTGCCATGCCAAGGCATGTACAATAGCCAAAAACTCGCCAATATTATTTGTTCCTTCAGGAAATTTTTTGCGAAATAACTCAGTGCCGGTTTCGGTGAATACCCCGCGATATTCCATCACGCCCGGATTTCCGGCGCAGGCAGCATCCACAGCAATAGAATTGTAATTTGGTTTTTCAGCTTCGTGTAAATGCGCTGTGCGTTGCGACATATCCAATTCGGCATCCGGACCGTAATCAAAAGCCAATTTTGCTTCATCTAAGGTCTTAAAACTTTTGTATTTAGCCGAAGGAAAAGCTTTAACTTGTTGTAAACAAGCTTCCCAGCTATCATAAATGCCCGGTTTATGACCCTGCCACACTACATAATATTTCGATTTAGTTTTTGCCATCTGTTTACGAATATGATACAAATATCCATCATTTTTTTGTATCCGGCTCATAAAGTTTTACTTGTGCCATCTGATGAATCAAATACTTTCGTTGAGTTTGCATACATACACACATATAACGGGTTCTAAGCTTTTCCAGCTTTTTAAACACACGACCATTTGATGTTATAAATTGCTGTCCTTCAGTGACTTTATCAAGTTCGATTAAATCCGATTCAGTGTCGGAATTATATGTCCTGAGCAATTGTTTTAGCTTTAATTTACCGCTAGGAGATAAATTATATGTAAAAAAATACTCCTTTAAAGCAAGCACTATATCTTCAGGAAACACAGTTTCATTCATATACGGAATCATCAGCTCTTTAAAATTGTTTTTCCATTCCTGACCATGTGGTTGATGTTTGCGACCAAAATGCGCAAAAGTATAGTGATGTGCTAATTCATGCACCAACACAATCAAAAATTCATATGGATTAAGGTCATTATTAATGGTAATTCGGGCAGGCAGAGTTTTAGTGGCAGGCCGATAATCACCTAATTTACTATGACGTTTTTTGTTAATTTTCAATGAGATATTGTTGGAAAGAAGCATCTCATATATACTGTCTACAGCGGAAACAGGCATATATTTCCCCAATATATCCTTATGCTTTTCTTTCATCTGTCCGTTCATTTTCATTTATTGGTTGGATGGTCCAAGAAGGACAGTCGCAATTCTTCTTTTTTCGTTTGCCGCCCGGCAAATGCACTTTTGAAGAATAACACGAAGTGAATATCACAGCAATTAAGGTGATTTTCAATATGTTTCGTAAAATCTTTCCTGCGGTCAGGAACATCATATAATTTTTATTTTTCATGACAAAATTAAAGAATTAGGCTCTTATTTTTGAGAAATCATGCAATTAAACAACAATAAAATAAACTGCCTGCCTAATCGTTCTAATATTTTAACTGCATTTTGTTACAGTTTGTTGTATTTTTATGCTCTTAATTTAGCAATAAATGTTACGCACCCTTGGAGAATATGTTCTTTTGATGTTTGAAACCTTCAAACGTCCGGATAAAGGTCCTGTATTTCGACGGCAATTATTAGTCGAGATAATGGGCTTAGGAGTTGATTCCATAAGTATTGTTGCCTTTATTTCTGTATTTACCGGTGCTATTATTGCAATTCAAACTGCATATAACATTGATTCTCCATTCATTCCAATTATGATGGTTGGTTTTTCTACGCGCCAAATGATGATATTGGAGTTTTCGCCTACCGTAATAAGTTTAATCTTGGCAGGTAAAGTTGGTTCACGTATCGCCTCCGAAATTGGTTCCATGCGTGTTACCGAGCAAATTGATGCCTTACGCGTGATGGGTGTAAATCCGGCTAATTTCCTTATCCTGCCGAAAATTACTGCCAGCATGTTATTCAATCCGATTCTTATTGTATTCAGTATGGTCATTGGAATTGTTGGAGGCTGGATAGCGGGCTATGTCACGGGCTTAGTATCTCCTGCCGATTATGTGGATGGGTTGCGTGCGTGGTTTGAACCTTTTACCGTGACTTACGCTCTTATTAAAACCATAGTGTTTGCATTTATCATTGCTTCCGTATCCGGTTTCTTGGGATATAACCTGAAAGGAGGCTCCGTAGAAGTTGGAAAAGCAAGTACAAAAGCTGTGGTGGTAAGCAGCATATTAATTATATTATTCGACCTGATATTGACGCAATTACTATTGGTATGATTGAAATTAAGAACTTATCAAAATCCTTTGGCGAGCATCAGGTTTTAACTGATATCAATACCCATTTCGAAAAGGGTAAAACCAATCTTATTATAGGTCAGAGCGGCTCGGGAAAGACAGTATTGATGAAGTGCTGCATTGGACTGGTGGAGCCCGATGAAGGACAGGTTACCTTTAATAATCGTCCGTTTTCTTCATTAAGCGAGAAGCGTCGAACCGATATCCGTAAAGAAATGGGAGTATTGTTCCAAGGAGGTGCCTTGTTCGATTCTTTAACGGTTGAACAAAATGTAATGTTTCCGCTGAATATGTTTACCGATAAAAGCCTGGAAGAAAAGCTTGAAAGAGTGAATTTTTGCCTGGAAAGGGTCAATCTGAAGAATGTAAACCACTTATTTCCCTCCGAAATCAGCGGTGGCATGATGAAACGTGTTGCAATTGCACGCGCCATTTCCAACAGCCCAAACTATTTGTTTTGTGATGAGCCAAATTCAGGACTTGATCCAAAAACCGCCGAAGTGATTGATGAGCTCATCAGTGAAATTACACATGAATTTAACATCACAACCATTATCAACACCCATGATATGAACTCAGTACTTCAAATTGGGGAACGGATTAACTTTTTACATAAGGGGAAATTATGGTGGACAGGAAACAAAGATAGTATCTTGCAATCAGCAAACCCCGAATTGAATAGTTTTGTGTTTGCTACTGAATTAACCCGAAGATTAAAACAAACTTAACCAACAATGTTTAGCATCGATTTTATTGTTCTTATTATATTGTTACTCTTTGCCGTATACGGATACTTCAAAGGCTTTATTGCCTCATTAAGCTCGTTGGCGGCATTAGTAATAGGTGCATATGCCGCTTTTTTCTTTTCGGATATAACAGCAGGTTTTATCAGCTCCAGTTTTGACTTTCATAGTAAATATCTAAAACTTATCGCCTTTATCATTACCCTTATTCTCGTCATGATAATCGTTTTATCGCTTGGGAAACTGCTTGAGAAACTGATTAACATTTTGGTGTTGACATTCTTCAATCGATTGCTGGGTGCGCTATTTGGGATAGTAAAAGCCGGACTTATTTTAAGCCTGATTTTGATGCTCCTGAACTTCTTTTCAATTACAGAATACCTCATTTCTAAAGAAAAACAAACTGAATCTTGGTTTTATCCGCGCATAGAATCTTTTGCACCATTATTATTCAAACAGTTAGATGTTGAAAAATCCATACAAGATATTACAAAGCCACCGAAACAAACACAAGAAGATGAAGGGATTGTTTTATAGATTACTTATTGTAGTAGTTTTTAGCTTAGCTACCATCAATGTTTTTTCGCAATCAGCTGATACAGAAATAAATCATCCAAATATTTCGCAATTACAAAACAAGCAGTTTGAATCTTTACCGGAGCTTGCCCAATGGATTTCAGAGCATTTTGATACGGACAAGGAGCGTCTTTGGGCAATATTTAATTGGGTTGGAAAACATATTAGCTACGATGTAAGTGCACTGTCAAAGCCACCACAACTGCTTCCCACTTCCCAAATTGTGCAAAATGCATTTTTAGAAAAAACAGCAGTTTGTGAAGGCTATGCCGGATTAATGGACAGCTTAAGTCGCTTGCTAGAAATACCCTCGCATACCGTAAGCGGATACACCCGAAATCATGGTAAACTGAATCCGGAGCCGCATATGTGGGTAATCAGTTTTGTTGATAATGAATGGCAACTTAGTGATCCAACTTGGGGCGCAGGCGCATTAAACTTAAAAAACATGCGTTATGAAGCGCGCTTTAATCCGGATTATTTTTTAAAAGATGCCAAGCTGATGCAGAAATCCCATATGCCTTACGACCCATTATGGCAATTGGTAAATCCTGTACTAAGTCATAAAGGTTTTGTAGAAGAAAATATGGAGTTAAGCCTTGATGAGGAGAATCTGACAGAACAAATTGACGATTTTATAAAATCTTCATTGCTTAGCCAATATCAAGATGAGCTAAGGCGTATTCAACAACAAAATTATTCCTATCCCCCACTCGATCGGCGCAGCGAGTTTTTAAAGAACAATATTCGGGCAATGTCGCACAACAATTATTTGATGGAGTTAAGACCCATCACGGATAAGTTTAATCGGGCGGTGGAAGCATTCAACAAAGCAGTTAACTTATTTAATCAGCGAGCAGGGAAAGAAGCTATAGGTATTGAATTGCAAACCGCAGCAAGCTTAATTAATGAAGTGCGAGAAACATTTGAATCCTTAACAGAGCCACCTGCCACTTTGCAAGTTCAATACAAGGAAATGCAACAAAATATTCCGAGGATGGAGAGAAATATTGAAGATTTTCGCTCGAAATTCATGCGCTAATATATCCTAGCCATACACAATAGCTCTGTGCTTCCGTGGCTTAGGCAATATAATCGAGTTTCCAAGATAATTGAGAATAAAAGCGTAATTTTGGTCATCAAAACCAAAGTTTTATGAAACGAATTTTTATAAGTGTCTTAGTAGGCATACTGCTGGCACATTCACTTTTTGCACAAAACAACTATTCAGCTTCAGGAGAACAATTTGGATTATGGCAATATGATACGGTTTTTGTAACATCAGATGTCACCATCCCCTTTCCCGAACAGCTACAAATTGCTGCAGGCACAAAAGTAATTTTCGAAGGGCATTATTCAATCCATGTACAAGGCAATATACGTGCTATCGGACAAGAAAATGACAGCATTATTTTTACTGTAGCCGACACCAGTGGGTTTCATGATATTTACAGCAATGCAGGCGGTTGGAACGGCATACGCTTTGAAGATACTTCTTGGGAAAACGACTCTTCCAAATTTGAATATTGTGTATTAAGTTTTGGTAAGGCTGTGGGTGATTCCGTAAATTGTTACGGAGGCGCCATTCGTGCGCTTCGAACCGGAAAAATAGCCATAAATCATTCCCGTTTACATAATAATTATGCCTTTTATTGGGGAGGCGCCATTTATGCATTCAAAACAGATTTAAGCATGGAGCACTGCAGTATTGAAGATAATTATGCGGGAAATGAAGGTTTAATCTATGGATATGGAGGCGGCCTATGTTTTGTATCCACCGAACCCAATTTACGACATATGAACTTTAAACGGAATTCATCCACCGGAATTGGAGGAGCCGTATCATTTGAATATTCAAACCCCTTATTAATAAATGCAGTTTTTGAAGAAAATTTAAGCGGATTAGGAGGGGCTATCGGCATCATGCGAAGCGAAGCAAAACGCCCAATTGCCAATTTATTGCTGAATAATAATGTAGCGGTGTTTTTTGGAGGAGGCATTGCCATTATACGGGCTGAGCCTATTATCACCAATGCCACAATCGTAAATAACCATGCATCCATGGGAGGTGGATATTATTGTAACGACTCGGCAAATCCCGCACTTTACAATAGTATTTTATGGGATAACCATAGCGATTCGCCTTTTGGTTCACAAGTATGGATTTGGGATGTGATATCTGAGCCCGCCTTTTATCATTGCGCAATTCAAGAAGGTCATGAAGGATTTGGTGGCAGTAGCTTTATAGGTGTTTATGAAAATTGTACGGAAGAAGACCCCTTGTTTGTGGACCCCGACAACGATGATTTTCTGCCGACAAAAGAAGGTTCTTGTTTTAATACAGGTACAAACGAACTTCCAAATCAGGAGCTTCCGGAATTTGATTTGGCAATGAAAACCAGAATCGAATACGAAATTGTAGATATAGGTGCCTATGAGATTCAAAGGACGGTTGGAATAAACCAAAATCAATTTGCAGATATTCAATTATTTCCTGTCCCACTGAGTGCAAATAGCAAAATCCGTTGGAATAAAGATAAAAAACCTATTTCCGCAGAACTGATAAATCAACAAGGAATACAAATTTCTCATAAAAACTTAATCGCAGTCGGAATTGAAAATGAACGATTTATCACGGATGTTTTCCCGCAAATTGAACAGCTGAGCGCCGGTTGGTATTTGCTTCGAATTCACTATGCTGATGGCAGTCATGCAGCTGTAAAATTTATTAAATAATGCCGTAGCATAATTCGCAGTTTTAACTCGGCTACAAATAATCTTTGTTGCTTATACCGCTAGTCTGAAGTATACCGAATATATAAAACTCTAGTAGCCGAAAATTTCCTTTTGCCGGAACACGGTTACTAAATAACAGCTGAATAACATACTATTTGGTTGGAGGCATGCTTTTGACAATCCTCAAAAATTGAAGTTCTTGGAAGAAATTTGACTTTTTTCATCAAAAACTTGACAAACCATATACTATTTTCATATCTTTGTGATATCAAAACGATATCGCAATGAAAAATAAAGAAAAATTTGTACGCCCCTTATCGGGCTATGTAATGTTAGCTATTATTTTAGCTTTAATCCTGTTATTCTTTTTTACCATTATCCGACATTCGGCGAATGACTTCTTGCTATCTTTATCAATTATTATGTTGGTAACAGCATTTTTACTCATACGTGGATTGATCGTTGTAAGTCCTAACCAATCTTGTGTATTATTACTTTTTGGTGAATATAAAGGCACTATTAAGCACAATGGATTTTATGGGGTAAATCCCTTTTATAGTAAAAACAAGATTTCGCTTCGAGCCCGAAATTTGAATAGTGAACAAATCAAAGTAAATGACAAAATCGGGAATCCGATTATGATCGGTATTGTATTGGTTTGGCGGGTACGCGATACTTTTAAAGCTGCTTTTGAGGTTGATGATTTCATCCATTATGTTGAAATTCAGAGCGAAGCTGCTATTCGTAAATTAGCCGGTCATTATCCTTATGATAATTTCGATGATGAACTATCGGAAATCACACTTAGGTCAGGAGGTGAAGAGGTTAATCAAGTGCTTGAGCAGGAGCTTGCCGAGCGCCTCGAGATGGCAGGTATAGAAGTAATAGAAGCCAGAATCAGCTATTTGGCTTATTCTCCCGAAATAGCAAATGCAATGTTAAGACGTCAACAGGCTGCAGCAATCGTGGCAGCACGCGTTCAGATAGTAGAAGGCGCGGTAAGCATGGTAGAAATGGCATTGGAGCAATTGTCAAAAAAAGAATTAGTTGATCTGGACGAAGAGAAGAAAGCGGCTATGGTCAGCAATCTGATGGTGGTATTATGTTCGGATAAGGACGCAAGTCCGGTGATAAATACCGGCACTTTGCATCATTAAAAAACCGAACACACTATATTAATTGACTATGATGAATGCAGTATCCATAGGTACGGGGCAGCTAGCAGTGTTGAAGGATAATCAACAAATGGCTGTGCTGAGATATCCAAAAAGGCTATCAACACATGCATATATTCGATTAAACAATGCAGAAGAATATGAGATAAAACCCACTAACTTCTGGAGAACAAAATTTGAAGTGCTTCAACAAGGTAAAACAATTATAAAACTGCAAAGCAGGTGGAATGGTGGGTTTAAAATAGCTTTAGTTCGTCAGGGCTCCCGATTAAATTTGATTTTTAAATCAAAAAGCTTGTGGAAAATTCGATATTTGCTCCTTGATAATAACGAACGATTAATGGCAGACTCCCGTATAAAATTTCAAGGGCTAAGATTAAATAAAAAATTAGACATTCAAATAAAGTTGACTGATAGCTTGAAAAGACACAAGGATTGTTTGCTGCTGACAGTCTTGTTTGTATATCTGATTCGTCATTCACTGAAACAAACTGCAATAATAGTTGCCTCTTCGTAAAAGATTAATGAGGAGAAATTGGTAATAATAGTATGGGACAGAAAAAATCTTTTGCTTTACGTATAAACAAAAAATTAATGGAAGCCGTTGAAAAATGGGCTGCCGATGAGTTTCGTAGTACGAACGGTCAAATAGAATGGATTATCAGTCAAGCACTGAAAGATGCAAAACGACTAAAATCAAAGAGAACAACTGATCATTCTCAAAATGAGGAAAAAAACGAAGCTGAGAGTTGTTAAAAGTTTTGATTAAAGCTTTCGAGTATTATTTTATCCAAATAAAAACTCAAATAGCTGATTAACAGAACTTACAGGCACAATTTCTATAGAATATCGTGAGTGATCCAAGCCTTTGTTGTTGTATTTTGAAATAAAAATCTGCTTAAAACCCAATTTATCAGCTTCAGCAATACGTGCTTCAATACGATTTACGGCTCTTATTTCACCCGACAATCCCACTTCAGCCGCAAAACAAGTTTTTGAATCGATTGGAATATCTTCGCTTGAAGAAAGTACGCTGGCAATAACCGATAAATCGGTAGCCGGGTCATCTACACGTATGCCTCCGGCAATATTCAAAAACACATCACGGCTTGAAAGCCTAAATCCGGCTCGTTTTTCCAATACCGCAAGTAGCATATTCAAGCGCCTTACATCAAAACCGGTTCCGGAGCGTTGTGGAGTGCCATAAGCAGCGGTGCTTACCAAAGCTTGTGTTTCAATAAGCATGGGGCGCAAACCTTCAATCATGGCGGCAATGGCGATACCGCTCATCTCTTCTTCGCGCTGCGACAACAGTATTTCACTCGGATTGGTTACTTCACGTAAACCACTTGATTGCATTTCGAAAATCCCTAATTCAGATGCAGAGCCAAAGCGGTTTTTAATGGTGCGTAAAATACGGAATCCATAATGGCGGTCGCCTTCAAACTGTATGACCGTATCGACCATATGCTCCAAAATTTTAGGTCCTGCAATACTGCCGTCTTTTGTAATATGTCCAATCAAAAAGACCGGAACTCCGGCAGATTTAGCCAATTTATTGAGTTCTCCCGCTGTTTCTCGAATTTGCGAAATACTTCCTGCAGTGGCTTCAATAACAGGAGATTGCAGTGTTTGAATGGAATCAATGACAAGTAAATCAGGCTTGAGCTCTTCAAATTGACTGATGATATTGTGAGTATCGGTTTCGGTTAAAATAAAACAGTCCGAATTCTTTATTCCAATCCGGTCGGCACGCATCTTAAGCTGCTGCTGACTTTCCTCTCCACTGATGTAAAGCACCTTTTTATCCACACCATGTAATGCCATTTGCAGCATCAAAGTTGATTTTCCAATCCCCGGCTCACCTCCTATCAACACCAATGCTCCGGGGACAAGGCCTCCTCCAAGCACACGATTCAGTTCAGCATAACCTAAATCCAAACGCTCCAAAGGCTTATCACTGATTTCTTTTATGGCAAGCGGCTTGTTTTTTTCCAAAAACAAAGTTGTAGAAGGCATCTTCTTTTTCCCGCTTACGAGCGTTTCTTCCACATAGGTATTCCATTCTCCGCAGGCCGGACAATTGCCAATCCATTTCGGAGATTCATTGCCGCAGTTTTTGCAAAAAAAGACTGTTTTTGTTTTTGCCATCTAAGAAATTGTATAAAATAAACTCCTTTACGAATCTTGCTGCTAAGCGGCAAACATTCAAAAAGTAAAATCAATAAATTAGTTAATTCTGCTTCAAAAGCAATAACACAGTTTAACGAATAATGGTCATTTCGTCAATCAAATGCGTTGCTCCGGCAAACTTATCAACCAAGAAAAGTACATAACGCACATCCACTGAAATATTGCGACACATAGCCGGGTCATATTTCAAATCACTCATGGTACCTTCCCAGCAACGGTCAAAATTCAGTCCCACCATTTGACCGTCAGCATTAAGAACCGGGCTGCCTGAGTTTCCACCGGTGGTGTGATTTGATGCAGCAAAGCCAATACGCAAATGACCGTTTTTATCAGCATAAGGACCATAATCTTTCTTGTCATACAATTCTTTCAGTCTGTCTTCTACCACATAATCGTAAATATCGGGGTTTTCTTTTTCCAAAATTCCTTCCAAAGTGGTAAAGTGCTTATAATAAATAGCATCTGCCGGCGAATAGCCCTCCACCTTTCCATAAGTCACACGCAATGTAAAGTTTGCATCAGGATAAAAGCGGTTATCAGGCTGCATATCCATTAAACCCTTCATATAAAGGCGCTGCAAACTGTCATTGCTGGCGGCAATTTTACGCATGGGAGGCTGTATGGATGTTCCTAAAAAGCGATGCATGCTGCTAACTGCCTGCCAGGCAAGGTCTTTATCCAAGGACTTGAGGCTTTTTTTACTGATGTTTTGCAATAATTTTTCAACAGACGACTGGGAAGCAAATACACTTTGACCAAATAATCTTTCCACATAAAGCTTGGTATTGGCTTTAAATTTCTTGTTAATTTCTTCAAGAAAATCAGGGCGATATTCTTTTGCTTGTTTGTCAATCCAGGTGTTTAACAAAGCCTCGGCAACCTCCCTGTCGATAGGCTGATAATAATCTTTGAAAAAGTCTTTCGTATATTTCGATAGCGACTCTTTCAATTCATTTACTTTAGCTTCATCCGGATTTGCTTTTTGTAGTTCCATGATTAATGGACGGAAACGATTTGCCATTTGGAAAATTTCAATTCCCATCCCGGCTTCAATGATATAATCATTTGCAAGTGTCAAAGGCTCCAGCTGTGCATAATTTTGATTAAAGGTCTCAATAAGTCCGGCATAGCTGTCAGTAAAGCTTGGATTATTTTTTAGCCAACGATTAAATTGCGCTTCTAAATCTTTTTTTGTTTCTACCGCATTCAATCTTTGAATTCCTTTACTTTCACCTATCATCTTTTTCCATGCATTTGCCACTCCGGCATCTTTCGCTGCATATTGAATGCGAATCTTTGGGTCGCCGGCTGCATAACGTTTGAAAATATCCAATCGTTGCGCACGTAAGGCCACGCGTGCAGGATTTGAAACTTCGGTAGTAAGTTCAACAGCTGCTGCAGGTAAATACTGATTTGTACGTGCAGGATATCCAAATACAAAAGTGAAATCGCCTTCATCCACTCCTTTTATTGAAATAGGTAGGTGGTAATCAGGTTTATAAGGCACATTATCCGGATGATATTCGGCGGGATTTCCGTCTTTATCCACATATATGCGGAAAAGCGCAAAATCACCCGTATGACGCGGCCACATCCAGTTATCGGAATCGCCACCAAATTTGCCTATATTGGATGGGGGAGCACCCACTAGGCGAATATCTTTAAAAATACGGTTTAGCATCATATAGTACTGATTTCCATGAAAGAAGGGAACAATAGATGCTTTCAATCCGGTTTCTTCTTCAGCTTTTTCGATGAGTTTTTTGCTGTTTTCGCGAATGGTGGTTGTACGTTCGGTTTCGAGCATGTCTTTGCTAATGCCTTCCATAACTTTTTCGGTTATTTCTTCCATTCGCACAAGCATGGTTACGGTCAATCCGGGATTTGGGAGCTCCTCCGACCGATTCATTGCCCAAAAACCATGGGTAAGATAGTCGTTCTCCACCGAGCTATGCCTTTGAATTTGTCCGTATCCGCAATGGTGATTGGTTAATAATAAACCTTGGTCTGAAATAATTTCACCGGTGCAGCCTCTTCCAAAAAGTACAATGGCATCTTTTAAGCTTGAGCGGTTCAGACTGTAGATATCTTCTGCAGAGATACGCATGCCCATCTCCTTCATTTCTTTCTCGTTGAGCTGCTGCAACAGCATGGGAATCCACATGCCCTCACCGGCAAAAGTAAATCGTGTTGTGAGGGTTAAAATAATCAATATCCAAAAATGCTTTTTCATAATGCTAAAATTTTCCTGTAAAAATACGGCTTTTATCTAAATTAAGATGCAGAATTTATAATCGGATTAAGATGTGGCTTTTTTAGTAATAATCTGTTTACGCTCTTCATCCGTATCAATAGAAATGATTTTATTAAGCGCCACCGTATTTGGTATAGTAATTAAACGATTATCGCTCGTTCGAATATATAGAAAAAACATGCTGAGTTTTTCTACCACTCCCTCAATGGGATAGTCTTTATCAAGGATTTTAATGCATCCGCCAATACGAATCGGATGGTTGAAAAACAAGATTAAACTGGAGGTGAGATTTGATAAAATAGACCATTGCGCAAAAAATGCCACTCCAAGAATGGTTAATGAGGTTGTGATAAATACCGTGAATTGTTGTGAGCTGACGCCCCATATTGCAGTAAGCAAAACGACTCCCAATACCGTGAGAAAAAAATTGATAATCTTGGAAATAATTCGTTTGCGCTCCGGAGCTATTTGCAGACTTGTAAAAATTCTGTTTATAAAACCATGGATTATAAGTTTAATCCCCAATAAACCCAGTATTACAATGACTGTTTTAAGAATTTGGAGTTGGTAATCTTTCATAGCAATATATTATTTCTGTTTGACGAAGTCCTATTGACCTTATTTCAATTCGTTAATTGATAGTAACTGGCTGAAAACAAGCTTAATCTCATCTTGCATATCTTCTTGGTGCGTAGCGGCAATTATAGTGCATTTTTCTTTTCCGAATCCCAAATATTTGGGACAATTTGGAGTGGTTTGCCCGGCTTGCATTGTGCGTTTTCGCTTTATTTCAAGCAATTTGGAATCCTCGCAGGAAAACGCTTATCACAGCCTGTGATTATTCTTTTTTAAAGTTTTTCAACTCATAATTTGTACTTCGACCGCCTCCTTTCGCTTCTTGTAAAATATCTTTTTCTATTAAATCTTTGATATCACGTAATGCGGTATCTGTCGAAACTTTGGTAATTTTAGCCCACTTGCTTGTCTGTAATTTGCCATCAAATCCATCAAATAGCATATTTAAAACAGTCCTTTGTCTTTCGTTGATTGACGTGAATTCGTGTAGTTTCCAAAATTCAGCTTTAAGCAAAATTCGTTGTGTTGTATGTTCGGTGGCAAGCATGGCGTTTTTAAGGCAATGCAAAAACCAATCGAGCCATTCAGTAATATCAGCTGTGCTGTGTTGTACTTTTTGTAACACTTTGTAATAGCGTTTTCGTTCTATTAAAATTTGGCTTGACATACTGTAAAAACGTTCGCTACTACTTTCTGCACGTGCAAGTAACATATCAGTTATGGCTCTGGCTATACGTCCGTTCCCGTCATCAAATGGATGAATAATTATAAACCAAAAGTGGGCAATAGCTGCTTTCAGTACAGGGTCGAGTTGCTCAGCATTATTAAACCAATCTATGAACTTATCCATTTCAGCTTTAACCAATTTTGGTGATACAGCTTCGTAATGGACTTTTTCTTTGCCCATTGCACCCGAAACTACTTGCATCTCGCCTGTGCGGTATTTACCCGTTGCTATTTTATAAAGTCCGCTGTACCCTGTGGGAAAAAGTGCTGCGTGCCATCCAAATAAGCGTTTTTCGGATAATGGCAAAGAGTAACGCTGTGTAGCATCAAGCATCATTTCTACTATACCTTCAATATGGCGATTACTTGGTACAAGACCTGCTCTGTTGATACCTAAACGTCTAGCTATGGAAGAGCGTACTTGTTCATAATCAAGCAACTCACCTTCTATTTCTGAAGATTTTACTACGTCTGAAGTTAATGCCGTAAGTGTTGCTTCTTCTTTGGCATAAAAGCCTAAAGCGTTCATTTGTCCAATGATTTTACCTTGCATTAGGCGTACTTCACCAAACACAGCATTTATAGCTTTATCCTGCCAAATGAAATCTGTCCAGTTTTTATGTTCGTATATGTATTTTGCCATTGCTGGAAATTAAATATGCGTCAAATATACGGATTATTTGCCGCAAATATGCGGTGATTGTTTTATTTTTTCACCGCACAAAGAAAAAACGGCTTGAGTACTATTACTTTTATTAGATAGTTCAGTTTTTACAGAATGGGCAGCCCTATTTTATGCTTTAATTTTAAACACTTTCTATGATTTCAATTTCTTCTTCAGTCAATCCGTAAAGCTCATAAACCATTTGATCAATTTCGAATTCTAAATAAGAGGTGTTTTCTAATAATTCTATCCATTAGCATAATCATACAGTTATGTATTACAAAAACGGGGGTTATTATGATGTATTCATTGGTTTGTGAGTTAAAACCCCACATCAATTCACTGCGCAGGCAGCTGTTGCTACGCTCAGTTTGATATTAGGTACCTGCATCAGCACTTCGGCACAAGCTGCGATGGTACTGCCGGTGGTTATCACATCGTCGACAAGCAGTATGTGTTTGCCTTCAAACTGTTTGGCTTGCTTTACTTCAAAAATATTCTTCACATTTTCCCAGCGTTCGTCACGTGTTTTACGGGTTTGGCTTGAAGAAGCAATCACCCTCAGCAGATTATCCGATACCACAGGAATTTGAAGCACCTCCGCCATTCCCTGAGCTAAAATATCACTTTGATTATAACCTCGAGAGCGAAGTTTTTTAGGGTGTAAAGGAACCGGGACCAAAAAATGAACACCATCCGATAAGCCTGCCTTTTGGATGTCGACGGCTAACTGACGACCTAAAAACAAACCTGCTTCCCTATTCGATTTATACTTCAATTCATGTATTAATGCCTGAATACGCCCGCCTTTGGCAAAAAAGTATGAAGAACTGACAAACTGAAAGGGTATTCTACCCCAAAAAATACGGGCAACAGGATTATCAGCAATGCTTTCATAAGCTGTTTTTGACATCATAAAATTGCATGTCAAACATATGACATCTTCATCCTTATTAAGCAATGAACCACAAGCCGGACAAACCTTGGGATAAAAAAGTCCGATGAGGTTTTGTAGAAGTTCCACAAAAGCAAGTGTTTGTTATTTTTTCACAAATTAATGAGTAATCAATTTAAAAGTCAAGTGTTTTAAACAAAATACTATATTTGTTTCTGACTTTTACTGATTTAAGATGCGATTTATCGGAATAACTATACTGCTTTTGCTTGGGCTGTCACTTTTCAGCCAAGATACACTTACAGTCATGCAATATAATTTATTGTATTATGGTGAAATTACCAGCTTTTGTAACAACAGCAACAATAGTTTGGAAATGAAAGACCCTCATTTACAACTCATATTAGATGAAGTGCAACCCGATATATTTACAGTCAATGAATTATCAAAAAATCATGTGATTCATGACCACTTATTGGGCAAAGTACAAGAAGTAATGCCATCCAAGCAATTTCAACGCGCTGCTTCAAGCAATTTGAGTAATTCCAATATCGTCAATATGCTATATTATAATTCTAACAAGCTGAAACTCAAGGCGCAATACACGGCACAAACTTATATTCGTGATATTGATGTGTATGAATTATACTATAAATCAGACGATTTAGCCGATGGTGATACCGCATTTTTGGTGTGTGTGGTGGGGCATTTGAAAGCCGGAAACAGCAGTAGTGAGGAAAACACCCGTAAGATAATGGTTGAAAACACATTGCGTTTTTTAGAAACTCGATATGCGCATACGAATGTGCTGTTTATGGGAGATTTTAACTTCTATACCGGTCTGGGAGTCGGTTTTCAGTTATTATTAAATTATGAAAATCCGCAAATGCGCTTTTTTGATCCAATCGGACAAATAGGTAATTGGCATAATAATCCTTTTTATTCCGCTATACACACCCAAGCCACTCATACGTCTTCAGGAGGATGTAAAGTTGGCGGAGGCATGGACGACCGTTTTGATTTTATCATGATTTCGGATGAAATTCGTTTCGGAACGAAATCAATGCGTTATATTATGGATAGCTATAAGGCATTTGGGCAGGACGGACAACGATACAAAAGCACTATTAACGGCTCACCGCAAAATGAAGTTGTTTCCCAACAAATTGCGGATGCATTATATATGGTATCTGACCACCTGCCGGTTACCATGAAAATTTATGTGGATAAATATCTAGGTGAACAAGAACGTTTTGTACAAGGTTTTTATGCTTCGGTATTTCCAAATCCGATAAAAGACCATGCACAGCTTGAATGTTCAATACCCAAAACAGGAATGATGAATTTGAAGTTTTATGATATTGCCGGAAATTTGGTTTCGGCTCAAGAACACTATGTTGATATGGGGCAACAGCTGATTCAGCTTGAAACCCAAGCTCTTAAATCCGGATTTTATCTACTACAACTAAGTATTGATAATACAATTCGTCAAACAGTAAAACTCATTAAGCTATAAACTGCTATTTCCAATGTACCAATTCACCCCTTGATGCATCCAACATGGAAGGATGTATTGCTGCTTTTATTTCTTCTTTCAATAAATTCAATAGGTTCTGTTTTAAATAATTTCGAGAATAGCATAAACTCACTTCTCGCAGAGGCTTAATACCTTCAAAACGCACTACATTATCCAATTCATCGCCGCTTAAATCATCTACAGCCAATTCAGGAATTACCGTAAACCCACCTTCGCGTCGAATAATACGCATTAAGGTTTCCAAGGAGCCGCCATCCAGCTGAAAAGGCAATTCCTGACGACTGTCGGGCTGTATATCACATAAGTTAACTACCTGGCTTCGAAAACAGTGCCCATCATTCAATAGCCAAATATCGGGGAGTTGTAAATCCGGTATTTTAATGGTGTTTTTTCGCAACACAGGATGTGATTCATGGGCATAAACAAGCATTTCCTCATAAAATAAGGGGCTTTCAATAATTGCTGCATCTTCGTAAGGTGTCACGAAAACCCCCGCATCAAGTAAGCCGCTTTTTAACTTTTCAACAATTTGCTCCGTTACAAGTTCTTCGATAAATAAATCAACTTTTGGGTATTTCTTTTTCAAGTTTCCGGCAAATAATGGCAACAAATATGGTCCCAATGTGGGTATAATTCCTAAATTTAACTGACCTGCCACTTCTCCCCGTGCATGACTGACAATATCTTTAATACGTCCTGCCTCAGCTAAAACTTTACGCGCTTGGGAAATAATTTCCACTCCAAGCTCAGTAGGTAAAACAGGTTGTTTGCTTCGGTCAAATATTTTTATGCCCAAATCTTCTTCCAATTTCTTCAACTGCATACTCAGAGTGGGTTGAGTTACAAAACAATGTGCTGCAGCCTTACCGAAGCTTCGATAAGTATCAATCGCGACTATATATTCCAGCTGTATTAAGGTTAACATCGTAGTTATAGATAAAATTTATGGTACTTTAAGAATTATTGATTTGACAAATATAATATCTAATGTATCTTTGCAAAACAGATTAACTAATATTTAACGATTTAAACCTTTCAAAAATATGGAACAAGAAATGAATGTAATGCCCAGAATCGGAGATATGGCTCCTGATTTTTCGGCGATGACCACTCAAGGACAACTCCAGTTTTCAGAATTTATCAAAGGAAGCTGGACAATTTTATTCTCACATCCGGCAGACTTTACTCCGGTTTGTACAACCGAAATGACCGGTTTTGCAGAACTGGAAGATGATTTTGCCAAGATGGACACCAAATTAATCGGACTCAGCATCGACAGCATCCACTCACATATTGCTTGGGTAGCCAATGTAAAGGAAAAAATGGGTATTTTAATGAAATTCCCCATTATTGCCGACATTGATATGAAAGTATCCAAGTTGTATGGTATGTTGCAACCGGGTGAAAGTGAAACAGCAGCTGTACGCGCCGTATTCTTCATCGATCCCAACGGTAAAATCCGTTTGATTATGTACTATCCGCTAAATGTTGGTCGTAATATGGATGAGATTATTCGTGCACTCCAAGCATTACAAGCAGCTGATAAACATAAAGTTGCTTTACCGCTGAACTGGAGACCGGGAGACAAAGCAATTGTACCCCCACCAACAACAGTTCCTGCAATGGAAGAGCGTATCAAATCCGATTACGAAATGGTTGATTTCTATCTGGCAAAGAAGAATATCTAATTTCGGATTAAAAAATTTAAAGGCAGTTGTTCTTTGCAACTGCTTTTTTAAAAACATTTTAAATTTGTAAATCATGTCAAAAAATTCAGTTGGTTTAGACAAAGCCAAATCACAAAAAACTATTGAAAAATTAAACGAACTATTAGCAAACTTCTCAGTTTTTTATATGAATCTGCGCGGATTTCATTGGAATATTAAAGGCGAAGGCTTTTTTGTTCTGCATGAAAAATTCGAAGATATTTATGATGAGTTAGCCGATCAGATTGATGAAATTGCTGAGCGTGTACTTATGTTGGATGAGTTTCCCACTCATGCATATAGCGATTATTTGAAAGTAAGCACAATCAAAGAAGTAAAGGATGTAACCAAAGCCCGCCCTGCCATAGAGCATTTGGTAGAAGGATTACAAACTTTAATTGCTTTTGAACGTGAAATTATTGAGATTGCCGGTGATGCCGATGATGAAGGCACAGTGGCACTGATGAGCGATTATATTGGTTCACAAGAAAAAACCTTGTGGATGTACAATTCTTGGCTTGGAAAATAAATTAAAGCTATAAAAGCAAAAAATCCGTTTTGTGAATTGCAAAACGGATTTTTTTATGCTGTAATCAGCCAAATCAATCATTTGCTGGCCTCATCAAAAGCTCTTTCAGTTTGATGTCCAATCCCGGAAGTCCAATCAAATTTATCCCAAAAACATCGGTCAATATATTCCGCATTTCATTTAGATTTATTAGCACACGCTTTTCTGTTTCACTACCCGGGATATAAGTGTATAATATATTGTTAACCAATGTATAACGTCGGTCATCCGCTTTAATGGAAACCAGTAAGTCCGTACGGAAATGCACGCTCGGATGTGTGGAAGTATACCAATTTCCGACTTCAAAATCTTCATGCTGTTGCTCCACCAAATCAAAACAATATAAGCTGCGCCATTTTCCATTGAAGTCGTCCTGCAATATATAACCGCATTTTTCATCAGTTAAAAAGCGATAGTTTCCTGCAGGTGTTTTCTGTTCTATATCTGCCTCCAATAGAAGCGGTACACAAGCTGCATCGCTGCCAAAGCCCACATCTGAAATATAAAAGCGCTCATCAATTTCAATTAAAACAAGCATATGAGTACGGCGCAAAAAGCCTTTTTGTTTTTCATTCACCCTTCCCATTAAACCTCGTGCCTTATATCCTAACGCTTTCAATACTGCCAGAAACAATACATTTTGTTCATAACAATATCCTCCCCGCTTTTCTATTAGCATTTTATTGTAAAGTGTATCGATATCCAATAAAACCGGCAAATCGAGCAAGGGATTCAGATTCTCGAATGGAATACTTCGAGCATGTTGCTCTTGAATTAATGCAAGGGTTTGCAAATTAATTTTCGCAGGAAATTCGATTTTTATGCGATTAAAATAGTGTTGAAGTTGTATGGAATTCATTTGTGTTTTATTTTAAATGGCGTATAAATAAATTGCCGCTTTGACTTTAATAACTAGCCTTTAAAAACATATTCATTATGCCAGTTTATATAGTTGGAATCAGGGTAATCTTGAATCCTTGAAGGGAGAATAAGCAAATCATTACCATGATATTTATAATATTCTCGACCATTTTCGAATTCTTCTTTAATCCTAGTGCTCACTTCAATTTTTAAGTCATTTGTTATTGTGAGATAACCCGCATCAAATAGCTTGTGCATATCTGATCGTAATAATAGTCCATTCGATATAAAATGAGGTCCGGATTGAGCATAAGGTTTTATATGTGCTGCCTCCAATACAGGTAAAGTTCTTTCTCCAGTTATTGAACACTTCCTAGAATATGCATCTGTTATCAACACGCGAAATGCCCCTTGCCCTAATCTGACTTTCTGTAAAACTGATAATCCATAATGTGGTGTGGGTGGTTCCAAAATCAATTGACTTTTACCTTCATCAGCCGGATTATCATCTATATATTTAGACAATAGTAATTCAACTCTTGTCCAAATAGATGCCCCGGTGCCCGAATTCATATCATAAGATTTACCCTGTACAATACTTCGGTTCCAGTCTTTTGGAGTCTCTATCCAATCTTCTTCTTTAAAGAATATCGGATGAGTCAGAACAATGCATCCTATTGTTGGGTTGGAGTTATTTCTATCCTTACGATAATTGGAAATAATTCGACTAAATTCCTGAATTGAATCACAGCCATTTCTGTTGCCAAATGTATCCCAAGCAACATTTAATGGTAAAAAAGTATGACTTGAAAAAAAGCCAACTCCTCCAATTGCATTAATTGGGCTTTTTAGTTTAAACAAAAATGGAGCTCCTCTCTCGAGAATTTTAAAGCTGGTTTTTCCACCTGGCTGCCAAAAGTTTACATCTTCGGGATTTATTTTACTAAGGTATCTAAACCAAGAATTATCAGTAACTCCTAAAAACAACTTCATGACATAATAAGTTAATTGTCAATTGGTTAAAAAATATATAATTATTATCAAGTGTATCACTTCTTCAAAAACCTAAGGCAACGACAGCTCGCTTAATTTTTTGCGATAGGTAGCAAATACATTGGCACGGGATATATATCCCATATATTTTCCGTTGTCTAATACTACAATATTGTATTTTCCCGAGTCTTGGAATTTTTCAGCCACCATATCCATCGGGTCATCAGGATGAATAACATCATCCGGGAACACCATAATGTTTTCCAATGACTTGGAATACAAGGATGTATCAAACATAATCGTTCGAATATCATCAAGCAATATATGGCCTTTAAAAACACCTTCTTCATTCACCACAGGGAATATATTTCGCTTCGATTGGCTAATAACCTGAACTAATTCAGCCAAAGTTTGGCGTGGTAATACCCTATGAAAATCATTTTCTATCAAATGATTCACCTCCATCATATCCAACACGCTTTGGTCTTTGTTGTGGGTCACCAATTCACGACGATTTGCCAACTGATGCGTATAAATCGAGTTGGGAGTGAACACTTTAACCGTTGCAAATGAAATAGTGGATACAATCATCAGCGGAATAAATAAGCTATAACCTCCGGTAATTTCAGCAATCAAAAATATTCCGGTGAGTGGTGCATGCAATATGCCTGCAATCATACCCGACATGCCTACCACCACAAACTTACTTGTATGCAGGCTGGCTATGCCGAATTCATTTATTAAAGTGGCATAAAACAGTCCTAAAAACGCACCCATAAATAAAGCCGGAGCAAAAACCCCTCCTACTCCTCCTGCAGTAAAGGTGAAAGAGGTAGCAAAGACCTTCATCAGCAGCACTGCAACGAAAAGAGCAAAAATCACCCATATATTATCTTTAAAAGCAAAGAAAATACTGTGGTTGTATAAAGGACTTAAATCGCCGCGAAGACTTTGGTTAATTGCCTCATAACCTTCACCATAAAGTGAGGGAAACAAAAAGATGAGCACGCCCAACAACAATACACTAATGCCAAATCGCTTCACCCAATTTGTATACTTCTTTTCAAAATAAGACTCGATGCTAATAAACAGCTTTGTAAAATAGGCTGAAAGCAATCCGGCCAACAGTCCGAGCCCAATATAAAAAACAGTATTGGCAGGGTCGAAAGATGCGGGCATGGTTACCGGATACATCACCGCTTGTCCGAGGACAAAATATGATGTTAAAACAGCTGTTACGGTGGCAATAAGCAATGGGACCAATGATGCAGCGGTTAAATCAATCATGATTACTTCGAGCGCAAAAACTATTGCAGCAATAGGTGCCTGAAAGATAGAAGCAACCGCTGCTGCACTTGCCAATCCAATCATGAGCACAATCTGCCGATGATTAAGGCGCAAAAACTGACCTATATTTGAGCCCACCGCAGCACCGGTAGAGACAGTAGGACCTTCCAGCCCGACCGAGCCGCCAAAACCAACAGTTAATGCACTAGTAATAATGGCAGAAAATGTATTATGAAATTCGATTAATCCTTTTTTGCGGCTAATGGCATAAAGTACTCCCGGAATACCGTGGCCGGGCTCTTGTTTGATGATGTATCGCATAAATAACACCGCAAGTAAGATGCCCACAGCAGGATATAAAAAATATAAATAGTTTACATACTGGCTTGTAAAACTTTGAGTTAGTAGTTGCTGAATGAAATGAGCCGAGTTTTTAATGATGATTGCAGATATACCCGCAGCAATTCCAACAACTACACTCAGTATATAAATATACTGTCTGTCAGATATATAGCGAATACGCCAATCAAAAAACTTTTCGAGTAAACGATTAAAATTCATTATTTTAAATTAGGCATCAAATCATTTTTGAAGCGAATATATAAAAAGGCTTTGTAATGGATGGTTTTGAATATCAAAAAACAAAATGATTTAAAAATATTTTACAGCTAAACAACTCATCCGGCAACTTTAAAAACCAATGCATTTTCTTTTGAGGCACGTTCATGAATTTCGGATAAATAGTGGGTAGATACCATCGCTTTATCAAGTATCTCCAAACATTTGGCAAACTTGCCTTTTTCACGAAATAACTCAGCTATAAAAGCGATATTGGCTGCTTTGTCTTCTTCTATACGTAACAGCTCGATGAGCCTGCTGATATTTGCCACATATTCTTGGCGATAAGCTTGAAACGCTTTGAGGTTTTTTCGTCTTTTTCGCTTTTCGGATAAGTAAGCTAAGGGCTGTTTGAAGAATGAAGGCGTATATTCTTCGTCAATACGAACCAAATCATTGTATGCCCATAGCAATAATTTACGCAGGTACAGCTCTTGCTCATTGGTGTAAGGTTTCAAAATATTTACTAACATCTGTAAGCGTGTAATCATTGCCCTTATACCTTCCGGTGTGTTTCTGTCAAGACCAAATAAATACCAAGTTTGAAAGGGATACACCAAATAATCAGCCACTTCCGTGTCCTGAAGTTCCGTTTTTTCGTTTTCCAACCAAAATGCATGGGCACAAGATGGGCACACAACTGCTTGAAAATCCGTAAAAACAATGCCTTCACTTATCATTTTACCATCAGAATACAATTCGGTAAAATAAGCGGCATCTGTTTTCAGGCGTTTGCCGCATAGCTGCGCAGAACATTGTGGACAACTGAATATGAATCTGTTAAAGCTAGTCATTAATGTTCCAAATTATCTAGAAGTTCAATTCCTTACTAATAGCATTTGCAGCATTTACAAAGTCTTCCACATCATCGGCTGTAGTGTCGAAGGAGCACATCAGTCGGACCTCGTGTTTGGATTCATCCCAAACATGGAAAAAGTATTGTTTTTGAAGTTTTGCAATCATTTGTTCCGGCAAAATAGCAAAAACCCCGTTTGCTTGTACCGGATGACTGAGTTCAATACCCGGAACTTTTGCAAGTTTTTCGCCTAATAACACAGCCATAGAATTTGCTTTTTCGGCATTTTTCTTCCACACTTCTTGTTCTAAATACACTTGAAACTGTGCCAATATAAAACGCAGCTTACTTGCCAGTTGCATACCTTGTTTTCGATTATATTCAAATCCTTTGGCTAATTCAGCGTGTAAAAAGACGACTGCTTCGCCAAACATCAAGCCATTTTTAGTGCCTCCGAATGATAATACATCCACCCCGCTATCGGTTACCATTTGCTTGAAACTGCAATTTAAAGCCACGGCAGCATTTGCAATACGTGCTCCATCCATATGCAAATACATATCATTGGCATGTGCAAAATCTGCCAATGCTTTAATCTCTTCAAGGCTGTAAAGCGTTCCTTTTTCCGACACTTGTGAAATACTGATTATCTTCGGCTGCACATGATGCTGAAATCCAAAGCTTTGCAAAAACGGCTCTACTTGTTCGGGACGTATTTTTCCATCCGGACATTCGACTGTAAGCAGCTTACTGCCGGTAAACTTTTCGGGAGCTCCGCCTTCATCTTCGTTCATATGTGCCGAGCGTGGCGTCACCACCGCCTGCCATGAACGCAATAATTGTTGAACTCCCAACACATTGGCGCCGGTACCATTATAAACAAAAAATGTTTGGCTATCCTCTCCAAAACAGTTTTTAAATACTTGTTGCACATAGGCTTCCAGCTCATCATTTTCGCCATAAGAAGGATGATGTGCTTGATTAATTGCTATAAGCGCATCCATTATTTCAGGGGCAACGCCTGACCAATTGTCGCTAGCAAAACTTTTTGTAAAATTAGGTTTATAACTCACTTTTATTTGTTTTAATTTTTTATTAAAAATCAGGAGCCTGCATTTTTACCAATTCTTTGGTTGACAGAAGTCCGCAGGCTGCATAAATATCTTCACCTCTTGAAGCCCTTACCGTGGTTCGTATCCCTTTCTTAAGCAAGGCTTCCCTAAATTGTTGAATCGTTTCTTCTGAAGAGCTTTCGAGCGGAGTATCCGGTATGGGATGAAAACGGATAAGATTCATTCTGCATCGCAATCCTTGAAGTAAACGAGAAATCTCTTTCACATGTGCAGGCGTATCGTTCAGCCCTTTGAACATAATATATTCAAATGAGATACGCCGTTGTCTTCCAATGGTATAGCTTCGCAATAAGTCAATGACTGATGCAATGGGGTACACATTTTCGATGGGCATTAGTTTTTTCCGTTCTTCGTGAAACGGATTGTGCATGCTGATTGCCAAATGGCAGGATGAGTTTTCCAAAAATTCACGGATTGCCGGAATAATTCCAATCGTGGAAACTGTAATTCTTTTGGGGCTCCAGGCGTATCCCCAATCTGCGGTAAAAATTTCACAGCTTTTTAATACGGCATCCAAATTATCGAATGGTTCACCCATTCCCATATACACGATATTTGTCAACTTTTCACGCTCGGGCAAGCTACGCACTTGATTAATGATTTCCCCCGCTGTTAAATGCCCTTGAAAGCCTTGCTTTCCGGTCATACAAAACAAACAGCCCATTTTACAGCCCACTTGTGAAGAAACACATAAGGTTGCTCTTTCCCCTTCAGGGATATAGGCTGCTTCAATGAATTTATGTCCGCCGGCAGGAAACAGGTATTTCTTCGTTCCGTCAACAGATGTTTGCACATTAGTGGATTCAACCACATCCAAGCAATAGTTTTCGGCTAATAATTCACGTAGATGCAAAGACAAATTTGTCATTTCATCAAAACTTGTACTGTGTTTTTTATATAGCCAGTCTGCTAACTGCTTTGCGATATACTGAGGCTGCCCCAACTCGCTTACGATTTGCTGCAGCTCGCTCAATGTTTTTCCAAATAAAGACGGTTTTTTCATGATTTTACAATTCAAAAGTAAATCTCCGACATGATTTTGTCAATAGATATCCCTTTATTTATCAATATATCTCTTACTTCTACCACCATTTCGGCACTTCCACACAAGAAATAGTATCTGTCTTGTGGGATATTTTGCTGTTCCTTCAACCAATGGGTTAATCTCCCTGAATATATGCTTTCCATCTTTTCTTGAGAGCTGCATCGAATATAATTATCTCCAAAGGCAGGGATAAATTCTTCAGCAAAATAAAAGCTATCTGCTTTTCTTCCTCCATGGATAAGCTTTTTATTTTGTCCTAATCCGGAGCGCCACATCGATCGGTAGGGTGCAATCCCTGTTCCGGCTGCAATCCACCATGCCGGCTGTTCGTCACCTAAAAAAGCACCAAAAGCCGATGACACAAAGAATGTATCTCCGACCTTGAGTTTTGCAAGTTCGGGTGTAAGCAGTCCATCCGATTTAAGGGTAAAAAGTATGCTGATTTCCTCATCATCCGTTCCACTGCAAATACTGTATAAGCGCGGTGGAATTGCCAAATCAGTCGTCACAGCCACCACTTGACCGGGCAAAAAATCAAAATCTCGTGCAAAACTAAGTACAAAAGTGTTTTTTGCCAGCTCATCAACAGCTGTCAGGCTTCGTGCCTCAAGTTTGATGTTTTCGAGAAAACCTTGTAATCCTGCATCCATAAGTTGCACTTTTATGCAAAAGTAAGGTTTTCTGCTCGCCTTGATACAAATTCAGCCGCTGTTTAAAATCCTCTGCCAAACATTTCCCAAAAACGATGTTCCAGTTTTTTCCAACGAAGCACGGTAGCACCATAAAAGCTGTTTGTATATTCATTCAATTTACGTTGTGCTTCTTTGTTGTTTCCGGCTTTTAAAAGCTCTTGTATTTCAAGCTCCAGCTTAGGTAATTCGTCAAATGCTTTTGTTTCAAAATGCTGTACATTTTCTTGAATTATTTCACTGGTTTTTCCCCAGCTTACGGTTGCCAACTTATTGGCTTTTCGATAATTCCAAATGGCTGCATCTTCTCTGTATCGTTTTTGACCACAATATTCAAATCCTTCGGGAAGCTCGGTGGCACCCACAAAAATCGGGATACGCGGGCTTTCGGCAGGATTATCGAAAGAAAACCACGACAATCCGCCTATTTCATCTGGCAACCAATCCCTAAGCTGCATGATGTGTGAATAAGAACACCAAGCCACCGCAACGGTACGCTGAAACTCAACTGTACCATCGGCAATAAAGTTTAAAGTGTTTCGCATATCATGCGTCAACCAAGGGTTTGCCACCGGACTGATTAATGTATCGCTTCCAATGGGTTTACGGTTTTCATCAAGCCTTGGCTTGACATAACGCACATTTTGAGTCATATCATATTGTGTTCCTTCATAGGTTTCGCGATACAGCTCCATTACTCTTTGCGGGCTTACTTTTTCATCCGGCTTCACTGAAAATGGAAGCTCTTCCATTTCCATTGTCAAGCCCAAGGAAGGTGCAAGAGCGTTCAAAACAAAAAACTCTCTGATTTTATACGGTTTTTCTTGATTCGCATATGCTTTCCAAAATTTAAATGGTTCTTTTCCATCCCAAAGACCTAATTCCAAAGCAACCTCTTCCACATTATCGGATGCCATAAAGTAATCCGGTTTTGAGCGGTCTATTTGAGCAATACGTGCAATATTTGCCGAGATTCCCACATGATCATCCGGTATGCGTTGTGCAGCCCATACCCCTCCGACACGCGCAGGTCCTTCGCCTAAAATCTCCATCTGCCACACTTCATGTTTATCGGCAATGGTAAGGCATTCGCCCCAATCGCCATAACCGTATTCTTTAATCAAATCCCCGATAAGTCGAATGGCATCACGTGCATTGTCGCATCGTTGCAGAGCAAGACGCTGTAATTCTTCAATCAGGAACATCCCATTTTTGTTCACCAAGGTATCCGGTCCTACAAAAGTGGTTTCTCCAATCGCCAACTGCTTTTCATTCATGCTAGGATAAGAGGTGTTTAAGTAAGCATAGGTTTGTTTTACTTGAGGAATACTTCCGGCATATTTAAGGCTGCGGGTGTCCCATGGAGTTTCGGTATGCATGCTTCCCTTATACACCTTATGAGTTGCTGTATCATCATAGGTTGCTGCCGGTTCAATACGTAACCATGTGCGATAATTCCCATCACAAGTGTGGGAGGTAATCACTGAGCCATCCGTAGAAGCTTTTTTTCCAACTAATATGCTGGTACAGCTTTCGCCAAACCATGGATCGCCCTTTTCTACTTGTGAAAAGCCGACTTTTCCTAAAATCAAGAAGAATAAAATGTAGATTGCAGTTCTTTTCATGCCATAATAAGTTTAATTACGGCACTAAAATTAAACAAAGCCGCGAATTAAGACCAAAGAAAACAGTAAAAGGCGGTCAAAATCCTTTAAAAGGAGTTTTTCTGTAAGGAAATGAAAATAATCTGGTGTTCGCTAGTCGCTTATAGCTTTACATGAGTTTTTGAAAAAACTGCCACCATCTATCAGGTATTTCATCGCTCAGAGCAAGCTCGTAATCTTTACGGGAGCAAGGCACAAAATGGTGACGCTCAAACTTTTTACGATCATCTTTTCCAAAGCTTAAGTCAATCCACCAGCGGTCTGTTTTCTTACTGTTCAGAAACACCAAATCCTCTTCTTGCCCTTCAATTTGTACGATATAGCGAATAAAGCCGTTTTCGGCATGTGTAGGTATATCATATGCTCGTTTTGCCACACCTTCGATAAAATACCATATAATTTGCGCAGCCAAGTCGGCGGTGAAATTATTTCTGTCGTATGAGGGATTAAACTCAAACAAACCGAAGCAACTTACTTTATCACTTAATCCGGCATAACGGGCAAGCCTGCAAGCTTCATCACCGGTAAAACCATTTGGTCCTGCATTTCCGTTTCCGGGAGCATCCGCTGCGCGTATCGCTCCTATATCGAATGATACAATATCGGCATTGCGCAATGCAGGCTCACTTTCTTCCATATTTGAGCGAACAACTCCTAAGCGCCATGCATCAAACAAGAGGTTTTTCATCAAATCAACAGCCATATGATCCACATAATGTGTTTGATAGCCTAAATTTGTGAAATTAAATAAATAGTTTGGCTGATGCATTATCATCCGACTTAAATATGCCTGAGAATGAAAATCATCTTCGTGTTCACCCAAATCAAAAATCGAATCTATTGATAGGATATTTACCAGTTGACCTGTGTTTTCGTATGCCTGATATAATGCATAGGTCAAATCTTGACTGCCACCCATCACTATTGGGATAATACGCTGTTGGATTAGGGCTTCAACTACTTGTGATAATGCAAAATAGGTATCATTAATGGCATGTCCTGGGCGTATATCACCCAGGTCTGCGATTTTCAAATCGGGCCAATGCGAAAAAAGCGTATAAAATGATTTGCGAATATATTTAGGTCCCAGCATGCAGCCTTCATTTCTGATGGCATTCCGTTCTTCGGCAACACCTAACAAGGCAATCCGCACCCCATCCAGTGAGGGGAATTTTTCTTTTTCAGTATATATCAACATGCTGTCAAGCATTCTTTGCTGCCCGGGTCGTCCAAACAGCTCAAGGCTTTTTACAGCAACAGGTTCTAGAAATAAACTAATCTCTACCATCAGAAAAAGCAGTTGAAAACGCGAAATTAATCAAAACTTATCTGCTAGCCGGATTTTTTTCGCACGAATCGCTTTTTCGGGGTGTTTTCAGGGTCTGCAATAATCGCCATACAGTCTTCCAAGCTCAGTGTGGACGGATCTTTATCTTTAGGAATTTTATAATTCTTTTTCTTATAACTGATATAAGGTCCGTAACGTCCGTTCAAGACTTTTAAGTCCGGTTCGGCATCAAATTCTTGAATTAGATTGTTTGCTTCGCGTGTGCGCTTTGCTACAATCAGTTCAATAGCCCGATCAAGTTCTATGCTGTTGGGGTCATCTGTTTTTTGAAGGCTGTAAAACTTGTTGTCACATTTTACATAAGGTCCAAAGCGCCCAATTGCAACACTTACTTCATGGCTTTCGTATTCGCCCAACACACGTGGAAACTCAAATAATTTTAAGGCTTCTTCAAGGCTAATCGTTTCCATGCTTTGGTCTTTTCTTAAACCGGCAAAGCGAGGTTTTTCGGTAGATTCTGTATCTCCGATTTGTACCATAGGACCGTAACGACCTACTTTTACAAATACATTTTTACCGCTTGCAGGTTCAACACCCAGAAGTTTTTCGCCAGAAAATTTACCGGCATTCTCGGTGGTATCGACGATGGTTTGATGAAAAGATTCATAAAATTCTCCAATCATTTTATTCCATACCTTTTTACCGTCCGCTATCTCATCAAATTCCTTTTCAACATTGGCAGTAAAGTGATAATCAATGATGTTTTCAAAATGCTGCAATAAGAATCTATTTACCAAGGTACCGATATCGGTAGGGAAAAGCTTTGCTTTTTCATAGCCTACGGTTTCGCTTAATGTTTTGTCTTTGACTTGTTTTCCATTAAATTTAAGCTGACGATAAGCTCGTTTTTCACCCGGGCGATTTTCTTTTACAGCATATTCTCGTTTTAAAATAGTTGAAATGGTAGGTGCATAGGTGGAGGGGCGTCCAATACCAAGCTCTTCCATTTTCTTTACCAAGCTGGCTTCGGAATATCTTGGCGGCATACGTGTAAAGCGTTCGGTTGCAGCCATTTCTTTAAGTGCAAGTTGCTGATTCTGCTTCAAGGGTGGAAGCAGTTTATTGTTTTCATCGATTTGCTCATCATCGCTTCCTTCAAAATAAACCTTTAAAAAACCGTCAAACAAAACAACTTCACCATTTGCTTCAAATTGACTGTTATTTGTTGAAACATCAATTGTAACAATTGTTCGCTCCAGCTGTGCATCTGCCATTTGTGAAGCAATTGTACGTTTCCAAATCAGATCGTATAATCTCTTTTCATCCGCAGTGCCATTAATCTCTGCCTGATTCATATAGGTAGGTCGAATGGCTTCGTGTGCCTCTTGTGCTCCTTTCGCTTTGGTAACGAAACGTCTGGTTTTTACATAATTTTTACCGTATCTTTCAGTAATTTCCAGCTTTGCCATATTGAGTGCAAGCTCGGAAAGATTTACTGAGTCGGTACGCATATAGGTTATTTTACCCGATTCATAGAGCTGTTGTGCCACGCGCATGGTGTTTGCAACCGAAAAACCAAGTTTTCTACTTGCCTCTTGCTGTAAGGTAGAGGTAGTAAATGGTGGTGCAGGTGATTTTTTTGCGGGCTTTTTCTCAATCGCACTGACAGTATAATCAGCACCTACGCAGGATTGCAAATAATGTAGTGCCTCTTCCTCTTTGGCAAATCGTTGCGGTAGCTCAGCCTCCACAATATGTTGTCCGGAAGAAGTTTCGGCAATAAATTCTGCTGTAACTCTAAATGAAGAAACCGCGTTAAACTCACGTATCTCGTCTTCACGCTCCACAATTAAACGCACGGCGACTGATTGAACACGACCGGCAGATAAGGATGGCTTTACCTTTTTCCATAAAAGCGGTGAAAGCTCATAACCTACCAAACGGTCGAGTACGCGGCGTGCCTGTTGAGCCGACACCAAATTAAGATCTATAGAGCGTGGGTTTTCAATTGCCTTGGTAATGGCAGGCTTTGTTATCTCGTGAAAAACAATACGCTTGGTGTTTTCTTCTTTTAAATCGAGGGCGTTGAATAAATGCCAAGAAATAGCCTCTCCTTCACGGTCTTCATCGGAAGCTAACCAAATGGTTTCCGCAGTTTTTGCAGCCTTTTTTAATTCGGCAACAAGTTTCTTTTTATCGGGAGATACTTCGTATTCAGGTTTAAAACCATTTTCAATGTCAACCCCCAATTGTGTTTTGTTCAAATCCATTACGTGACCGTAACTCGATTTGACAACAAATTCTTTCCCTAAAAACCCTTCAATGGTTTTGGCTTTTGCAGGGGATTCGACAATGACTAAATTTTTGGACATGGATATAATTTAATTAAATTTACTCTTATTTTTAGGTGATGAAAAACGCAGCAAAATTAGTTTTTTTCAAATACATCGCTAAAAACTCACAAAAAGAGATGAGTTTTGTGTTGTTTTTTAAATGAATGCCTTCATAAATTAAGAAGAAAATTACCTGCCTTTCGTTGCATCATCACCATATAAAAAACATAAAACATTCAAAAAAGTTGAAAAGTATAACGAAAAAAAACTACTTTTGATTACATTTATCGAAATTAATTGTGCTTTGAAGGAATATTTTCTAAACTATGCTTGTCTTTTTTTAACATAGCTGCAGTTCTTCATAAAAACAATATACCTACAATAAATATAATATGTAATCTTTTATAATTATCTTATTTACACCTTATTGCACTACAGTTTATCAGTTGACAATAAAAATCTTAAACTATGTTTAAATCAATTTTTTATACTTTTCTCTTCATTTGCTTTTATGTATTTTTTGCTAATCCTGTCATGGGACAAAAAATATTCATTGAACAAAAAAACGGCAATACACATAATGAGCCATTAAGTTCAGTACAAAATTTACATTTTCAATCCGACAATTTAATTTTAAAATTATTGGATGGAGCTAATTTAACCTACGGCATAAGTGAAATAAAGAAGATTTATTTTGACGAAACCATAGGTGTGAATAAAAAATATGCAAATGACCTCAAGGCGTTTCCAAATCCCGTAAATGAAAAACTTAAAATTAGCGGGATTGAATTAAGCAATAATTTACTTCAAATTTATCGTGCTGACGGGCTATTGGTGCTCACAGAAACCATAAAATCCGATGCCGATATGTATATTGATGTTACGCAACTCAAACCCGGCTTATACATTATACGTTCCGGAAGTTTCACTTCTAAATTTATCAAACAATGAAACATTTTTTACTTAGCATAATATTGATAACAGGCTGGTTTTCAATGCAGGCAGATGAAGATTTAATGTTTCTTCATCTAAAAAACAAATCCAGTTTAGGTGCGGAAGTGAATGCTGTTGACAGCTTATATTTTACGGAAAATAACAGTTTACTGAATCTTCGGATTGGAGAAAACAGCTTTTCTTATGCCGTGAGTGATGTGGACAGCATTACGTTTGGTCCTTATTCCGAAACCATTCAAATTGTTTATGAAGGCGAAACGGCTCGTTTGGTAAATCCGTTGGCATTTCAAGGCGTAGAAGTGCAAACCGAAGGTGGATTTGTGACAGTAAATGCCACAACCGAAACAAGAGATATAAATTACAACTTAAAAGGACAAACCGATAACGGAACTTTTAAAATTTATTCAGAAAAAAGGTATAATGTAATTTTAGATGGGGTTTCCATTACAAATCCTGAAGGACCGGCTATTAATGCACAATCAAAAAAGAAGATTACCATCATGTTAGCTAATGGCACGATAAATACATTAAGTGATGGGGAGCTTTATGCCGAATCTCCTAATGAGGAAGACCAAAAAGGAGCATTATTTAGTGAGGCAAGCATGGTATTTGAAGGAGAAGGCAGCTTGGTGGTTAACGGCATAGGGCTTGAAAAACATGCCATTTGCAGTGATGACGATATTGAAATTAATGGAGGAATTATTACAGTATCATCTGCAAATAAAGACGGAATCCATGGACAAGACGGTGTTCGCATTTACGGTGGAGACATTACTATCTCTGCTTCAAGTGATGGAATAGATGCCGATAACGGTCCGTTAGAAATTTTTGACGGACTATTAGCAGTCACACTAAACGAAGAAGGTTCAGACGGTTTATGCAGCAATGACAGCATACTCATAGCAGGTGGGACGATTCATATCAACATGAATGGTAACGAATCGAAAGGCATTAAAAATAAAGCGCCACTTATCTTGAGTGCTGGGGATATTTCAATCATCACTACGGGAGATGCGGTACTTAAACCATCCGGAAGCGGATACAGTCCAAGTTATTGTACAGCAATAAAATCATTAGATAATATTTACTTGAATGGTGCAAATATTACAATCCAAAGCTCCGGTTTAGCCGGAAAAGGTATTTCTTCCGATGCAGATGTAATCATATCCGCCGGAGATATTTCAATTACCACTACCGGAAATGGAGCAGTATATACCGATGAGCAAGGAAAGCTGTCATCTTATAAAGCAAATTGCATTTCAACGGATAATGATTTGTACATCTTAGGCGGGACACTGACTACCCATAGTTCGGGTACAGCAGGACGAGGTATCGTACCGGATAATGACTTAATAATCGGTGATGATGAAAGCTCACCAACTGTTAGTATTACCACTACCGGAGATAAACTTTATATCAGTGGTTCATGGTATAATGCAAAATATGCGGAAGCAAAAGCCATTAAAGCCAAAAACAATATCACTATTAATGGTGGAGATATTACAATCAGTTCTTCCGATGATGGCTTAAAAGCCCTAAATGAAATTAACATTAACGATGGCACGCTTAATATCCTTAACTCATACGAAGGTATTGAAGCTCCATTTATTACCTTTAACGGTGGCGTTACGCATATCAAATCCAGTGACGACTGCCTCAATTCTACTTTTGGTCTTGGTGGTGAAGCAAATGACGGAAGTTTGCTCACAATTAATGCCGGATATATAGTAACCAATTCAACCGGTGGCGACGGCATTGACAGTAACGGGGATGTGCTGATAACAGGTGGTGAAATAATCATCCACGGACCACCGTCTATGCCTGAAGTAGGCTTAGATTTTAACGGAAAATGTAATATGAATGGAGGTTTTATGATTATTTCGGCAGTTAACTCATTTATGATACAAACACCCAACTCAACTTCTGAACAGAATAGCTTGAAAGTAACATCAAACCAAACATTATCATCAAGTACATTATTCCATTTGCAACATTCTTCCGGAGCTGAAATTGTAACTTTCAAACCAATTCGTAATTATTCTTCCATCATTTTTTCATCGGAAGATTTACAAAGCGGAGAAACATATTCTGTGTATACAGGCGGAAGCAGCACGGGCACCGAAATTGACGGAGTATATCATGGAGGAGAATATTCGGGTGGTACGCTGCGCAAAACCTTTACTGTTACAGGAAAAGTTACAAGCGTAAGTTTTTAAACCACATCCCTTAATAACACGATATTTCACTGATTATAAATATAATAAGTGATAATAAGTTTTAATAATAATGCAGGTTTAGGTCACATTGTTGTCTAAAACCTGCATTTGTTTATGATTCCTGAACCAAAAAAAACTTAATCAAACAGCACAGCAGAAACAGCTACCCGGGCGGCAGACCTACATACGAACTATAATAATAATTGCTGTTTAACCGGTGTTTTTGCCAATATCCGCAAAACAAAGCAACCTAAGAAATAGAATTTGGCTTTTTAAAGCTCAGCTATTTAGAATAATTATAAATTAACACATGCTCTTGTGTATGTATATAAATAATTTAATATATTTGCATTATCAATATTGAACGAATACCAATTATCTGAAAAAAACATGAAAAGAGTAGTATTCCAATCTTATATAAAAGAACATAACCTTGTACACGGAAATTGTGGCAATGTTATAAAAATCAAAATCAATCAGTTGATTATCTGTTTTTTTGTGTTTTGGTATGAATCGTTAATTCTGATTGCTAAAAAAACTATACTACAAACATTTTATTATGGGAGCGGCACATGATGCCGCTTTGCTCTCCTAGGGTTTAAGTATAAACTTAATTAGCTAATAAATTAAATAAAAATTAGTAACATTTTAATACCAATATCATGAATAAACCACAAATTTTATCGATTGTACTGATTTTAGGCTTGCTGTCTTTAATCAATTGCTCAAAAGAGAGAGAACTTACTGTTGGAAATGATCAACATGCTGTATCTATTGAGTTTCAAACGAAAGTTACCCAAGACATACTTCAGTTTTTGGATAAGGTTGAAGTGTACAAAAGTAATCCCAACCTAAAAAGTGATGAAAGTATGGATGTTGATTCCGCTCTTTGGTACCTGGAATCCTGTTTCAATTATAGCTATGGATTTCCAAATGAGTTTTACAAAACCTACCAGGTGGACACTATTTATTTAACCCTTGAACTAACCGGCAACCGCCGTATAAGCATGAATGCCTTAATTGCTAAGTATGAGCAAATGATTGAGGAAGTAAGGAGTGTATATCATGGCTCTGCTTTCTCACAAAAGGGCCTTGCGCTCATCAACCTCCAAGAGGCTTCTAGTACAGCCGAAAACATTCATTTTACAGTGAATGTGGTTACAGGCGAAAAAACCAACGACATTCCACCTCAGCCAGTACTTGAAGGACCGTTTGGTGATGAGGATTATTGGTGGTATGGGGAAAACAAAGGAAGATGTCAAGAGTTTAATTACGATTCTGATGCTGCACAACAGCTCATGATGGCTATGAATGCCAGCTTGCCAGACCCGACCGGTAACTTTTACGTGATTAATCCGGTTGAAATTAGTAGAACGGGCGGTGAACTCAACATTCGCCGGCCAAATGATCCCCTTGACAATAGCTTTGATTACTATCTATTTTATGCTTCTGAGGAAGTAGGACCGGTTAATCTCTGTTTGGAACGCAATACCATGAACGCGTATTTCAATTTTTTACGTTATTTAGGCCACCAAAAAATAAAAGAAGACGAAGGTCTTGGGTCTGTGTATAGCCTGATTTGTATAACTAATATGTTTGGGGACAAGAAAGAAATATTTGTATCAGGTAGTTACATATACAACTATTATCACAACAGTATTTTTCAATATGGCATCAAGGTGCATTATATGGACGGTGGCCAAGCATCGGAGTTATAATTTTTATAGTATGAGATATATATTCTTAATTATTTTAATGTCCGTTAGCATGCTCTATGCCCAACATTCCTTTGAGTTAATATTGGGAGATACTACTGCATTCGAATGGTTAGAAGCTTCAATTGAATATCAAGATAATTATTACACCTGTGGCCTTAGATACCATTCTAATATTTCATCGTCTTATATCAACAGAATAAGCTTTGAAGGAGAAGTATTGCAGACGGAATGGTATCCAAAGGAAGATACAGTCAATTACTTAAACTTTATGCTGAAAAAAGCGAACGGAAACCTACTGTGCATAGGCAACATCGTGCGTGCTGTTACGGGAGGATATTCAAATGATGTTTATTTCAGGGAAATAACGCCTAATCTCGAATTAGTGAGGGAGGTGTATGACAGCCTGCCGGCAACCAATGGCAATACAAGCTTCAGGATTCAAAACTACCTCATCAGCCCCATGAACGAGATCATCCTTCAAGGTGTGGCCGATACCGCCATTGAAGGTTACACACATTGCCCCTTTTTTGCTAAATATGATTTTAACGGTAATCGAATATCCCACAAAATATTCTACAACTTTAGAGATAGCAACGAGGGGAGTGAACTTTTCTTCAACGAGGATAGCACTGCCTTTTATTTGATCGGCAGTTTATCCCTTCCGTATGCTTATGATTGGGCAAAGTTTGACCTGGATTTCAATTACCTTGGTTACGGCAATTTCCCCACCAACGAAAGCGCTTTCACCAATACACCCCTGAGTGTGAAAAGGTTGAAGGATGGCAATTTCATCATGGCACATAAAGTACGTAAAGTAGGAAATACATTTGCAAACGGGCTTGAAATGCGGTTGTACAATCCCAACTTTGAGCTGTTAGAAAATGTAGTGATATACGATGAGGATGAGGTAAATATACCAATTCATAATGGCATGGGATTCGTGAATGAAGATCATATCTGGGTAGCCAATTTTGAATCAGAAACATTTCAAGAACCATCTGATATTCGATTTTATGTGTTTGATGCCGCGCTTAATCTCCTTGGAAGCAAAGTATTTCAGGGCGACCGCAGCTATTGGTTGCTTGATTTGCTGGCCACATCAGATGGCGGTTGCCTGATTACCGGGAAATGTGATGAATTTCCTGCATCGAATTTTGGAGATGGCTACATCAGGAAAGTTCTATTGTCTGATGTAATAACCGGCAGCAGTGAGCAAATGGCTATTGGGCAGGAAGTGCGTATAGGACCTGTGCCGGCTACCGACAGGTTAACTGTTCAGACCAGGAACACCGATTGCACCTTGTTGCTCAGGGATATGAAAGGTCAGATAATTCTACAGCGCCGGCTTAACGATGGTGTCAACCAGCTTGATATACGGCATCTGCCTTCAGGAATGTATATAGCCACTGTTTCAAACAATAAAAGCAAGCATATAGAAACCT
>CAZQBU010000016.1:0-58466 GCA_964592175.1 uncultured Lentimicrobiaceae bacterium
GAAAAGTGTTTTTAATCCCGAAAATTAGAAATTATTCTGTTTTCTGAAAGTGCCTTGATAAGCTAGAAATATTCTAAGTTGAAAACCGAATAATTCTCAACATTTGTTCAGATTTCTCTCTAAAAAACTTAATAATACGTTCTTACTCGGTTTTATCCAACCATCAATCTATTCACTTTATTCCACCACTATTTCACTAATAAATATCCAAGAAGGCTCGCCTGCACTGGAGTGTTCTTTGGGATTTACCCCTTGGTTTTTAGCTGTAACACGTAGATAGCGAATATTTTGTGCTTTTTTGTCAATACGGAATGTCTTGAGCAGTTTTCCGGTAGCCATTGCAGGCACATCGTTTTCTTTTCTTGCCCATTCTTTAAAATTTTCGCCGTCAGGACTTATTTCCACAATCACCTCAGTGGGAAAGAAAATCCATGAGCCGGTTTGCTGCAAGGCATGTACTTCCACTGTACGCACTTTCTGTTGGCTTCCCAAATCAATGGTCGCAATCATATCATCGCCCTGAAAACCTTTCCACAGACCATCGCTAAAACTGCTTGAACCAAATACCCCATCGACCAATCCGAATTTTCCTTGCCCATCATAACGCTCCGCATTTGGGTGTGTAAGCTCCAGTTTTGAAGCAAAAGCTTTATGTACAAGATAATCACGTTGCATACTAGCTCCTTTTTTGCCTTCTTCATCAAAAATAGCAGCTTTAATACGTGTGGTTTTGGTAATGCTGATAGGCTCTTTATAAATTTTATCGTGTACAGTAGGTTCTTTTCCGTTTAAGGTATATCGAATTTCGGGATTGTATGCTTCGGACATCAGTTCGATAATCAGTTGATTATTGACGGGATTGGTCCGGGTATGTGCCGTCACTTGAAACGCACTCATCGAATAATTGATATTGTCACGCTCGTAACGCTTGTATTGTGTTTCCATACGTGCGGAAAAATCACCCCAATCGCGCACTTCCTTTGGCGACCAAACTACTTCTGACAAGGCAGAAACACGCGGGAAGTACATATACTCAACCATATCTGGACCGGTAATGAATTCTGTCCATAAGTTTCCTTGCGCACCTAAAATATATTTATGAAGTTCAGGGCTTAATGCTTCAGGAACAGGTTCATATCCGTATACTTTTCTCAATGGAGTATATCCTCCGATTGCAATAGGCTCCACATCGGGATCTCCCTGATAATAATTAAGATAGCAATAATCGCCGGGTGTCATCACAGCAAAATGATGCTGTTGGGCGGCAGCAATTCCTCCTTCTTCTCCTCTCCACGACATTACGGCAGCATTTGGTGCCAAGCCACCTTCTAAAATCTCATCCCAGCCCAGCATTTGCCTTCCCCTTTTATTCAATACTTTTTCAATGCGTTGCATAAAATAGCTTTGCAGCTCTTCTTCATTTGCAAGACCTTCATCTTTTATGCGCTGCTGACATTTCTCACAAGATTTCCATTCGGCTTTATCAGCTTCATCACCTCCGACATGAATAAGTGTTGAGGGGAAAAGGTCCATTACTTCCATCAATATATCTTCCAAATAATCGAAGGTAGCATCATTTCCTGCACAATATATTTGCGAAATAGGCCAAATTCCACCGGGAGCTACACCAAGATTTTCGCCGGTGCAGCTGTATTCCGGATAAGCTGCCAAAGCAGACATCACGTGAGCAGGCATTTCAATTTCGGGTATGATGGTAATATTGCGTTCGGCAGCATAAGCAACCAGTTTTTTTATTTCATATTGCGTATAAAAGCCACCATAGGTAGCTTCTTTACCGGGAGCCAGAGGGCGTGCATCCCAATGTATGTCTTTCATATCGTGACGCCAAGCTCCTACTTCGGTGAGCTTGGGATATTTCTTGATTTCGATGCGCCAGCCCTGATCATCTACCAAATGCCAGTGAAACACATTCATTTTATGTTTTTCAAGCTGATCCAAGAGCTTGTAAATTAACTCAATAGGCATGAAATGACGTACCACATCCAAATGTATCCCACGATAGCCGAAACGTGGAAAATCCGTAATATTTACTGCAGGAAAACCTTCCCCTTCCGCATCCGCAAGTTGTAGCAATGTTTGGAGTGCATAACGAAAGCCGGGAATAGCATTTGCTTGAATAACAATTGCATCATTGTCCAGCTGTAATTTATAGCCTTCGGTACCTATTGCCAAATCCATCGGCTTTTGAAATGCCAATAATATCACATTCTGCAAGGTCTCATGGCTGTGATATGCGGGCTGTTTATTTTCAATTCCCAGCTTTTCGATAAACAAATTTGCCAAAGGCACTAAATCCAGATGATTATAATAAACTTTTGTGTTGGCATTTAAGCGGAAGCTGCCTTCAGTTTGTTCCAGTTGAGCAGGATACGGTATTAGCGGCAGTTGAGCATTCAATATGAGGCTGCCCAAAATCAACATTATGGTGATGGAAAATCTTTTTACAGTCATGGAATAAGTTTTAGGTCGTTATCAATTCTTGCGTTACTATATTATTTATAATTTTCGATTTTAAATGTCCATGCGGCATGATGCGGTATTTCGGCATATCGAATTTCATTCAAATCAATGATTAACTGATTGTTATCATATCGCCAATTTAAATTTCCATCCCGTCCGAGCAGACTTATTTTGGTACCTTCTGCAGGCTTTGGTATGGGCAATTGCAATGTTTCTCCGGGCCATTCCAAACAAGTGGCGTACAAATTACCATGATTATGCGTATATGCTACTGTTTGCTTCATGGAGCTGTAGACTCCCTTTAGCCCTTGTGGGGCGTCTGTGCTGTTTTCAGTGAAGAAAAAGTCCGAAGCAATAATCTGTTCTTCCATTGATTTGCTTGACCAGTACAGCTGTATTGAGGCTTGCAGAAGTTCTTCGTGATACTCGACACGTACAGGATACAGCACATCCTTTTTCATTTTAAAGGTGTTTTTCTTGGCTTTTTTCTTTTTTACTTCGGCTTCTTCCTGCTGTTCCCATTGATCCAAAACCAGTTGGTCATCAATATAAAGTCTCACACCATCGTCCGCTTTGGCGCTGAGGTTAAAGGTTTCAGTTGCCGGTGCTTTCAGAAAGCCGGTCCATACGGCTTTGAAATTATCTTCCGAGATACCCGGCGCAGGGCTGTTGCGTACCCAGTCGAAATCAATATTCGGATCTATTCTTTCAAAACTTATCTCACGCTCTTCGGCCGATTTTGTCCAGGCGGTGGAACCATAAATTGCTTCTTCGTTAATATCAATCCATTTTCCTAAGTCTTTCAGGCGTTCTTCTTGCAGCAAGGGTATTTTTCCATCGGCTGCAGGGCCAACATTAATCGTGATTCCGCCTCCGTTGGCTACGGTACGTATAAAAAAGCGAATTAATTCTTCAGAAGTCATATATGCTTCCAGCTTTTCATTTCTGTTTAGTCCAAAGGAACGTCCCAGCCCACGCACTTCAGCCCATGGGCGGTCGGTTTTCAGTCCGCCGGCACTGTATTCGGGCGTGATATAGCCGATATCGGCGCCATGCCCCCAGCGGTCATTTACAATGGCATCTGCCCCAACCGTATTGTAATAAAATGAAATTAACTCTTGAGTATGCCAATCTTCTGCCGAATGCGTCCAATCGCCATCAGCGAACAGCAAGTCGGGTTTAAACGTAGTAATCAACTCCTTGAACTGCGGAATCATATAGTCCTCCACATAGGTATGGATAGAGTCGTGTGGATCGTTATCCCATTTGTATAAGGCATTATTCCATTCAGGCAAAGAATAGTATAATCCGAAGCGGATATCTTGCTTTTTTACTGCTTGTGAGAGCTCTTCAAGTATATTTCGTTTTGGTCCCACATCCACGCTATTCCAGCCGGGAGCATACTTACTTGGCCACAGACAGTATCCGTCATGATGTTTGGAAACGAGTATGATATATTTGGCTCCGGCACTTTTAAAAATGGAAGCCCATTCGTCCGCATCAAAAAGCTCGGCTTTAAAAAGTGGTGCAAAATCGTTGTACTCAAAATCTTCACCCCAGTTTTTCTTCATGAACTCCAGCCTGTTTTGTGTACCTACTTGCAGCCCCCTCAGATACCATTCGCCATATGCCTCGGCAGCACCATAGGATGGAACGGAATAAATACCCCAGTGGATGAAAACACCTAATTTGGCATCCTTAAACCATTGAGGATACGGGCGGCTTCGTAAGGCTTCCCAAGATTGTATTTCATCCTGTGCTAAAACCGGCTGAGCAAGAAAAAGAAATGCAAATCCTAGCAAGAGGTGAAAAACTGAAAATCTAAAACGTTTTAATATATTCATAATCAATTATTTATCTATAAATAATAATCCTTAATGTGAAGAGGTAAAGTTATAGAAATTTTATGAATAGCCAAAGCCGAAGTTTCAAGGAGAAACAGGATAAATATTCGTGTTTATTTAAACCTGTTTTGCAATTTCAAGGATATAAAAAAAGCCGTCAATCAAAAGAAAGACGGCCTTAAATACGTTCCTATATTTTTATAGCTGGAGACTAATCCTTATCACTTTCAATTACTTTTAACTTATCGCCGGTATCTTCCACAATTTTGCGTAAAAACTCCTTGCTATAACCGGCAAATTCCACTTTCGGAATAGTTGAACCTTCTTGACGTGTTTTTACGTTTCCATCCATATACTTCATAAACAGCTCTTGGTAAAGATGTTTATAGCTATTGAAGGTACGATTTACCTGATCGTGACTAAAATCAGTTAAGAATGCGACCGCTGCTTCTTTATTATCTTCATGTAAGACCCGTGCTGCTGCGTCAATTGCAGGCACCAGTTTGATAAAGGTTGCTTCCAGTCCATCTCTTACTTCTGCCACATCAGGCTGAATACGGTTATAGCGTGTATAAGATAAGTTCGACACCATATTGGTAATCCAAAATAGTGATGTTTCGGACCATTCCATTAATGCGCCATTTCCTTCTTCAATAGGATGTGGGCTGGTTGTCATGCTACTATATAAAGGCATGTATGCACCGGCATTGGCATCGTCCACACCCCACCAAATAATACCGCCAATTTCATCGGGCAACCAAGAGCGCGACTGGGTAACAAATGAAAAACCGGTTTGCTGTGTAGCGGTAGCTCTCTCATTTACATAGCTTACCCCATCCACTTCCCATGTAAGCGGACGCCAACGATAAGGTAGTTCAAACGGCTGTGCACCAAAATCTTTTGTCATATCCAACTCCGTGCCTTGCAGATAATCACGCATAAACATCATCATATCGTGCAATGATATTTTGTTATTGGGCTTTACCCAAAGTGGCATGCGGTTGGTGGCATAGTTATTTGGATTTGGACGGCCATCTTCAAAAGTAGCTTCATGTTTAATATGTCCTTTTACATAATCCCAATACTTATCCATTCCATTGGTTACTTTATTAAACATGGTCCACACACGAATATCGCAAAAGCGTGCTCCGCCAAAATCAACGGGTGCATAGGTATCCGAGAAGCTGAATCCGCTATCTTCACCTACAAACCAAGCTTTTTTACGTGCAAAACTGATTACATCTTCCGCATAAATCACTTCAACTTCTTTGTTGAAAATCTTGTCCATATCTTTAGAAGTGATGGAGCGTTTGCCATCAGCCAAAGGAAAGGTTTGTATGCGCGCTTGATTGGCATGTGCACTTACATAGCCGTCAGGAATACGCATGGCAACCCATACGATACCTTTATCTGCATTATATTCTTTTTTGGTTTTTCTATCGATTTTAAGGTCGGTGCCCTTGCCGATAAGTTCCATTATCCAGACTTCATCTTTGTCGGCAATACTGAAAGATTCTCCTGAGCTACGATATCCGTATTCGGAAAGCAGTTCTACTATGGTTTTTATGGCTTCACGTGCTGAGCGAGAACGCTGCAAGGTGATATAAATAAGGCTGCCATAATCCAAAATACCGGTTTTATCAACCAATTCAGCTCGTCCGCCAAAGGTGGTCTCACCAATTGCTAGCTGGTATTCATTCATATTTCCCACCACATTATAGGTTTGGGAAGCTTGTTTAATTTGCCCGGAATATTTTCCCGAATCCCATTCAATAATATCCAACATGCTTCCTTCAGGATGTTGTGCTGCGGGCCAATGATATAACTCACCATACAACTCATGCGAGTCGGCAGCATAAGTAACCATAATCGAACCATCTACCGAGGCGCCTTTGGTAACAATATAATTTGTACAAGCCATAGCATGATGCGGCACAAGACTTAGGGCAACAAATGCCGAAATGACATAAAATAATTTCTTCATAAACTATATTTAATTGATTAACAAATTCAACAAGCAAAGATATAAAAACCTAAAGCAAATTTTGATTTCACTACAGCAAGCAGCTTTCAGCTTGCTCGGCACAAATCCGGAAGCTATTCATACTGCTTCGATATCAGCTGCAGAGCCATTTCCTTATCGCGTTGCAGCTGTTGTTTCAAGGCATCGATACCATCAAATTTTATTTCGGAACGAATGCGGTCGACAAAACGTAAGCACACGGTTTCACCGTACATCTCTTGATCGAAATCAAACAAATGCACTTCGGTAGAAAGCCCGTCGTTACCTACTGTAGGGCGATGTCCGATATTTGCCATCCCTTTATATTCTTTTCCTTTAAAATCGACAAAGCACGCATATACCCCTTGAAAACTGATGAGTTTGTAGGGCAAGTCGGTATGTATATTTGCTGTTGGGAAGCCCAGCTCACGACCGAGCGCATGCCCGTGTATCACCGTCCCGCAAATTGAATACTGATATCCAAGCCATTTATTGGCTTTTTTCACATCACCTACTTCAAGTGCCTTTCTAATTTTTGTGCTGCTAATAGCTATATTCTCAATGTCTTGTGCAGGAATACGTTCGACCTTAAACTGATATTTTTGTCCTAAATCATACAGCAATTTAAAATCTCCCATGCGGTTTTTCCCGAAATGATGGTCGTATCCAACCACCAGCTTTGCTGCGTTTATTTTATCAACGATTATTGATTTGATAAAACTTTCGGAGCTCATACGCGAAAACTCCTTTGTAAAGGGGATTACGATAACATGGTCGATACCAATCTCTTCCATAATCTCCATCTTTTTTTCTTGTGTAGTGATGAATCTCAGGTTTTCGCTATTAATATTCAGCACCACGCGCGGATGAGGGAAAAAAGTTACTACCACGGTTTGTCCGCCAATTTTGCGAGCATCTTGTATCATCTTGTTGAAAATAGCACGATGACCCAAATGAACGCCATCAAAAGTGCCAATGGTAACCACCGCATTTTTAACCGGCACAAACTGATTAATATCTGTATAAATTTTCACGTCAACTTTTGGCTTTTTATGGCTGCGAAACTACTGAATTTCTTGATGCTTTCGAAAATTATTGGATGATTCCTCTTTTTCTATCCATTATAGCCATAGCAATTTGGATGGCATTGGTGGCAGCGCCCTTCCTAAGGTTATCCGCTACAATCCATAGATTCAAGCCATGTGCAATGCTTTCATCCACACGAAGGCGACCCACAAAAACCTCATCCTTATCTTGTGCAAATAAGGGCATAGGATATATGTTTTCTTGGGGATTGTCCTGTAATATCAAGGTCGGACAATTTAAAATCGCCTCACGAATGCTATCAAGATCAAATGCATTTTCAAACTCAATATTCACACTCATCGAATGACCTCCTATCACAGGTACTCGTACAACCGTTGAAGTAACCGCAAGTTGAGGCTGTTGTAAAATCTTTCGAGTCTCAAATACCAACTTCAATTCTTCTGCTGTATTCCCTTTTTCATCAAATGCTCCGCCATGCGGAATAACATTTCGATGTATTGCATGCGGATAAGCCGGATTCGGAGATTTTTTTCCGGTTTCTTCAAGCTCCAGCTGATGAATTCCCTCAAGCCCACTGCCGCTAACCGATTGATAAGTCGAAACAACAATACGGTGGATTGGACTCACAGCTTGCAGGCATGCTAATACCATCACAAGCTGAATTGTGGAACAATTAGGGTTTGCAATGATTCGATGCTCGGGCTTCAGCTGATGCAAATTAATTTCAGGTACCAAAAGAGGGACCGAATCATCCATGCGCCAAGCAGAGCTGTTGTCGATAACGATACATCCTGTTTCTGCAAATTGCTTAGCATAGCGAAGAGAAAAATCGCTGCCGGCAGAGAAAAGTGCAATATCCGGACGTGCTTTAATCGCGTCTTCAACATGAATTACTTCAATTTCGTTGCCATTAAACAGCAGCTTTTTTCCCTGCGAACGTGCAGATGCTACTGCAATTAACTCCACATCCGTCAGTCCGCGTTCTTCCATAACACGAAACATCATTTGCCCCACCAGACCGGTAGCCCCCACAACAGCAATTTTAGTTTTCATTTAATCTCCTGAATAAATTATTACTTTTACAAACCTAATACGTTACAAAAATATAAAATAATGAAGCGTTTACTGCTAATTCTGCTATTTCTTCCCTTATTGGGCTACGCACAACTGTTTGAGGATTTTTCTGATGGAAACTTCACCCATGATCCGGTATGGTCCGGCACTACGGAAAACTATATCATCAATGAGGCTTTACAATTACAGCTGAATGCTTCGGAGGCAGGCAGCTCATGGCTTAGTACACCATATACTAATCCGGGAGGAAATGTAGAATGGAACTTTTGGATACGGCTTGCATTTGCGCCTTCGGCAAATAACCTGAGCGAAGTATATTTAATTAGTGATCAAGCTGATTTGACTTCGGCGCTGAACGGATATTTCTTACGTTTTGGAGAAGCCGGCTCGGCGGATGCCATTGAATTATACCGAAAAGAAGCAACGCAAGTTACCAGAATATTTAGAGGAGAAGACGGACTAATTGCCGGCTCATTCCAGCTGTTTGTAAAAGTAATTCGCACCGAAAGTGGTGAATGGTCGTTGTTTGTAGACCCTAGTGGAAACGGGATTTATTCATTGCAAGCATCGGGCACAGATAACAGCTTTGAACCGGGAGGATATTTCGGGTTTTATGGTAAATATACCGTAAGCAACAGCACGAAAATGTATTATGATGATATTCGCATTGATACAGAACACCAAGATACCGAACCGCCATTTTTATTAAGTGCCCAAGCCACAGACCCTTTCAGCATTCATCTGGTATTTAACGAAGGAATTACCGAAACTTCTTTATTAAACAAGCAAAATTATCATATCGACAATAATATTGGAAGACCCATGGAAGTAGTAGCAGGAATGTCGGCAGCCCAAGCCGTATTGCAACTTCCAAGCCCATTAGATAATGGTCAGATGTACACTCTGACAATTAAAAACTTGGAAGACTTTGCCGGAAACATCATGGAAGACACTTCTGTCAACATAAGCTATTATGAGGCACAATATGCTGATGTGGTTATCAACGAAATAATGGCTGACCCAAGCCCGCCGGTGGAACTTCCGGATTGGGAATATATTGAACTCTATAATACAACAAATATCCCCATCAGTCTGGATGGCTGGAAATTGATGATTGGCAATACCGAAAAAATCATTGGTGCAATACAAATTGAGCCGGAAGCTTATTTATTGCTCGGCCATGAAAATGCAGCTCCTGAGTTAACTGAATATGGTCCATTTTATGGATTTAGTAGTTTTCAGCTGGCAAATAGTGGTGCTTCACTACATTTAATTGCAAAGCAGGGACACATAATTTCTTCGGTCAGCTATACAGACAAATGGTATCATGACAATAACAAAAAGGACGGGGGCTGGTCCATCGAGCAAAAAGATCCAGGCAATCCGTGTGGCGGGCGAAACAACTGGACAGCTTCGGAAGACAGCCGTGGAGGGACACCGGGAAAAGTAAATTCAGTATATGAAATATCTACTTCGGGAGCCCGTGCAGAGCGGCACAAACTAATCGGCAATCAAATTATTCAACTGTGGTTCGACCAACAAATGGATGCCGTGAGCATGGGAAACAAAGCGCATTATGAACTTAGACCGAGTGATATTAGAGTGTTGGAAGCCACGCTGAACCCTGCTGAACCTGATTTTGTGGAACTGCGATTTGACAAAGCTTTTAGCAGTGGAATAATTTATCAATTACATATTTCGGAGGCCGTGCTAAACTGCGTGGGACGTCCCGTAGAACCAAATAGTTTTATCGAATTCGGCATACCTGATGTAGCTGCAGAAGGCGATATTGTCATCAATGAGATATTATTTAATCCTTTTGCTGACGGAGCCGATTTTGTTGAATTGTACAACCGCAGTAATAAAATTATCAATTTGGAAGAGCTGCGCTTAGGTGCTGTAAGGCAAAGTATTCCAAATCCGCCTGATACAGTATTACGTGAAATAAGTCAGTCAACACGCTTGATAATGCCCGGCACCTACGTATTATTAAGTGCCGATACCGCTGCAGTAACACGACATTACCAAGCCCCATCCAAAGAAAATTATATTGAAATGGAAAGTTTTCCAACTTATCCCAACGAAGAAGGGACGGCTATATTGACTTTGCGCAATCGTTCGGTATTGGATGTATTCAGCTATCATGAAAAAATGCATTTCCCGCTATTAAATTATGTAAAAGGCGTTTCCTTGGAACGTATTTCCCCCGACAGGCCTTCCGAGGACCCTACAAACTGGCATTCTGCAGTGGAAACGATTGGTTTTGCAAGTCCGGGATATCAAAATTCGATGTTTGTTCAAGATACTCCTTCAAACGATATGTTGGAAATCGATCCGGAGATTTTTTCTCCCGACGGGGACGGCTATAATGATGTAACAAGCATACGCTATCGTTTTGATGAAGCCGGTTACACCCTAAATATATTCATTTACAATGCAGCAGGATTGCGTGTCCGGCACCTTACAAAAAGTGTGTTGGCGGCACAAGAAGGTGCAATCAGCTGGGACGGTCTGGATGACCGCCACCAACGATTACCCACCGGGATTTATATCGTACATGCTGAGATATTTAAAGAAGACGGAACTGTAAAACATCTTAAAAAAGCAGTGGTTATTGCAAGTCGATAAGGATTTATTAGCAAAACACTTGCTTTTTAATCCTATTTAATTGTAATTTTGATAAAACAAATTTAATGAAATAGCTTATGAAAACATTTTACCGAATTATAATACTGGTTTTTGTTGTAGGATTTATTACCACATCTTGTGAAAAAGTTGTCAGCTTGGCGGATGTAAAATTCGATAGTACATTCAAAACAGATTTAGATCTCGACTTTACCACCAACAGCTTGAAAACAAGCGCCAATGGCACTTTTTTCGTGGAAGCAGAAATTGACCCTGCCTTGGATGAAGAATATGAAAAATACTTTGATAAGATAAAGGAAATCAATATCAAAAGTGCTCGAATTGAAGTGATTTCAATCGATCCTTCCGTTGTAAATTTACTTCGCGCACATTTGTTTTTCAAAGCTGAAGGGCACGAAGCCATAGATTGGAGCTTCGAAAACATCGAATTTTCTGAGGGAGCTTATTTGGAATTAGGTGAAAATAAATGGCCCGATATCTTGGAAATTTTAAAAGAAAAGCTTCCTTTTAAAGTCACTCTATCCGGAGTTACAGATGTAGATGAAGGCAGCTGTAAAGCAAGAATTATATTGACTGCCGGGATAGTCGCAAATCCTTTGGAATAAAAAAAGTCCGGCGAAGCGGACTTTAGACTAAATTCATGAAAAGCTGAAAGCCTTTTATGCGGTTTCTACGGCTTGCGTATTGGGATAAAAGACCAAAAAGTCACTCGCTTGTATTTCTACGGTATAACGTTTATTACCATCTTTGTCTTCCCAGCTGTTGCTGGTAATTTTTCCGGTTACTGCCAGCTGCTGACCTTTTTTTACTACCTTTTCTATACGCTCGGCAAGCTTACCAAAAGCTACAATACGATGCCAAGTGGTTTCATCCACGCGCTCGCCCTTATCATTATAGTAATACTCATTCGTTGCGAGCGTAAAGCGTGCCAGCTGGCGATCTTTAGCAATAGTTCTTACTTCAGGATCAATACCTGCGCGTCCAATTAATTGTACAGAATTTCTCATTGTTGTCATGATTACAAGTGTTTAGTTAATAAATGGGTGAACAATCAATGAGGCAAAACTACATCCGGCTATAACATTTAGTCGTATCACGAATAAGTAGATACGTATATAAGTGTTATTAAACGGTTAGCAACGGGTATATGATTGGTTTACTATATGTTAAAAAATTGATTAATTATAACAAAACGGGATTTAAACCATGCCAATCTCCGTTCACGCACACCATGGCTTGGTAGACGGCTAGCATGTAGGGCTGTTTATATCACGCTTTCAGGAACTGATAAATGGATAGGTGGTGGGAATTCTTAAATTAGGGTATTTCTTGTGAAATATTGATTTATTTATGCACACTATTCTACTTTTCTTAAATAAATTAGAATAGTAAAGAAAGAACTTTCAATTCTCCCCCACTCTACCCCCTTCTTATCAGCTTTATCCGGACTTTGTGCTTAATCTGAGAGCAGTTTTCTACACATAAAAGACTTACGCCCGGAAACATCTTTAGTTCAATTAGTTATGATAGGATTAAAAAAAAATTCATCTATTGACTTTATATGTTTCTCATCGTATATTTGTTGAATAATATGTAGCCATGCCACCAAAACCCAAAAAAACAAAGAAAGCTGGCAATGAAACTGTATTGTTTCGTTTAAAATACAGAAATACAGCAAACAACTGTTTGATTGCTGTCTTCCGAAAACCGATTGTAGTCGTTAACCAGCAAAATCGGACACCAAATTTTGTATCTGTTGTTTTAGCTGTGGGCTTTGTTGTTTTTGGCTCCTTCTTAGGTATTAGTCAAGATTTGGGAAGCATAGCACAACAAAAGCCTTTCGAAATAAAAGGAAACATTGGCACGAATTTTATCGGCTATAATGCAAGTGGTATTGATAACCGCATGCAGCCTTTTTCGGCTCTACTTGCTTCCAATGCCACTGCGTATGTGTACGGCATGGCGATTCCATTTTCGGTTCGCCTACACAACCGTAACTTAGATTATTCACAACCTTTTAATCAGGTAGGCTTAAGTCCGACCTATAAATGGGCAACTGCTCATATCGGATATAGCAGTGTTAATTTCAGTAATTTCACCTTATCGGGGCATCGTTTTCTTGGGGGCGGTGTGGAGCTTAAGCCCGGAAAATTTCGATTCGGATTGATTTACGGAAGGTTCAAAAAGGCTACTACTGCATTTCAACATGCAGTTGATACGGCACAAAGCCTGACGCGGAGAGGATTTGGGGCAAAAATAGGAATTGGCTCGGAGCAGACTTATGTGGACCTGGTTGTACTCAAAATAAAAGACGACAGCAGCAGTATGATTGACCCACTTTCTCCAGCCTACCTACCATCCGAAGAAAATCTCGTGACAGGTATCAATACGCGAATCAAGCTGTCAAAAAGCCTAAGCTTTGAGTCGGAAGCGGCAGCCAGCATTTACACCACCGACATAAAGGCTATGGGTTTTGAGGGGGGCGATCAAGATGAGTTACTTGAAACAATCAACAAGATTATCAAATTGAATTTATCCACTGAACTGCTTACTGCAGTCCGGGCTTCGCTCAATCTGCGCCTAGGAAAGGTGAATACCAAAATGGAATACCGCCGTATTGACCCCGGATACCGCTCAATGGGTGCCTATTTCATGAACAACGACTTGGAAAATCTTACTATTAGCCCTTCCGTGAGTTTATTCAAACGCAAACTGAATCTGAGGGGAAGCATTGGCGTACAACACGATAATTTACGCAATACCAAACGAGCTACTTCCCTGCGCACCATTTCGGCCATTCATGCTTCTGTGAACCCTTGGCCTGTTTTCGGGCTTGATGTAAGTTACAGCAATTACAGCTCAAACCAGCGTCCGGGAAGGGTGCCGCTCATTGACTCACTGAAATTGTATCAGGCGACAAGCAATTTAAATATCACGCCCCGGCTGATGTTCAACGGACAAAAATACAACCATATGGTAATGTTGGTGCTGAGTAATATGGGCTTGCGCGACTTCAACGATTACACCCGTGGGCATAATGAAAATAAGGCTTTGATTGCCAATCTTACCTACAGCCTCAATCTGGTGAAGCTGAAAGCCAATCTGTTGGCAGGAGCAAACTACAACCGACTCGAAAACTATCTAACGACCACTACTGCAAGCGGAATCATGGTCGGTGCTTCAAAAAATCTATTGAATGACAAATTAAATCTGGGATTCAACCATGCTTTCATCAGAATGAGCTACCAAGAGGGTAATGGCAGCACACACAACACCACCCTCACTTCATCCTATGCCTTGGCAAAACAGCATGCCATGCGGCTGAATGTGTATTTTATCAATGCAAATTATCCGGATAAAGAACTTATGCCGGCTTTTAATGAAATTAAAGGAGACCTGAGCTATGTCTACACTTTTTAACAAAACAACAAATACCAAACGACTGAAACACTCCATACATCAGTTCATGATTTTAGTGTTTTTGCTAATTCCCATTGCGGTCTTCAGCCAGTTTGCGCCTGTGCAAATCAATGTGGCAATCAGCCCGCCTTATTCCAACAAGATAAGTGATTACACTTCCCAGCCCAATAAGGTCATGGTCACATTACACAATCTTTCGCCGGATGCTTCCACATTGAGAGTGTATCTTCAAGCAGAGCTATCGGGACAAAGTGGAGTCCGTATCTTTACCAATCCCAACCGCAAGCCCACTTCTCCTATTATTTTACAGCCGGGATTCCCTTATACCCTCAGGCTAAATGATGTAGAGGAAATATTTTCCGGCAGTCAGCTGGCATTGGAGGGCATCACGGAATATGAGTTGCTTTACGGCAACGGCTTGCCCGAAGATGAATATGTCTTTTGTGTACGCGCCTTCGATTTTGATACGGATGAGCCTTTATCGGAGGAATCGCCATTTGGTTGCAGCTCGCCCATGATTATCGGCTATTTTGAAGCACCCATTATCACTTCGCCTTGGTGTGAAGAAGAAATAGAAGCCACAGAACCTCAGAATATTATCTTTTCGTGGATACGACCTGCCGGTGCGCCATTAAATATTTTTTACAAATTAAAGATTGTAGAAGTATTTCCGCCTGAAGCGAATATAAATGATGCCATGAATTCGGCTTCACATCCTGTATTTTTCGAAACAAATGTTCCTTCAAACAGCTTTATTTATGGTGCTGCCCAACCGGCATTGGTCACCGGAAAGACCTATGCATTTCAGGTTACGGCAGTAGACCCGAGCGGAAAAACGGCTTTCCGGAATGAGGGTAAAAGCGAAGTATGTAGCTTTAGGTATGTGGAGGGCGAAGGCTTTTATACAATGACAGACCCCATTCCTCCGGTAATAATTAGTCCACCAAATGTATTGCCCGACGATTTTGAGCTTAAGCCACCCACCCATATCAGCGGAAATATTCTGATTAAATTCCCTACCAACCCTCATGACTCGGTATATATTGGTGATTTTCCCGGTCTTGGTGGTGGTCAGATTCAAATCCCCGGCTTTGGAGGAGGTCAGATTCAAATTCCGGGTTCTCTGCCCGGGGGCACAGGCAGTGGATTCAACTACAACCAGATACACCAAATGGCTAATGCGGTGGGAAGCAATATCAATCTGCATAACAATTCAAACGGAACTCAGCAAAGCTCGGGAAGCACCAACACTCCTTTTATAAATGAAAACTTCGGCTGGGGCTTGCCCCTTATTGATATGATGAACAGCAAAAAATATGTATTTGAAAGTACAGAAAGCAATAAATTCACCAAGCCTTTGGCAAATAGGCGTATTCGTTTGGTAGCACGTTTTGCCTCCTATGAAGAGCTTGACTACACACTTGCCGAGCATACATTCGGACTTGAACATCCTACCTATGATGTCAATTTATCAAGTGGTGGATTTGCTTCTATACAAGGGCTCGACTTGACACATACACATTATGGAGATGCCTATCGCTACCTGAACATCGTATTGGATGAAACCACCACGGATGAATTTGGAAATTATAGCTTCGACTTCACAAATGATTTCTGGACAGGGATTTTAAAAGCTGACATCATTGATGGGCACAATGTGCCGACTGCAGGACCTCAATCTCCGGGCCAAATCATATTCGATCCAATCAACTCCATTGTCTTTCCCGGTGCAGTATTGAATCCAGGACAATTCAATCCTGCTTCTGGCAAAACCAATATTTTTGGGAAGCACACACCACAAAAAGTCAATGTGCATGCAGCACCACCGAATTTGATTTCCGGTCACAGCCATTATGGCTATGTATGCTTGAAAATTGAAGTCGTCAACCAAAAATTTGCCAGCCCCGATATTGATATTTTCGCCATGCCGGGAGATAATCTCCAAATCCCGACACAAATGGCGAAGCTGAAAACTTACAATATGATTGTTCAGGTAAATGCAAACGATCAGCCGGAGCAAATTCTGGGTGCAAACAGTCCCATACCCGGTGCCCGAGTGAGTATATTCAGAGATAATACCAAGGTGGGGCATGAAGTACCGGCAATTATCAAATACGAAGGGCAGAAATTGGACAGCAGAACATTTATAAACAATGCTGAATTCAAAAATGTTGCCATAGATACAACCAACCTAAATGGCACAACCGTATTTTACAATCTGGTACGCCATGCATATTTTAATCCTCAATACAGAATTCAAGTTTTAACACGAGCCGGAGAATTAGTGGATGCCGATTATGAAAATACATTTTATAATTATAAGGAACGATTCGAAAAGCTTACAGATGAGCAGGTAAATGCCATACAAACTACTGCAGACAAAGTGATTTACAATCATCAATACGAGATTCCTATAATTAATAGGAAGTATGTACTCAAACCGCTTCCACCCGAGATAAAAGGACGTACCATGGCCATGTCAAATCTGGAAAACATCGGTATGCCCGGAGTATCAATCAGTCTCCTTAACCAAAGCGGGGCTGGTTACTTGGATGGTCCTTTCCAGTTTCTGCTTAAGTGTAATAAAACTGAGCAAAAGATAGAATCCATGGAAAACGGCTTTTTCCGCTTCCCGAATTTACCGGTAAAAAATACGCACGGCAATCGTATTTATCGTCGCTTATTGATTAGCCACCCACTTTACAAATCCAGGATTTATCCGCCCATAGGAACGCAGGCTACTGGAGGACAAAAGCCATACAACTTATCGCTAGGCGAGCTGGTAGACATAAAAGATGTGAATCTGGAGCCAAAAGAATTAGTCAATGGTTATGTGGAAGATGAAGATGGAAATCCGGTAACAGCATATGTACGATCGGGAGATTCGCCTTATTATAAAACGGAGCTGAAGCATGTTATCATAAATCCTTTTCCGCCGGCCGTAACGGTAACTCGCGAAACTTATTCAGTACCTGCTGAGCCACAGGAGTTGGTAGAGCTCGAAGTGCGACCATTGTCCACCAAGTATTTTCCGCAAGACACCGGCTATTATCCCGGGGCAACAGCCGCAAAAATTACCGTATATCGTCGTTTGCACCGACCGGAAATCACTGTTTTAAACGAACAAGGACAGCCTGTATTTGGAGCAACGGTAAATATAGGCGGATTTGAAGCAAAAACGAATAATTTGGGGGTTGCAAGATTCAAATTTGCAGCAGCTGCAGATCAGTTTATACTCAAAATAACACCTTCGCCGGCTTATGCGCCCATACAAGTACCTATAGAAATACCTGTCAGCAAACATACGATTGCATTGGAACCGTTTATTTTAAAAAAGGCGAAATCACTACAGGGAAGGGTTACGGTACAATCGAGCTTTCTTCCAGTAGAGGGCGCCTTGGTATTTGCTGAACTGCTAACTACCGATGGCTCACCTTTGTATATTGAAGCTACCACAAACGAACAAGGCAATTATTTGCTTCAAGGAATACCTAGCGATATGACCGGTTTGATGGTGCAAGTTGTAAAAGAAGGAAGCAATCCGAGCTATATAGGAGCCGGCGAATATATAAGCTATCCGCAGACCAATCCTTTGGTGCCCATGACAAAAAATTTCAGTCTCCGAGTGGTTACCGATTGGGATTTGTCTACACTTTGGAAATATCCGATTGCAGTAACAGATTTGACAGAGCGAACGGAGTACGGAGAAACACGCTATTTTATTTCAGGTTATTTGAGCGCTCCAAATCCACTTGGTGATTTATCACTCTTGCAAAGCGATTTAAAAATTCCTTTTGCAACGGCACAAGTAAATAAGGGAAATAACAACAAACCCGAACCGCTAACCGAAAAACTCACGCTCGAAACCATGGAAATCCCCTTGGGTGTCGGACCAAGTTATACGGCTACATTGTACAATTATGGAAATGCCAATCTATATGGTATCTTCCCAAAGAAGTTTTTAGAGCTACATAAAATAACCGCCGGTATGGGTGGAGGGCGGATAGATGGACATCTGAAGTTAAATTTATCAAGCTTTGAGCTTGAACATCAATTCACTGGGCAGCTTTTCATGGGCAATGACACCACTTCGAGTCGCATGACTGCGTTTAATACGGCATTTCCATATCCACCGCAAAATATACGTTATCCTATATTCAGCATAAGCCGTTTCCTAAATCCGGTAGCGGTCAAGTCGTACAAAGTATTTGGATTTAATGCCAGTTCCGACTTGAGCAACAGCTTTTTGCAAAATGATGTCATACGGCTAAAAACTATTTTGCATACCCAAATACCGGGTGGAGGTCTCAACTCCACACTGGATTTAAAAATACCGGCAGGTGCTCTGGTGATAAAGAATACCGAAATAAACTATGAAGAAACCCCAAGCAGTTCAATGGCATTTGATTTGGAAAAATGGAAAGTACATACCACCAAACCCTGGCGTTTCGACATCAATGAAAATGCCATTGTACTTCCAGAAGTTCTTATCATTACCGGACAGGGAGTAGATGCCAAAGTAAAAAACATGAAGGTACGGCCAACTTCATTGCATGAAGGACAAATTCAACTTGAGGGAGGCATAACCCTGGGAGGCATAGCCAATGTGGAACTGTCGGGAAGCTTGGAGCCCGTATTTAATTTCGACAGCAGTATCGGACATTATCGAATCAGTCTGGTAGGAAGTACAAATACTGCCGCTGGAGTTGTAAAAAACCTGATGCATACTGATCCCCCCCGATTGGAATTTGAATCAATAGGAATGCTCAGCAATCAAACCGAAGCAATTACTATCAATCAGACGGTACGCTATTACAATGTGATGGACTTCTACATACAAAGCATCATGACCGGTCCGAGTTTCTTCTCGGTAAAAGGAAGCCCAGAACTGAATATCCCGGGATATTATCCACCAAATGTCGTGGTAAATTATAGCAAAAAGAACAATAAGCTGATGCCCTCAATAGATCCGTTACAGGGAACAGTTGAAGCCTACGGAAATGTGGAATTTGAATTAATGCATGATGCTGAAAGACAGCATTTTGAGCCTAATCTTTTTACTACCTACGGCACAATTCGTATCAAGCCGGCACCTGAAGAAGAAGGCCCGCCGATAACTTTTATCGGGTTTTTAACCAAAACACCCGAAGCTTGTGATATTGAAATTATTAAAGTAGATAAGAATAATTTCAAAGGAAACGAAATGCAAATGATGCCTGCCGGAATCAACAAAATGCCTGTAGCGGAGGGCTCCATGCATGTAATGGGTAATGCCTGGGATATTTTATCCTATAAAGCATATACCACGCAAATTGAAGGAGTGGAAGAAAAATTGCTCGATTTTAAAGTACATGGAGCCATTGATGTCAGCGGGGATGATATACAAGTGAACAATATAAATACTCCGCTTGGAGGATTAAGAATGGTATACAACTTCAAGGAGGGATCCATGTTAGGTTCATTGAACATGAAAAATCTTCCATTGGGGTTTGCCACAATCTGGGAAGGTTCCGCTGAAGTTCGCTTTGACAAAAATGGTTATTACTTTTTGCTGCATCTTCTGAATCTTGGTTTGGGACCCGGTGGAGGAATGAGCGGATTCCAAGGCGCCTTTCTTGTTGGAAAAGCCAGCCCCGTTAATCCGGATGCTTTGGCAGCAGTTCAGGCAAACTTCCGTTATCCTTTACCTGCCTTCGGCAATTTTGCAGGTTTTTATGTAATGGGAGAAAGAGTAATTGTGAATTTTAATACCAGTTTGCTAGGGGTTGCAGATATTCATGTTCTTGCCGGATTAGGATTATTTGCAAATGTCAATTTTGGCGAGTCAACTTATGGGATTGGAGGCTATGCCTATGGTGAAATAGAGGGGACAAAAACATATGGTATTGACGAAACCTTAGGCCTTTACTGTACAATAGGAGCAGGAGGACATTTGAATATTGATTTACTTGGTCAATATAAAGACAATCAGCTGACAATTACTTCTTGTGGTGAAGCGGGAATTCATGGAATTATTAAAGGGCTTTGTGAAAAACCTATTCCAAAAGATATATTAGACCTGATTCGCAGCGGTGTAAAAATTAAAGTTGAAACAGGCTACAACTTCACAGATAATAAATGGAACTTGGGTGTTGATTTATTCAAAAGTTGTCATTAAAAAAATGAGTGATATTTCAATGATTAATAATGAAAACCATGAAAAAACTTATATTTATATATTTACTCCTCGGGCTTTCGGCTACTCTGCAGGCACAGCACATCAAAGCCTACAAGAGCAGCAGCCAGACCGATACCCCAAATCTTGAATGGATTATCACAGATATCCAAGACACTATTTCCGAGCCGGACATATTCCGTGCTCCGCATGATGCGCAATCATTCGAGCAGATTGAAACACAAACATATTTCTTTAACTCTGCTGATACGCTTTTGGTTGGAATCATTGATACCACACTGACCCAAAAAGGAGTCTGGAAATATTATATCCGCATCCCCTTGCCGGGAAAGGATAACATCAATTCGGACATGATGTTTGCGCACAATATGGGCTATCTAGCTCCTCCCGAAGCATACAATCTGCAGACGCATTCCGTTGGCGACCGTAAAGCAATAGAATTGAATTGGGAAGTCCGTAATCCGGCAACCATACTTTCCCAATCCATTTATCGCAGCCGAAGCTACGAAGACGGGTACGAGCTTATTGCACGATTGGCAGCAGATACACGCTCATATATTGACCAGGTGGACCGAGCCAATGAAGCATGGTTTTATTTCATACTGATTCATGATTATTTCGGATACCAGCCTCCAAGTGCGCGCATTCACGGAATCAGCACCTATGCCGAAGCACCGCTCACACCTTTTGGGTTTACAGCAATTAAAAATGGCAAAGATGTAGTGATGAACTGGGAAAAAACAAGCGAAAATACCTTCAGCTACCGTATTTATCGCCGCGAAAACGGCAAAGACAGGTTTTATCCTGTCGGAGAAGCTTTTTATCTTCCCGGAGATCATCTCAGCCGTACAGACAGCGATGTAATCAATGATAGTATTATAAGCTTGGAATATTATTGTACCGCCATAAGTGACGGATATATCGAAAGTTTACCTACGGATACGGCTTATCTTTATTTTCCGGAAAATATTATGGTAAACCCTCCTGCCGAACTGGACTATGTATTAGAACCCGATGAGCAAATACGCCTGCTTTGGACAGCAGCAGACATATTTTCCAATATAATTGGTTACAATCTTTTCAGGCTGGATAACAATGGTAATGCCATAAAACTGAATGCAGAGCCCATTACGGAAAACAGTTTTTTGGATAAGCCGAAAGCGCAAGAAGAAATCATTAGGTATCAGGTAGAATCGCTGAATCCCGGAAATAAGCCTTCTGCCATACGGACCAATGTGGAAGTAGAAATTGTATTGCCGCATCATCAATTAGTCTTATCCTGCACCCAAAAAGAAGATGCAGTCTTATTAGAATGGATTCCATTAAAGCTAGACGGTATAAAACAGCTGCAGATTTTGCGACAAAACAATGGAAAAGAAGCGGAAATTATTGCCCATATTTCAAATACAATCAGTTCGTATACCGATCGACAAATAACAGCCAAAACAACTTATGTATATTCCGTTATCGCCGAAATGGAAGATGGACAACTGATTTTAGTCAATAGCGGTGTCGTCGTTCGCAAATTGTAATAGAAAAGTTGCTCACAATTTACTGCCGAAAAATAAATACCTAATTTATAATTCTCGACAGAAAGTTCGGGCTATGGCAGATTAGAGCTTTGAATAATATCTATATCGAAAGGTTTTGGAGATTTATAAAACACGAATGTATTTGTCTGAACCCTATAAATAGTAGTATTGAACTAAATTAGAAGACTCAAGAATACATAGTGTTTTAGCATGAAAAAAGAAGGCATCAAGCCTTAAATGATGGTATTCCAAGCGAATATTATTATAAAATGCAAGAAGTATCATAAAAACATTTTGATTTAGATAAAAAATTGCACGGTAAAACTAGGGTATCATAGAAAAATACCTTAACTTTGAAGGAACATTATCCGGTAAAACTTTAATATTATACCGAAACAACAAACAAAAATTAGAAACCAATTAATTCAAAGTTATGAAAAAGTTATCATTGTTATTTATGCTCATCTTTGGAGCTGTATTTTTAGTCTCCTGTAAAAAAGATAAAGATGACAATGGAGTTGCCCCAGACGATGTGTATGGCTCAGAGTTTTTGGTCTACTATTGGCCAAGGAGTGACGGGGCTTACGGCAGTGACCATGGTTTATTCAAGGTTACTCCTAAAGATGGCGAGGCTGTTATAGAACGCTTAAATTCTATCTATCCAGATTATGCTCATAGAAATACTATTACGGTTAATAAAGAACACGTAGCCCTTATCGCATCGCTTGAATCTCTTCCTGAAAATGCTCCTGAGCATTCAAGATTAGTGTATTTTAACATGAACAATCCCGGTGAAGTCAAAGTAATAGCTCCTCCTGACAGTCCTTCCAAGGCAGATTTTCGATGGGAAGTACAAAATGCCAAGCCCTTTGTTCTGAAAGATGGCAGGATTGTAGCCAAGCTAAGTTATAGAGAATTTTCTGGGATTTCTTGGGGCATGTGGGCATATGCTTATATGGGAATCTATAATCCTGTTACTGAACAATGGACGATAAGTGAAGAAGATGCCGATGCATTTGTTCTCGCTCAGCCTGAGCAGGGCTGGGATACTGAAGGAGGATATATAGTTTCAGATAAAGGTACTATGACTCCGGATGAAAGCAAAGTCATTATTACAATGGTAGGTCATGGGGTCCATGGAGGTGTTATTCACTCTGACCATGAGTTCATAGTGTATTATGATATTGAAAACAATTCTTTTGGCAGGATAATGGAAGGAAAACATACTATATATGGTGCTTCCAACAAGAGTGTATATTTCAGACAAGACGGAATGATGAAAGCCATCGATATCAGTACAAAAAATATAATTGATATTGATGAGTTTTTCGGAGATCTGACCAGTCCAAGAGAGAGAGATGAGTATATCCGAGTTGGAAATAGACAGGTGTCTACCTATGCAAAAAGTGGTAATACCTTTATAGAAAAAAATATTATCAATTCGAGTAAATTAGTTAACAGAACCTACCAAGTATTGAGTACCAAAGCTAGTTATGTCAATAATGAACAGGAAATAATATTTGTGGCACACAAATCCCTCGACTGGAATTATCGTGCTGATTTTGCCGTTTATAAAACACCGATAGTAGAAGAAAATCCTGATCCGGAGCTTCTGTTCGAACTTTCAAAAGAATTTTATTATAGGGTTTGGGTACTCAAATAGAAAGTATAGCCTGTAGAAATCTGCTGACTTTTTTTATGATTTTTCAATGGGAGTATTTTCATTGATATTTTTATAGGCAAAACAATAAGCCTCTAAAATTACTACCTAAAAATAGCGGTCGGGACTTTACAACAAAGCCCCGACCGAAAAACATCTAATTTAGGTAATGCTTATTGCACAATAAATTTCCGTACTACAATGGTATCAGAATAATGTATCAGTACAAAATACGCGCCTTTTTTATAATTTTCCAATGAAATATTCGTATGCTGCAAGTTTGTGCTGCTAAATGCTTGTATCAATCTGCCGGACATATCCATCACCTTTATGCTACCACCCTCGCTAATTGCAGAACTAATAGTTAAAGAAGAGCTTGCCGGATTTGGAAATACCACAAAAGAGCTTGTTTGTATCTCCTCTACATTTACATAGCCTGTTGTAAACTCAAGCATCTCAGACTGCTCTGACTCTTGTCCTGAAGCATCAACAGTAGTAACAAACACCTGATATTCTGTATCTTGTTCGACATCGAGTATGATTTGTGTTCCTTCAGTTTGATTTGTTACCGAGGTTGAATTCACATATACATTAAAATGACCGGGATCATTAATTGAAGGCATATCCCAAGAAACGGGCGCATATTGTCCCTCCAAAATCACCGTTTCATCCACTCGCAGGTTTTCAGGTGCAGGAGGCACTTCATCCGTAGCATAATAATTCATTACCCCATAATAAGTAGGGGTAAATGTAACATCATTATAGGCAGGCCATTTACCGTCCCAAACCGACTCAATTGCATCACGCACAAAAAGGAATATACCGCTTGTTTGATCCGCTCCGGGGCTTATTTGCCAGTCCTCATCACCAAAAGGCAGTGCAAATTCAGTAATCTGACAGTCATCGGTCATCGAAAATGCAATATGTTGTTCCGGTAAGTACATGGTCTCCCCCACACCGCCGGTATTATAGATGGGGCGATAACGAATACTGTGACCGGAGCTGCCATAATACATCCAATAATTTCCTTCTGAATCATCATCAGGTTCAGGAAAAACTCCATCATTATTGTCATCAATATAAAATGCTACTCCATCATTATCATGAAACGTCAAGTCACCATAATTCTCTGAGCATACATATAAGAAATCATCATCCATTTTAAAATAAAGTATGGATGTACCCATTGGTCTATCTTCTAAATAGTTTGACACATCAACTCGAAAAGCGTCATCCCATTCACCGGCTGCCTTAATTCCGTCAATGGTGGGTGCTGTACCTACATACACATCAATTTCATTGACAATTGCAGAAGTGGAAACATATCCCGGTACTGCGGGGGCAAATGGTGTTTCCAAATCTTCCGACAAGCGGGCTGTTACCGAATAATAATAGGTTGTGGTTGGCACGGCAGTTTCATCCAGAAACTCAGTTGTTTCGGGACCGATTACTGTAAAAGGATCGCCAAAAGGTGCATTCTCCGATACTTTGCGATAAATGCTATAACCGGTAGATGCCTCTGCATGCGCATCCCATATCAATCGTACGTAATTGTAGGCTCCCTGCGAAGCATACAAATGCTGTACAGCCTCTCCGACTGCTTCCATAGTAACATCTAAGTTAGTGACTTCACCATCAGAAATTACAACATCATTTATTGTTTGAGGATAATAGCCGGGAATACTGAAACTCACGCTATAGCTTCCTTCGGGAACAAATCTAATCGTATAGGAGCCATCTTCGGCCGTGGTTTCAAAATAATCATCAATGCCTTCAATCACTACTTTCACACCACTATGGTCATCGGCAATATCCAAATTCACGGTACCACTCAAAGTACCTGAGTTTGTTGGAACACAATTCACTAAATACGCATTTCCACCGGAGCCCATCTCCCGGGCATGTGTAGCTTTTCCTCCAATAAGGCAGCGCGTTCCGTCGGCTGACATATCAATGCTCCATAAAGAACCTGGAGTATTCAAATCGCCAATGGGTTCATTGCTTTGTTTACGGAAAAGGTAAAAGTCAGGTGTAGAATGATTCATTGGACCATACGATACACAGCCTATAATGCTTCCATCGTCAGACATGGCGACCTGATGCACCTCATCACCCATATTTTCAAAAACCCAAATAGGTTCGGGGGAATAGTTATTAAATAAATACAGGCAGCCGTTATAGCCATTGCTCACAAAATCCAAGGTACCGATTGCTATATATTTCCCATCCGCAGAAATTGCCTGCCCTGAACCCCAAGTAGAAGAAGCGCCCGGACCTGCAATATTTGCTTTCCATACATATTCGTACCTGCCATCCTCCCAACGCAATAAGCTTGCAGTACCGGAGAAATCGCCAAAAGCAAGGTATTCAGCAGTGGCACTAACAGCAAGTGTTTGCGATGGTGAGTTGTTGTAATAATAAATATCATCTTGTAACACTTCGCCGGTTTCGGGGTTTAGTACCCAAATTGCTTGTTCGGGTCCGGCAAAAGCAGCAAAGAGCCTGCTGTCGTCGCGTGGAAGCGTCAGACTTACGATATGGGTTGTCAACTCCTTGACAGACCATAAAGGGGTGCTGCCATCAATGGCATAATAGGATAAAGTAGTCGTATTATTCTCAGGAAAAGTGATGTAAAATCCGGTCCCGTCTTCTCTTACAGCCACTGCACGCACATGCTCCGGGAAGCTGAGGTAATGTATGCTCTCTCCAGTACTTGGATTTAAAACATTCAATTCTGTATCATCCACCACCACATAAACCGTTCCTGCCTCATTCGCATGGCTGAGTGCCCAAGTGTCCTCAGTACCAAACGCCCATTCTTCAACATTTGTGGCTCCATATAAAGCCACCCTTTGGTCGTTTAACTGCCAGTTTACATAGGATTTTCCGGTGTTTGGCGAATAAAAAACTTCTCCGGTTGTTGCACCGTCTTCCGGCTTATGCCATAAAATATCTAAGCCTGTAATAGCTTTGCTTGGAACCACTGTCTGATTCCAACTCTCAATAAGTTCATAATTTCCCTTTACGGGATCGCTAATTGTCTTGGTTCCCTTTTGAGAAAAACCACTAAGCCCGACAAATAGCAATGCGATTAGCATCAAAGTAAATCTTTTCATAATTATAAAATTTGGTAACACATCAATCCTTCAAAGATACAATTTTTAAAATACAATTCATAATAGAAAATTCTCATAATAAATAGGATAGAAACTAAAAAAAGTGGATGGATTTATTAGAAAACAGCTAAGTCTATTTGTCGTTATAAAGAATGCTTTTTGTATTTTCGCAGTTTCTTGGTATAAAACAGCATGAAAGAAGAGCATTTTCATAAAAGACGATTAACAGGTTCATATATCACTTCCGTAATAAGCATCGGATTGGTTTTATTGTCCATCGGGCTTTTTGGTTTGGTATTGCTGAATGCTCATAAACTTTCCGAACTAATACGTGAAAATATCGGCTTTGAAATTATCATGCATGATACCAGTAAAGAAGCCACAATTTTAGCGCTTCAAAAGCAACTTGATGAAAGTGAATATGTTAAATCAACTAATTATATCACTCGTGAAGAAGCAACAAAACAATTGGCAGAAGATTTGGGAGAAGATTTTATTCAATGGCTGGGCGAAGAAGAAAATCCACTACTCCCATCAATTGATGTGAAATTTAATGCTGCTTGGGCAAATAATGACAGCCTGATGAAGCTGGAACAACAGCTTTCTTCAAATAAAAACATCAAGGAAATTTATTACCAAAAGTCGCTTATCCATCTGATTGATCAAAATATAAACCGCATAAGTATTATTTTACTTGGCTTTTCAGTGTTGTTGTTAATTATAGCTATTGCGCTGATTAACAATACCATAAGATTATCAATATATGCTAAGCGTTTCCTAATTCGCAGCATGCAGCTTGTGGGAGCAACTGAAAAATTTATCCGAAAACCATTTCTGGCGCAAGCCGTGCTACAAGGAATTATCGGAGCATTAATTGCCTTGCTGCTTCTGGCAACAATAATTTATTTTGCATTGAAAAACATTCCTGAACTGCTGCAGTTACAAAATCAAATAGGTATATTGATATTATTTGCGAGTATTCTTATTTTAGGAATTGTACTCACTTCCTTTGCAACTTTTTTGGCAATCCGAAAATACCTGCGTGCAAAAACCGAAGAACTATTCGTTTAATTTATTCGAATAGCTTACATTTGCACAAACATTGAATATTAACCTCATTCAACATGACAAAAAATAAGGCTAATCCCACAACAGAACAAAATACAAGTCAGTTTCCGCTGACCCGTACAAATTATATTTGGGTACTTATTGGACTGGCCTTCATCATAGTCGGATTTTTATTGATGGCCGGCGGGGGCTCAAAAGACCCTGCTGTTTTCAGTGAAAAAATATTCAGCTTCAGGCGCTGGACACTTGCCCCACTGCTTGTTTTGGCAGGATACGTCATTGAGATTTATGCCATCATGAAAAAATCGGATGACTAAGTTTTATCCGGATATTTTGCATGTCAATACGAGCAGCGATAAGGCTGCTTCATTTGTTTTTGCATCATTCCACAGTGAAACAAATGGTTTTGAGAAGGCTAATCACGTAGATACTTGTAACGAACAATATTATGAATTGGATTGAAGCACTTATCCTGGGGCTTATACAAGGCTTGACCGAGTTTCTGCCCGTTAGCAGCAGTGGTCATTTGGAACTAGGTAAATTTCTTCTTGGCGTAGAAGCTGAAGAAGGGCTATTCTTTACCGTGGCTGTACATGGCGCCACCGTATTAAGTACGCTGGTGGTTTTTCGAAAAGACTTGCTGGAAATTTTTAAGGGATTGTTTGAATGGAAGTGGAATGAATCTTGGCAATTTGCGGTACGTATCGCTATTTCAATGATACCTGTATTAATTGTAGGCTTATTCTTTGCTGATTTTGTGGAATCCTTTTTTAGTGGCAACATTCGCTTTGTTGGTTCAATGCTGCTTTTGACAGCATTATTACTTGCTTTCACTTATTTCAAAAAATCAAATACCAAGCCGATCAGCAGGTCCGATTCATTAATTATCGGTATTTCTCAAGCCCTTGCTGTATTGCCCGGTCTTTCTCGGTCCGGAGCCACAATCAGCACCGGTCTCATGTTAGGAAACAAACGTGAATTAGTATCTCGATTCTCATTTTTAATGGTCATCATCCCCATCCTTGGAGCAAACCTTTTAATGCTGCTTAAAAGTGGAGGCACTTCCAATGTTTCAGTTGGAGCACTACCCTTACTAATCGGCTTCGTAACTGCCTTTGTATCAGGTTTACTTGCATGTAGGTGGATGATACGCATTGTTAATAAAGGTAAGCTGATATATTTCGCGATATATTGTGCTGTCATTGGAGGTATCGCGGTACTCTTTGCATAAATTTAAGCCTTGAAACACACATTTTATGTTTAACTTTTTAGAAGGTGAACTGCTGCTGATAGATAAACCTATTGAATGGACTTCATTCGATGTGGTAAACCACCTACGTGTATTTATCCGCAAGCAAGTCGGCATTCAAAAGCTAAAAGTAGGTCATGCCGGCACACTCGACCCGCTTGCCACCGGTTTATTGATTGTCTGCACCGGTAAAATGACCAAGCAGATACAGTTTTTACAAGACCATGATAAAGTATATACCGGCATTATGCGGCTGGGCATGACAACACCCTCCTATGATTTAGAAATCGAAGCCGATGCGTTTTTTCCGGTTGAACATATCAAGCCGGAAGATATTGAAAAGTTACGCCTCCAATTTTTAGGTGAACAAGAGCAATTGCCACCAATTTATTCGGCTGTAAAGATAGACGGCAAACGCGCTTTCAAATATGCCAGAAAACAGCAAGAAGTGGAGCTTAAAACACGAAAAATTACTATTTCAAAGTTTGAGCTGGACTTATCCGCATTTCCGGATATACAGTTCGAAGTGCACTGTAGCAAAGGCACTTATATCCGCAGCTTGGCACACGATTTCGGACAAAAACTTGGCAGCGGAGCTACACTCACCGCTTTGAAAAGGGTTCAATCCGGTCCATATAGCCTAGATGATGCACTTAGCTTACAAGAGCTCAAAGATGCCATTAGCAAATTTGCTGCCAAAACGGATACAAACAGCCTTAAATAAGCCATAATTTTCTTTACGGAACAGCTTTCTTTTGACTTAAGGGCTTGACAAAAGCTCTCTAATTGGTTACCTTTGTGTAACTCACGATACAGTGGTGAAAATTATTTAAGAAATAAAATTATATAAATTAATGTTTTTGCGAATGAAATTATCACAATTTAAGTTTAACCTTCCCCAAACTCTAATTGCAAGCTATCCCCCAAAAAACCGTGACGAATCACGTTTAATGGTACTCCACAGAAAAGACAAAACTATTGAGCATCGAATTTTTAAAGACATCCTCGAATATTTTCAGGACGGCGATTTATTTGTACTCAATAATACACGCGTCTTTCCTGCTCGCTTGCACGGTGAAAAGGAAAAAACCGGAGCTAAGATCGAGGTGATGTTGCTTCGGGAACTAAACCCTGATAGCCGCCTTTGGGATGTGCTTGTTGACCCGGCAAGAAAAATCAGAATCGGTAACAAGCTATATTTTGGTGAAGATGAATCACTGGTTGCAGAAGTCATTGACAATACCACTTCGCGTGGACGTACCTTACGTTTTTTGTTTGATGGCTCCTACGAAGAGTTTAAAGCGACAATTAATCGCTTGGGCGAAACACCTCTACCTAAGATTCACGAACGCCCGGTCGAACCGGAAGATGCCGAATGGTATCAAACGATTTTTGCAAAACATGATGGTGCAATAGCTGCACCCACTGCAGGTATGCACTTTAGTCGCGAACTGCTGAAACGACTAGAACTGCTTGGAGTTGATTTTGCGGAACTTACATTACATCCCGGAATGGGTAACTTCCGCGAGATAGAAGTGGAAGACCTGACCAAGCATAAGATGGATTCGGAAGATATGTCGATTGATATTGACAATGCACAAATCATCAATGATACAAAACAGCGTGGAAACAAGGTTGTTTCAGTTGGTACAACTACAATGAAAGCATTGGAAACTGCCGTTACCATCCCGGGCAAGATACAGCCGTTTAATGGATGGTCAAACCGCTTTATATTTCCACCTTATGAGTTTTCGTTGGCAGATGCGTTAATAACGAATTTCCACTTGCCCAAATCACCTATGATGATGCTGGCAGCAGCTTTTGCCGACTATGACTTTTTAATGAAAGCATATAAAATTGCCATTAATGAAAAGTATCAGTTCTTCTCATATGGTGATGCAATGCTTATCATTTAATAAAATGTATTTGATATAACCTGCATAATTCACCAATTCATAAGCTAGTCAATCTAAATTTATCGTAATAAGTTTATGATCATTAACTTAAGAGGTTTTAGTGGTAATTAAAAAACTATTTATTATAAAATGAATTTTGATTTAATTTTGGCAATTTTTACGTTATGAGTTGTTCGCAGTAGTTGGCTACAGCTTCACAGCTCACGCCTTAAAATTTCTCAAAATTAAATTCATGAATTAAGCAGGATAAACTAAAAAAGCCGGAAAATCCGGCTTTTTTTAGTTTAATCTTCCAACATTTCTGCGACTTTTTCCCGCAGATCTTTGCCCCGTAAATTCTTTGCAATGATAATTCCGTCAGCATCCAATAATACAGAATGCGGAATGGATTGTACACCATATAATTTGCCGGCAGCATTTCCCCATCCGTTTAAATCCGAAACTTGTGTCCAAGTTAAGTTATCAGATTCTACTGCATCCAACCATTTTTCACGATCCGTATCAAAAGAAACACCAAATACATCAAAGCCTTTGTCGTGATAATCGGCATAAATTGAAACAATATTTGGGTTTTCGGCACGGCAGGGTCCACACCAAGCCGCCCAGAAATCAACAAGCAACAGTTTTGAACCTACCTTGGATGAAAGGCTTGTCATAATACCTTCCGGGTCTTCCTGAGAGAAATCCCTAAATGGCATTCCCACAGCAACGCTTTTCAATACGAGTACCCGTTCTTGTAGTGAAGTTAAATAAGATGAACTAACCTCCGAATCGAAATTGGATACCAATGATTCCAGCTCATCCAACTCAAATTGATAACTGTTTCTATATAAAATATAATGGGCTACCACATCTTTATCATTTTGTGAGATGAAGTCGGTCAAAAACTTGTTCTTTTCTACTTCTAACTTGTTAAATGCTTCATCAGCAGCTTCTTTTGCCAGTTCATCACCGGATTCTTCTGCCGCCATATAATCCTTATAATGCTCGTACAATAACTCATCAAAACGATTTGATTTTTCGGTAAAACCAAGATAACGCTCATGTACATTGGAGCCGGAAATTACCGCATCGCGCATATCAGCTTGATTGATTTGGATTGTAATATCGGCCGGTTCGGCAAAAAATGGAATACTGCCACGCACATCTTCCAAATCAAGGAAAAGCATCTCCTCCTCATCCAAAAAACCTTGCAATACAAGTTGTCCGTTTTCAACCTGAGCCGAATCCAAAACAAGCCATGAATCATCAAGCCTGCGTTGTACCTTTATCGTTTTTCCCTCGAAATCGTCAACGGCAATAAATAATTTGAACTGATCTGCCTTTTGCTCGGGCGATACAGCACATGAACTTAAAATGAAAATGGATAAGATGACTCCAATTAATTTTCTCATATCGAATTTTTTAAATTTTAACCTACAAAACTATAAATAAATCGAACTTATGACTTCAATCTATTTTGAATTTAACAAATAATTAAGGACTTAGCCGGGCTTTGACTCATTAACGATGTCTATGACGGAAAATTTTATGATGAAGATCTCGAAACAAAGAAATAACTCAGCAACAGTATGATAATAATGGATGCAATACTGCTCAATACAATGCGCAACAATGTAAAACCAAAACCATAAAAGCTAAAAACTTCCAATATAAACAGGCTAAAATGATGTATTACCACCATGGTAAGCGTATAGGAAAGCCACCAACGGTCACCCATTTGCGATAAGGAAGGAGCACCGATGTTTTCGGGCTCAAGACGGCCCGTAACCAGGCGAATTACGGAAGGTCGGGCAAAGGCCATTAATACGGATGCTGCGGCATGAAGTCCCGCTGTAGACATAAAGGAATCCATCAATAAGCCGGTGCCAAAGGCTGCTATCAACAACAACCAACCCGGGACACTAAAAGGCAGCATCATGATGAATAAGATGTAAACAAAAGGATTTACATAGGCACCCAAATACATCTTATTCAGTATCCAAACCTGCAATAACATCAAGCCGGCAAAGCGTAATATCGGTATTATCACTTTATTCATTTGAACGAATTTTTGATAATTCTTCCAATTCTTCCTTATCCGAATTATAGATTACAAATGCATGCCGTAAGCTATTAAAATCGGTTGCAAAACGTATGCGTGCCGAGTTGAGGCTCCCTTGCTCCGAGGGAATAAATTCCTCTACCATGCCAACGACCATCCCTTCGGGAAACACAAATGAATGACCACTTGTAACAATCGTATCCCCTTGGTTTAGCTCAACATGCGTAGGAATATCTACCACTTCGGCATAGCGATAATCACCGCCTTTCCATACTAAGTTGGCAATTTGATTATCATGTTTTATACGCACACTCAAATTGGCATAGCGATGTAAAAGCGAAATAGCCGTCGCATACTTATTGGACACTCCAATAATAATCCCGGCAACACCATCCGGACCAATCACCCCCATATCTTTTTGTATGCCGTTCCTTAAGCCTTTATCCAAAATAAAATAATTATTCCGTTGCTGCACCGTGTTACTGACAACTCTACATGGGATATATTCAAAAACTGCAGAATCCCCAATACTGTCATATACGGGGACAATTTCTTGCGCATAATAGCTCAGCTGGCGCTGCAGTTGGGCATTTTGCTCCTGTAACAATTGGTTTTGCTTACGTAGACCAAAATAAGATTGAAAATTGGCGTTAACCGAATAAATTCTACCTGTCACACTGTTTGAATAATTTGACAATACCGCCCGATGGTAGGTATGACTTCTGCTAAGTAATACAATAGATATCGCTTCCAACAGAATAAACAACAATATAAAATGATGCTTCTGAAGAAATCGTAGCAAATTATTCATAACAGGGGCATATTTCCTTCAATTACTTAATCAGGAAGGGGAATTTATCAAAGTTTTTCAATGCAATACCTGTTCCTCTCGCCACTGCTCTCAGCGGGTCTTCTGCAACGTGTACGGGCAGTTTGGTTTTTTGGTGAATTCGCTTATCCAATCCTCTGAGGAGTGAGCCTCCACCCGCCAAATAAATACCGGTACGGAAAATATCGGCAGACAGCTCGGGAGGTGTAAGTTCCAACGCATTTAAAACTGCCGTTTCAATCTTTGAAATACTTTTATCCAGACAATTTGCAATTTCGGTATAGTTTACTTTGATTTCCTTTGGAATTCCCGTTAACATATCGCGTCCATGAACCGGAAATTCATCCGGCGGATTATCCAGTTGCGGTATTGCCGCACCAATTTCCATTTTAATACGTTCTGCCGTGCGCTCTCCAATATTGATATTGTGCTGTTTACGCATAAAATCAATAATATCGGTATTAAAGTCATGGCCCGCAATGCGTATGGATGTGTTATTCACGATTCCGCCAAGCGCAATGACCGCAATTTCACTTGTTCCACCTCCAATATCGATAATCATATTTCCATTTGGTTCCAATACATCAATTCCGATACCAATTGCAGCAGCCATTGGTTCATGAATCAGACGCACCTCTTTTGCTCCGGCCTGCTCTGCCGAATCTTTTACGGCACGCTCCTCTACTTCGGTAATACCTGAAGGAATACAAATAACCATTTTTAAAGCCGGCGGGAACAGCCTGCTTTTTATTCCAATCATCTTAATCATTTCACGCAGCATAAATTCGGCTGCCTGAAAGTCGGCTATAACACCATCACGCAAGGGGCGTATGGTTTTTATATTTTCATGCGTCTTACCGTGCATCATCATCGCTTTTTTTCCAACCGCGATAATACGTCCGGTATTACGTTCAACAGCAACAATTGAAGGCTCGTCTACCACTACCTTGTCGTTGTACAAAATAATGGTATTGGCTGTGCCAAGGTCGATGGCAATTTCTTTATTTAGGAAAGATAAAAGTCCCATAACTTTATAAAAAAGATAAGTTCGTTAATGTTTAAAATGTCTTATTCCGGTAAATACCATAGCCAGATTATTTGCATCGCAATAATCTATTGACTCTTGGTCTCGAATAGATCCACCGGGTTGTATAATTGCCTGAACTCCTTCTTTATGTGCCAATTCTATTGAATCGGAAAAAGGGAAGAAGGCATCCGATGCCATGACGGCACCATTCAGGTCAAAGCCAAATTCTTTTGCTTTGGCGATAGCCTGTTTCAGGGAGTCAACCCTTGAGGTTTGTCCCATGCCGCTTCCTACAAGCTGTTGGTCTTTCGCAAGCACAATCGCATTGGAGCGGGTATGCTTTACTACTTTCAGTGCAAATAATAAATCTTGAATTTCTTTTTCATCGGCTTGGCGCTGCGTCACAAAAGTCAAATCAGCATCAGTTTCTGTTTTTAAGTCAGATTCTTGCTCCAATATGCCATTCAATATGCTACGATATTGTTTTGCCGGCAATGCAAAAGGCTTCAACTTCAATATGATTCGATTTTTTTTGCTTATAAGCAGCTCCAGAGCTTCCGGCTCATAGTCAGGTGCAGCCAATATCTCGAAAAACAAGGAATTCATTTTTTCTGCGGTAGGCAGATCTATTGTTCTGTTTGCAACCAATACCCCGCCAAAAGCCGAAACCGGATCGGCATTAAATGCGGCTTCATATGCTTGGTCAAGACTTTCACGAATAGCCACACCGCAAGCATTGTTGTGCTTGAGAATGGCAAAAGCCGTTTGCTCAAACTCACTAATCAGCTTTAAACCGGCATCCAAATCCAACATATTGTTGTAGGAAAGCGCTTTCCCGTTCAGCTGTTCAAACCATTCGTCGGCTTTTCCGAAAAACACAGCCTGCTGATGGGGATTTTCTCCGTAACGCAAAAGCTGTTGATTACGATAACTCACACGAAGTTCCTCCGGCTTGTCGTCAGAAAACCACTGATAAATAGCGGAATCATAATATGAGCTTTCCGCAAACGCATATGCTGTAAACTTTTTACGTGTTGCCAAATCCGTGGCACACGCTTGGCTTTCGAGCAATGCGAATAATTCATCATAATATCTTGCCGAGGCTACAATCAGCACTTCATGAAAGTTTTTTGCAGCAGCACGAATCAGTGAAATACCTCCAATATCTATTTTTTCGATAATTTCATCCGCATTTTGTGTTTTGGAAACCGTTTCTTCAAAAGGATATAAATCGACAATAACCAAATCGAAGGCAGGTATTTCGTATTTTTCCATCTCCTTGCGGTCACTTTCTTCGGAAAGGCGACCCAAGATACCTCCAAACACTTTTGGATGCAATGTTTTTACTCTGCCGCCTAAGATAGACGGATATCCGGTAAGATCTTCAACCTTTTCAGCCGGTAAACCTAATCCTCGCAAAAAATCATAGGTTCCGCCGGTAGAAAATAAACGAACACCATGCTGGTGCAACAGCTTGGCGACAGGCTCCAAACCATCTTTGTAATAAACAGAAATTAAAGCAGTTTCAATCTTTTTCAAGGCATTGTTTTGTAATGGTTACAATTTTGCAAGATTACAAAAAAAACATGGTTTTATTCACTAAATTGCAAGCATATTTAATGAATGATTACTTTTACAGAATATTTGAGGATTTTTTATGCTCATTCTGTTTCGTCTCATATCAGAAAGCTTTCTTTTTGCCATGGTGGCACTGATGGTAAATAAAGTGCGTACCATCCTGTCATTGCTTGGAATTACGATTGGTATTTTCTCAATTATTGCATTGTTTTCGTTATTTGATAGCATGGAAGGAGCGATACGTGATAACATCAGCTCATTGGGTGACAATGTCATATACATTCAAAAATGGCCTTGGAGCACAGGGGGCGATTATCCGTGGTGGAAATATTGGCAGCGCCCCGAAGCCAGCCTGCAAGAAATGATGGATTTAGAAAAACGCAGCCATACTGCGGAGGCAATGACCTTGTTTGTACAAACAAACCGAAGCATGTCCTATGGCTCGGCCAGCTTGCCAAGGGTCTCGATACAAGCCGTATCGCATGCACATCCTGAAGTGATGCCTTTTGATTTGGATGAAGGACGTTATTTTACTGCCCTCGAGTCGCAGGTCGGTCGAAATGTGATTATTATTGGAGCAGATGTGGCAGCGGAATTGTTTCAAGGAGAAAATCCAATAGGAAAAACAGTAAAAGTATTCGGCAGACGGTTGGAAGTAATTGGTCTTATTAAAAAACAAGGGGGCAATATGTTTGGGAATACAAACGATAATTCTGCAATTATTCCACTAAATTTTGTCCGAAATGTAATGGACATACGTGAAAGAGGCACCACTATTGCAGTAAAAGCCAAAGACCATATCAGCAATGAAGAGTTAAAAGATGAACTCACGGGTATTATGCGTTCGTTGCGGAAACTCAAACCAATGGAAGAAGATAATTTCTCAATTAATGAAATGGATATCATCAATAAATCCTTCGATCAGTTGTTTGGTATTATCGCAATAGTTGGATGGATAATTGGAGGCTTTTCACTGTTGGTTGGAGGTTTTGGCATTGCCAATATTATGTTTGTATCGGTAAAAGAACGCACGTCTCAAATAGGAATTCAAAAATCATTGGGTGCAAAAAACTACTTTATACTGTTGCAGTTTTTATTTGAGGCAGTCTTTTTATCTATTATTGGTGGTATTGTAGGTTTATTGATTGTATGGCTTTTAAGCCTCGCCATCACAAACTTAAGTGAGTTTGCATTGGTACTTTCCGCTAAAAACATCTTACTTGGCTTGAGTGTTTCGGCATTAATAGGCTTGGTTTCGGGTTTCATCCCGGCTTGGTCGGCATCACGCCTCGACCCGGTAGAAGCGATGCGATCAAGTTTTTAGTTTTTTGCATGAGGTTTATCCAAAGCAATCAATCAAAAAATAGACAAGATTAAATTGCTGTGTTTGAAGAGATTGGTGTAAACTAAAGTTTTACTGAAACGCCTATGTTCATTTCTTTATAATATCCAAGTTTCATGGGATCAATAAATGGCAAATCATATCCGTATTCAAAATATGCACCCACATGTCGAGTGAAGTAATAGGCTGCACCTATTCCAAAATAATACCTGGGCCAAACTGTTTGATTTGCGTTTGTTTGAAAATATTTCACCAAGCCAAGCTTTCCGGAAAGGTAGGTTTCAAAACGAAGCTTCTCTTTGTCAATTATTAATGGAAGAAAATGCCAGTTGCCAACAGCTCCAAAGTTGAGAAACCCATGGGTGTACTCATCATATCCTTTATAACCTGCATAATTCACCAATTCATAAGCTTAACAATCTAACTTTATCGTAATAAGCTCTTGATCATTGCGTTTGGAGTTTTTAGTAGTAATTTAAAAACGTGTTGATTACAAAATGAATTTTGATTTAATTTTGGCAATTTTTACGTTATGAGTTGTTCGCAGTAGTTGGCTACAGCTTCACAGCTCACGCCTTAAAATTTCTCAAAATTAAATTCATGAATTAAGCAGGCAAAGGCTAAAACTTGGCTTAAAAAGTGTTTTATTTATGGCTATTTGAAGAGGTTTTCTATCCAAAGCAAGGGTTTTCAGAATAAAATTACTGATATTCAATAGGATAATAAAATATACAATAATTTTTGTTATCTTTTAAAGCAGATTTGGCTTAATTAAATGAGTTTCAACGTTTTAGATATATTTTTAATTTAGAATTAAAATTCATTTTTTTTGTCTGCCGAATCTTATTATCTTTACAAATTAAACAGGAGAAAGATGGAAAGCAGGTGGATTTTGAAGCAACAGGGTGATAGTGAGACGATAAAGAAACTTATGGATGAATTATCGGTTAGTAAAACTATTGCCAATTTGCTTACTCAACGGAATATTTCCACCTATGACGAGGCAAAACAGTTTTTCCGACCTGATTACACCCAACTCCACGATCCATTTCTGATGAAGGATATGGATGCTGCCGTTGCGCGCGTCCTTCTTGCAATCAAAGAAAGCCAGAAAATTTTAATTTATGGCGATTACGATGTGGACGGAACCACTTCGGTTGCCTTGGTTTATTCCTACTTAAAAAAGTATTTCAAAAAACGTATCGAATTTTATATACCTGACAGATATGATGAGGGATACGGTATTTCATATAAGGGAATTGACTATGCAGCCGCCAATAATTTCCAACTGGTCATTGCTCTCGATTGCGGCATTAAAGCCGTGGAAAAGATTGAATATGCCAATGAAAAGAACGTAGATTTCATCATTTGCGATCACCACCGCCCGGGCGATGAGCTGCCAAATGCAGTTGCGGTACTTGACCCCAAGCGTGCCGATTGCGACTACCCTTTTAAAGAGCTGAGTGGATGCGGTGTGGGATTTAAACTTATTTCAGCACTTGCCAAACATCAAAACGAATCATTTAAAAGCTTAATTCAATACCTTGATTTTGTAGCTATTAGCATAGCAGCAGATATAGTCCCCATCACAGGAGAAAATCGGGTATTAGCATATTACGGACTTAAGCTGCTCAATACCAGGCCTAGAGCAGGAATTGAATCTGTACTTAGCTTTTCGCAAGTACTGCGACGCGATGAACCATCCGAAGAAAGTAATCTGGCATTTAACCGAGAGCTGAATATAAGCGACTTGGTATTTCTTATCGGACCACGAATTAATGCTGCCGGACGGCTCGAAAGCGCATGCGATTCGGTACGCCTGCTTTTAGCCGACAGACTAAGTCATTCCGATAAATTGGCACTCACCATAAACGATTTAAATACCGAAAGACGAAATCTCGATAACCAAATAACAGAAGAAGCACTTGCATTAATTGAAGCCGATCCCAAGCTAAAAGAAGCAAAAAGTACAGTGCTGTATAATCAAGATTGGCATAAAGGCGTAATAGGAATTGTGGCATCACGATTAACAGATCATTATTATCGCCCCACAATCATCCTCACCCGATCAAATAATTACATCACAGGATCGGCACGCTCCATCAAGCATTTTGATGTTTATGATGCCATTGATCATTGTTCAGATCTTTTAGAGCATTTCGGCGGTCATAAGTACGCAGCAGGATTATCCATGAAGCCCGAAAACCTGGAGGCTTTCAGGAATAAGTTTAATGATTACGTAAACCAGCATATCACAAAAGAAATGATGGTTCCTGAAATTGAGATAGATGCATATCTGAAATTTGAAGATATCAAACCAAAGTTTATGCGTATTCTCAAACAATTTGCGCCATTTGGACCGGGCAACCTATCCCCTATCTTTCAAACCGACCGAATGATAGATACCGGACGCTCACGCATTGTAAAAAAGAACCATTTGAAACTTGAAGTTGTACAAATGACTTCACGAAGCGAACCTATATCGGGAATTGCATTTCAGCAAGGACACCACTACAATAAAATGAGTAAGGGTGAAGAATTTAGTGCCGTTTACCATCTGGAGGAAAACCAATGGATGGGAAAAACCAATCTTCAAATTAATGTGAAAGACATTAAATTTGAAAGCGATTTAGACGGACAAAGCAAGTCGCGAGAATAATCAATTTACCAGTTGCTTCGTCAAGCGATACAGATTTATGCTGAACCAGATAAGTACGATACCGTAGAACAAGGCTAGTACACCACTCAAAGTTACTAGAAACACAGCAACCCGAAAAGGATTATACAACATCAGCACTCCAAAAGCCATGGTGATTAAGGCATTGAAAAGCATGAAGTTTTTAAACCTAAAAACTGGATTGATATTAATCAGTACAATCAGTTGCAACACGCCCACAATCAGTGCCAGCACCCCCATGCTTATAACAAAAAACCGAATAGCTTCCTGAGTATATAATAGGATTAAAGTGCCCGCAGCAATATATAGCACGGATTGTAATAATATCCAGAAATAATCCTGTTTTTTTCGAATCCGATTCACCGTAACCAATACCATTAATACTCCACTCAAAAGGATGACAAATCCGGCATACCAACTCAGTGTCTGTAAAGTTTCAAACGGAACAAACAATGCCAACAAGCCATAAAGAACAGCAATGATGCCATTAAATAAATATATATACCAGTTTTTAATAAAAATTCCACTCATGAGTTTGCTTTTTTGAATCATTCGTTCACAAAAGTAAATAAACAAATGAGCTTTCGCACAATTCAGCAAATTAAAAAACAAATTTTCATTATCCGAATATAATTGTTTGTAGGGCACACAAGTCTCCTCGAAGCATGGTTTTCACATGGATTAAAGTATTTTCTGCCGAACCGGATTTTTCCACAAAGTTTCATTATTTTTGAACTTTCATAACCCAAAAGCAGTTACCCATGAAAAGATCCGAATTTCTCAAATTAAGTACGTTCACCGGAGCAGCTTTCACCATTTTACCTTCAGGACTTGTCTTTGGAAACTCCAATAGTAAGCTTCGAATGGGCTTTATTGGAACCGGCTTAAGAGGACAGGAATTGCTACGACTTAGCCTTCAACGCGATGATACTGATGTGGTTGCCATTTGCGACATCCAACAAGTAATGATTGATCGAGCCCTACGTCTTTATGATAAAGCAAACAAGCCACATCCAGTGATATACAGCAAAAATGAATATTCTTATCGCGATTTACTAGCCCGAAAAGATATAGATGCAGTAGTTATTTCCACACCTTGGGAATGGCATTATCCTATGGCTATGGAAGCAATGGACGCAGGAAAACACGTTGGTTGTGAGGTGATTATGGGAACTACCATTGAAGAGCATTGGGATATTGTCCGTAAATCAGAAGAAACGGGCATGCAGTATATGATGTTGGAAAATGTGTGTTATCGCCGTGATATAATGGCTGTATTGCAATTGGTTCGTCAAAATATTTTTGGAGAATTAATCCATTTGCAAGGAGGCTATCAGCATGATTTGCGCGAAGTAAAATTCAATGACGGCAAACAAGCCTATGGTGGTGGTGTGGAGTTTGGAGAAAAAGGATTTTCTGAAGCGCAGTGGCGCACCCAACATTCCATCACTCGAAATGGGGATTTATATCCCACACATGGTGTAGGACCCTTATCCAAAATGCTGAGAATCCATTCCGGCAACCGTTTCACACGACTTGTTTCCATGGCAACAAAAGCAAGGGGTTTACATGATTATATTGTACAACACGGAGGCATAGACCACCCCAATGCAGCCATTGATTTTAAATTGGGAGATATAGTAACCACCATGATAAGTACCGAAAACGGAGAAAGCATTTTATTACAGCATGACACCAATCTGCCGCGCCCTTACTCACTCGGTTTCAGGGTTCAAGGCGTAAAAGGCTTGTGGATGGATATCAACCGTTCAATCCATATCGAAGGAATGTCGGAGCCGCATCGTTGGGAATTAACTGATTCGTGGTTTGAGAAATTTGACCACCCACTTTGGCAAAAATACAGTAAAGATGCCCTAGGCGCCGGTCATGGCGGAATGGACTTTTTTGTTATCAACGGTTTTGTGCAAGCCATAAAACGTGGAGAACAAGTGCCTATTAATGTGTATGATTCGGCGGCTTGGAGTGTTATAACCCCGCTTTCAGAAATGTCGATAGCAAATGGATTTACCGCTGTGGACTTCCCCGACTTCACAAACGGAAAATGGAAGACCATGCCCGACTTATTTGCCAATAACGAGTTATATTAATGGAATCAAAGCAGCGGGAAGAAACAAAAATACCTTTAGAAGTATTACAAGGGTTTGGTTTACTAGCAGAAGATGAAATAATAGCTTATGGCGAAGGAATCATCCAAAACACTTATGCCGTAAAACGCTCAGGACAAGCTGTTTACATATTACAACGGATAAATACCCAGGTATTTAAATATCCACACAAAATTGCCGAAAACTGGAAGCTTGCCATGGCACATATCCGACAGCATGCAGCGGAATATCCATTTGTTGCGTTTAAAGAAACAAATGAAGGCAGACCATATGTAGAAGATAGCTTGGGTAGTTATTGGCGCCTTCAAGATTTTATCCCAAACAGCTGTAGCTTTACAACTCCTTCCGGTCCCGATATGCTGCGTCAAGCAGCTGCCGCATTCGGTAAATTTGCCGCGGTGATGACAACTGCAAACAGCGATACATTTCACCATATCATCCCGGATTTTCATAACTTGGAGCTGCGCCAAAACCAATTTGATTTGGCTGTGGAAGCTGCCGGAATCAAGCGAAAGAAACAAGCAGGCAACTTAATCAGAAAGCTAACGAATTACCGTCAAATCACGGAAATATACAAAGAAGCCGTGCAAAATATGCCTTTGCGCATACTCCATATGGATGCAAAAATGGGCAATATCTTATTTGACTGTAACAGCCTGGAATTCAAGGCAATTATTGACTATGATACATTGATGCCTGCATATATTTTCTCTGATTTAGGAGACTTAATCCGAAGCATGAGCTGTACGGCAGACGAAAATGAAATTGATTTAACAAAAGTAAAAGTTCGAAAAGAGTATTTAGATATCTTATTCAACACTTATTTAGCTGAAGTGAATGAATTTTTAAATGATGCCGAAAGGAAATATATCCGATTTGCAGGACATATATTGGTATATATGCAAGCTTTACGCTTTTTGACCGATTTTTTACAAAATGATGTTTATTATAAAATCGCGTATCCGGAGCACAACCTTAATCGCGCAGATAACCAAGCTAAACTACTGGAAGAGCTTGTTTTAGTAATGGGAATTTAAATGTATCAGCCCCTGATGGCAATTTCTTTCAGCTTATCCAAATTCAATATTTCAATTGCTTTACCATCAATCGAAATTATATCTTCCGATTCAAACTCCTTTAAAATACGCGTGGTGCTTTCTTTGGTCATATTCGACATTTCCCCCATCTCATGACGTGTAATATTAAGCGTGAAAGCCAAATCTTTAAACACAGTCTCACTGAGGTAAATCAAAGTGTCGGCCATGCGCCCATGCATCTGCTTCTGGGTTAAACTAATTAAACGATCAAAGTTAACCGTGCTGTTATTGTTACAATAACGTAATACTGCTTCCGAAAAATCCGGATTGGAACGAATGACTTTCCGCACATTCTCAGTTGGAATAAAACAGGCAACACTATCTCCAATTGCTGCTACACTATACTGATAACGCATATCGGTAAAAACACCCGGACCACCAAAAAACTTAAACGGGATTAGTATATCAAGAATAAGATTCTTTTTGTCAATCCCTTCCAAATACAATTTTGCCATCCCATTGATGAGCATTATCATATGTGAGGCTGCCGTGCCTTGTTTTATAATGTTTTCTCCGGCATTAAATTGCACCTCAAACCTGCCGTCATTTATCATTTCCAACTCATCATTGCTAAGCATATTAAACAAGGGCGAACGTTCGTTACAAGTTGCACAGTTTAAACAGTATTCTGACCTTCTGCTAAGCATAATTTGAAGTTGATATTATTATTTATCTATAAAGATATTGATTTAAAACACAAAAGTAAGTGATTTATCTTATTAAAAACAAATTTAATTTTCACCGCAGAATGAAGATTTTTCATTCTTTTGGCTTCATTATTAAAACAATTATCATGCCTTTATGTTTTTTGCACATACTAAAACCACTAAGGTTGAAAATTAAGTAAGCTATGATAAACGCATAAATTTCAAGTAAATAAATTGCACTTTTAAATAAAAATGACGATAAATTTTGTTAAAATTTTTATTCATCTGAATTAATCAATTAGGTTTACATCTTATTTTGGAACCTACTGCTGCAATATGGTTTTTAATAGCTACTTCAAAAAGTCATCGGTTTTCTCGCGCTTTGTTTTTGTATTAAGTTTTTTGTTCGTTTTCAATCAATTACAAGCTCAATCTTTACAAAGTGATGTCCATCTTCGGGCAGGACTATCACAGCCTATTTTGAAATATGCATCAACGAATTTATCCGAAGGTGGTTTCACATCGAGTGGATTTAGTGGGTCTTTGGCAACAAACAGTCTGATAAACAATAAAATAGGCTTGCATATACAAGGTGGATTAGAATTACATCCGTTGGATGTGAGCCAATTAGGCTATGCATTGGTACAAAGTGATCCATTTCTGACTGATATGTACATACGCTCTGAACCTTATCGTATCATACATTTTACTGCAGGCCCCGTATATCGCATGAAGCTGTTGAAAAACACAAGCTTGGATATGCGCTTGATGGGGGGCATCTTCAACAGTTACAGCCCCTATCAGCTGTATAAACCGATTTATTATTTACACGGACCGCCCTATTATGAAATAACGAGCTCCCTTTCGCGAACATTTGCATACGGTGGAGGGCTTTCTATCATCCAAAAGTTAGGTGGCTGTTATTATTTGGCATTGGAAGCCGATTTCTTGTATTCGAAAGCACAGTTTCAGTTTTATGGCTCCGGTGGGTTACGCACTGATACTCAGTATATAAGCTTTATAAATACACATCTTTCATTACATATTGTATTACCCGACATCCAATTATCCAAGCAAAAAAATTAGTACTGCCTCAGATAGTTCATCATGATAAATTGCATTCGACATATTTTATAATTTTGTAAACTGTATGAAATATTTCCGCTTTATCCTATTTGGTTTCTTTTTTAGTCTATGCACACTAAGTGTATTGGCTCAAGACCGTATGTGGGTTGAAGGCGAAATATATACGGCAGACAGCTTGTTACCCATTAAGAACGTACATATCATCAGTCGTTTGAACCGACGGGGCACCATTAGTGATGAGGAAGGCAAATTTAAACTTCCCGCCCGTACCATTGATACGATTATGTTTTCTGCCATCGGCTTTCAACGATCCATTATGGCATTTGACAGTACGATGACTGCTGATGGGAAAACTTGGAAAATATTACTTCGAAAAGATACCATATGGATGGATGAAGTAGTAGTGCGTTCATTTTATGACTGGCCTACATTTAAGCAGTTGTTTGTCAATATGCAACCGTTAAAACCTGTGAAGCTTGATAATATTCAAGATGATTTAAAAGATATCCTTTTATATATGGACCCCGCTCCAATGACTATAAAAGGTCCTATTCAAGCATTGTACGATATATTCAATGATGCTGCACGCCTGCAGAGGCGCCTGCAGCGTAACAGAAGGGTTTATAACGAACAACTAATAAAAGAAGGGCGCTATGACGAACTAATACCCGAAGAGCCCGAACACGAACGTCAAGCGCCATAAGCTCTAAAGCTTTTTATCCGGATACATCATATTCCATTTTCCGGGCTGATTTTTTAGTTCCTTTTCAAACCATGCCATAATGGTATTATGCCATTCGATACGCTTTTTGTAATCCAAAATATGATGGTCTTCACCGCTAACTAATACCATTTCTACATCTTTACCCAATATTTTCAAAGCCGCATAAAACTGTAGGCTTTCTCCGACAGGTACATTGGTATCCACCGTTCCATGCAACAATAGTATGGAGTTTTGAAATTTATCTGCATTAAAAAGCGGACTGTTTTCTACATAAATATCTTTTCTATTCCACGGATAACTCCCCTTTGTAGCTCCGGCACTGTAGGAGTATCCCCAATAACCTTCACCCCAATAGCTTGTGATATCACTGATTCCGGCATGCGAAATTGCGGTTTTGAATATATCGGTCCGGGTTTGCAGCATCATGGTTGTATAACCTCCGTAAGAAGCACCGATACAACCTACATTTTCAGCATCCGCGGAAGGATGTGCAGCCAAAAATTGTTTTGTCCCATCGATGATATCATCAATGGCTTCGGCACCCCAGCCATTGACATGCAAAGCAGAAAAATCTTGTCCAAATCCGGTTGCTCCACTTGGCTGCATCACGTATACAATATATCCGTTGGCTGCCCAAATATTTTTTGGATAACGCCCTCCAAAAGTACGGTCGGTAGGTGTTGTGCCCCCGTAGAAGTTAACAATTACCGGATATTTCTTTGCGGGATTATAATCCAATGGATAATACACCCTGCCATAAATTGTAGTGCCCGATTCGTTTTCAAAGTTCCAATCTTCAGTAGCTCCAAATTGAACAGCTTTCAATTGTTGCTCCTTTGGATATAACAATAAATTGGATTTACCCGTTTTTAAGTCCAATGCATACAGCTTATGCGGGCTGTCAATGCCGCTACCGTTAAATACAGCCAAAGCTTTTGAAGAAGCATAATCAATTGAACTAATGACTTCTTCGGGCACTTCTATCTTGGTGAAATTTCGTTTTTTTAAGTCTAATTTATACAGATTGACATAATCCTTTTCAACAACTGTCATATACACCAAGCCATCTTTTGCCCAATATGCGTTTCGTATCGCCGGGTCGAAGTCACGCGTCAATGCTTCTACCGTTTTATCTTTTAAATCAAATAAATACAGCTGCCTATCGCTTACATTCGGGATTCTCCCTTCGCTCACATTAACTCCCAAATCGCCAAAGCTTTCGGGGCTACCTGATACCAACAGCTTGTTTCCATCAACCGAATATTGACAATAGGCGCCATAACGTTTATCCTGCCAAATGGTGTCAAGCTGCATGCTTGCCAAATCCATTTCAAACAAATCTTGTGTTGAAAAAGGGATGCCCGTATAATCAGTTTTTGAGATTGAAAACAATATCTTGCTGCCGTCGGGTTTAATGGCATGCAAGGATGCCGAAAGGTTTCCGGCTGTGAGCTGTTGCACATGCTTGGTTTTTAAATTATAAGCATATAAATGCGTGCGATTTCGAGTATTGGGTATTCTGTCATCATTTGTAAACACCCGTTTCAAATCTCCTGTTTTATCTGCTTTCAGCGTTTTTGAAAACACAAAAAAACTTTCATCTTCTGCCCATACAATTCTACCCGGATTATTTAGTGCTTCTGCCACGAGAAATTCCTCCCCTTTTTGTACATCAAACACAAAAATATCAGCCAATTCGCCTTTTTGCTGTTTATAAAACAGCTTATCGGAGTTTGGAAGCCAAGAAGCATACAAAGCTGAATTGCGAAGCATCATGATAGTGGCTTTCTTTTCCATATCATAAATACGCGAATAACGCTGTGTAGTACCGCTTTCTGCCAGCACCTCGGACATATTCAGCAATAAATATTTACCTGAAGGCGATAAGCTTGCTGAGCTAACGGATTCACCTTCCAGCACATCATGTATCGACAGCTTTCGCTGCGAATTGTTATGCCAGCTGATGATTGCTTCGGATTCTTTGTCAGCAGTGCTAAGCTCCGCTTTGAAATAAGCGGAATCATTAACAGCCAATATCCTGATTAGCAGAAAATTGTCGCCATTATCAACAGTTAAATCAGTAAGCACGGCTTTTTGAGAAACCCGGCTTTGTGTTTTTACCTTTTTGCCATTCAGAGAAACATCAAAAATAGTGTTGGATGAAATGGAAAGACTCAATTTTTCCCAACGGTCTATCGAAAAGAATCCGGCAAGTTGTACCAAACTGTTTTCTTCTTTTATATCGTGAAGCAGGCTGTCTTGGTCAAGTTGCAGCTCTTTCCAATCAAATACATCATGGTAGCGCACTTGCACCGACTCCAACAAAGAAGCTTGGTCAAAGTCTTTACCATCAACTGTTTGAATATCGTTAAAGGCAGGTAAATATACTTTTTGCGGACTTGATATTCTCCATTGATCACAACTGATTTTTTGTTGTGCCATACTGATGTGTCCAGCAAATAACAACAAAAGCAAGAGGCTGAATAGTTTTTTCATTTGTTTAAGATTTTGCTTGGATATAATTTATGCCCGAAAGTTACATTAAAAGATGCATTCAAATACGAAAAACAAGTTTGTGGTATACTAAATTCAGCATTTGGTTGCTATATTTCAAACTTTTTGTCTGCAATATAGCGACTTAAGGAAAGGACAGAAGAAATCTATATAATACTTTAATCCCGGAAAAGAAACTGAGGTGATTTATCTGTGAAATAACAATTGATAATCTTGTTTTTTGCCTTTCTTCCAATACTTTTTAGGCTTTATCTTCCAGTTATTCAATAATTTAGGAGCAACAAGCTGTTGTTCTTCAATCCATTTCATCAGATAAAAACGCAGGTCTTTTTCTGTGGAACTGAGGATTCTTTTGCTGAGCTCAGCTTGTGGGATGCCTGCACCCCGTGTTAAATGACCACCTCCTCCATTGGCACGATATGAATTGACTGCCACCTTATATTTTTGTTCGAGCTCAAACGGTTTTCCATTGACAAATCGCTTTATTTTTACTCTGCTTCCAATGGGTTTTCGAACATCTACCGTATAAATAATACCGGCAGCCGATTCATAATTATAGTATCGCGCTGTCAATTCGGGCGATTGGGTACGTTCACTAAATATAATTTTTCCACTTTCATCGGTATTAAACCGCAGCAAATGATCCGACTTTTTATGCATTTGATTAAACCATGCCGCATAGGAATATTCCAGATAATCTTGAATTTCCTGCCCGCTTAACTCAATGGTATACAATAAGTTTTCAAAGCTGTACAAATCAAACATATCCTTCACTTGTATACTTCCTTTTTCAATTGTTGCATTAAAAGAAAGCGGAGCGGTAAATGAAATATCCGCATCCGTAAGTTCGAGCTGTATATTGTGTATTAAATCCACAAATTTTGCCGGTCCAAAAAGCGCTTCACGAGAATAAAGTGTTTCCGTAAATTCTCCGATAGTACGACCTACATATGCTTTTACTTCCTCCTGTTTTTGTCCGAATTTTGCCATAAATTCAGCATCAGGGCTATAATCTGCCATGCTTATCAAGCTACCTGCCACAGCAGTTTTAGAATAGCTTTTTCCACCATCGCTCGATTCCAGATTGATATCGGCTACCGCCACATTTCTAGCGCCCGAAGTAGTTCCTAAAATCAATACATCTTGCTTGTTTATGTTTTTAGTTTCAAAGTTCCAGCCGCTATGGTCATGCCCCACAAAAACTATATCAAATCCGGGGACTTGTTCCGCAACCAAACGAGAAGCATTTTCGTTTTTATAGCCTTCTTTGCTGCCACCACCATAAGTATAATCCACACCAGCATGAAATAGCCCTATCATTAAATCGGGTTGCTCGTTTTCCATAATATACGGCACCCATTTTTTAGCTGTTTCTATCATATCTTCAAAATGCATTCCCTCATAAAGCTTTTCGGGCAACCAGTTTGGGATAGAGGGCGTTACAAGTCCGAGAATAGCTATTTTTACACCTCCCCTTTCCAACACATGATAAGGTGCGAAATAGGGTTTGTCATCTGCAGTTTGAATTGCATTTGCCGCCAACCAAGGGAAGTTAATGGTTTCCCTGAATTTATCGTATACGGGATGACCGGTTTCCACATCATGATTACCAACTGTTGCCACATCATATTGCATAAAATTCATGACCTCGGCATATAAATGCGGCTCATCAGTTTTCTCAAAATTGAAATAATATACCACGGGTGTGCCTTGTAGTATATCCCCATTATCTACTAAAAACACAATCTGATTGGTGTCAGCCCGCTGTTCTTTGATATAGGTTGTTACATGCACCAAAGAAGCATTCAGCGGTCGTTCTTTAATAAAATTATACGGAAAAATAGCACCATGCACATCAGAAGTTTCAATAATTTTCACATGCTTTGTTTGGGAAAAGACTGAAAACCAGGCAAAAACAAATAAAGCTAAAAAAGATAGTCGTAGATTATTCAACATTATATTTGGGTATTAAAACTGCAAAAATAAGATTTGTCGTGCATTTCACTCACTTCAAGCCGAATTTAATACCGGCTATAAAAAACATCAAAGCTGAGATAAAGAGCGATGAACCCAACAAAATATAAAAAAGCCCTTGAAGATGATATGGGAGAAATTCAAACTTTAACAAGAGTACCCCCATGCTTATCATAAGGAGGATGAGCAGATAGCTTTTCCAACCAAAAAAAGCAAAAAGACAAGGTTTATCATTCGGAAAATCAATAATTCGCTGTATATATCTTTTGCTGACTTTATAAAACACAAATCGAAAAAAGAGGGCTGTACCGACAACTCCCCATATAATCAGCAGCCAAAGCGACCATTGGACTCCGGCCAAAAAGTTAATCGCCAGCTTCCATACCCGAAATGCTGCATAGGCCCACACAAAAGCGCCAATAAAAAAGAGCAGTCGCTTGGGCACGGCAGGTTTGCAATTTTGAATAAACTGATTCATCAACTTTTAGTCACAAGCATTGTTATTGTGAATTCAAATAATACTCACAATCATAAGTTCCACAAACTTAGAAGGCTATCATTTAGCCTTTTCATAACTATCAAGCAGTCTTGCTTAAAGTTATCTTATAAATCAAGGCTCATACTGAGCAGTTCGGCAATATCGAAATTACGCATCCGCTCTTCCTGATTTGTATATTTGATTCCATCTGTAAGCATTACCATACAGAATGGACATGCCGTAGCAATGATATCGGCTCCGGTGGCTATTGCTTCTTCGGTACGTTCAATAAATACTTCTTTATCTCCTTTTTCTGCTTCTTTAAACATTTGTCCGCCACCTGCACCACAACATAATGCACGGCTTTTGTTACGCGGCATTTCAACTTTTTGAGAAGTGATGCGATTTAATAAATTCCGTGAGGATTCATAGTCATTATTGGCACGACCTAAATAGCAAGGATCATGAAACACAATGGTATTGTCTTTAAATAAATCCGATTTCAGCTCAATTTGTTGCTCATCCATCAGTTTTTGTAAAAAGCGCGTATGATTCCACACTTCATAGTGTCCGCCCAGGTCGGGGTATTCGTTTTTAAATGTGTTGTAATCATGTGGATCACAAGTAACAATCTTTTTGACACCGTACATATCAAAAATCTGAATATTGGTCAATGCCTGCATTTGAAATAGCATTTCATTACCTGCTCTGCGTGCAACATCACCGCTATCGGATTCTTCCGTTCCAAGGACGGCATAATCAACCTTAAAATAGGTAAGCAGCTGCACAAAGGCACGTGTCACCCTTTTATATCTATCGTCAAAAGCACCTGCCGAGCCCACCCAAAAAAGCCATTCGGGCTGCTTGCCTTGCGCAAACAATTCGGCAATTATCGGAACTTCAATTTTTATTTTTTCACTCATGCTAATTTGTTTTTTGGGTTGTTATCTGTTGATATAAAGATTTTCGGCCCAGTTGAGGCGGTCTTGTGGTGAAAACTGCCAAGGTGCGCCATTGTTTTCAATATTTGAAAATACCGTATTCAATCCTGCCGGTGCAGCTGATTTTTCAAGTACCAAATAGCGACGCATATCCAAAATCAATGATGGCTGATGGATATTCACTGGGCACTCTTGCGCACATGCATTACACATGGTACATGCCCAAAGCTCTTCTTCGGTTATATAATCACCTAACAAGGCTTTTCCATCTGTAAATGCGGCTCCTTCTTTGTGCAGCCCGGGACCTTTTTCCTTCATTCGGGCACGAAGGTCCATCATAATCTTACGTGGGGAAAGCAGTTTGCCGGTAATATTTGCAGGGCAAACAGAGGTGCAACGACCACATTCTGTACAAGCTAAGGCATTCATATAATTCACCCAGCTGGTATCATCCGCATCGGAAACACCAAACTTTTCAGGCACGGCATCAGAAGGCTCGAAAGCAGCTTGTGGGTCAAGCATCAGCTTCACTTCATTGGTGATGCTTTCCATATTCTCTACATACCCCAAAGGGCTGATACGACTTACAAACACATTCGGTATCGACATAAAGACGTGGAAATGCTTGGAATAAGGCAATATATTGGCAAAAATAAATATCAATACAATATGTGCCCACCAATAAAAGTCGTGCCAAAATGCAATTGTTCCGGGATTGGTACTTCCTATCATATTTGCCAACCACGCACTCACGGGATATACCCCTTTCAGCACACCACCGCTTAGTTGTACCCCCGCCACATAGTATACATTCATCCCGATGAGGCTTAGCATTAAAAGCAATATCATGCTTAAGGCAAGATTGGCGTCTGCCTTAGATACCGGCTTCATCTCCGTGCCATAAAAGCGTTGCACATGCATAAATACCCGACGAATAAGGAATACAACAATGGCAATGAGCACGATGGCACCAAATAGGTCGCCTATACCGATAAGGAAACTGTAAAGCGGTCCTAATACCGCCAACACACGCTCAGTACCAAATAAACCGTCAATGACCATCTCGATGCTGCCAAAAAGTATGACCACAAAGCCCCAAAAGACAAGCGCATGCAGGATACCGCTAATGGGGAAGCGGAAAATCTTCGACTGGGCAAAAGCCACTTTAAGCGTTACCCTAATACGTTCAGGGATATTGGTTAAAGGTTGCTTTTTGGTAAATTTAAAATTATAAAAAATACGGCGCATGGTATACCCAAAAACTAAAAGGGTAATAAGTAAAACCAGCGCAAAAATGATTTGCTCTATCATAATATTTTGGTTTTAGAGTCCTCTTACTGCAATATTACAGATTTTTTAAATTTAAACATCTACTTTTTAGCCGGTAAAAAGATTTACTTATGTATAAGCTCAATTATTTTAAGCATAATAAACTGATTATTAGCTTGTAACAGCCCTATTTGATTTCTTTCCAAATTAGATGCCCGTCAAGTTGAGATGCTGCTTCACCACAGATATTCAAGTATTGAGTACTTTTGCCATCATTTTATTAAAAAAACATTATATGAACTGGCTTATACTGATTATTGCAGGACTTTTTGAAACCGGTTTTGCAGCTTGTTTGGGCAAAGCCCATCAAACAAAAGGCGCTGAATCGATGTGGTGGTTTATAGGCTTTTTAGTTTCTTTGACAATCAGTATGGTATTGCTGTACAAAGCCACGGAAAGCTTGCCCATAGGGACTGCCTACGCCGTATGGACCGGCATTGGTGCAGTAGGGACTGTGTTATTTGGGATTTTCTTTTTGAATGAACCCACCGACCTTTGGCGGATGTTTTTTATCAGCACCTTGATATTTTCAATAATCGGTCTGAAAATGGTTTCATGATGTGAAGTTGAAGATCTGTAAAATCCCATGGGTTTTCTTATAAGGACTGCTAACTAAAGCAATTGCCTTACTGTGTTTACCACCTTATATTGCAAGTCTTCAAATTCATCAAAATGAGCTTTAGCACACTTTATTTTCAACTGTTCCACCTCTCTAAGTTTAGAAATATCAACACCTTGTGTGCCAGTGTCTTTAGTTTCTGCAACAAAATAAATTTTCTTATCATCTTCAAACACTAAAGCCCAGTCTGGATTATAGTTGCCAATCGGTGTGGGTATTTTAAACCAATTTGGCAGTTTGAAGTAAAATTTGATTTGCTCACTTGTTTCACAATCTGCAGCGAATTGACTTTCTACGCCCGAATCTAATGGTACAAATTCCTCATAAATGGTTTTTGAAGGGTCGGAAACTCTAAAGGAAAAATTATTGAGATATACTTCTAACTCTTGTGCTTCAAACAAAGCCATTTCATATTCCGAATTGCCGGTTTTTTGATACTTTATTCCATCAATCATCAAATCGTCCAAAGTGCGCAAAATGGCTTGTGAAGCTGCATCTAAAAACAGTTGAGGATTAATTAAGGCATCACCTATTCTGTCTGATTTATCCAATATTTCTCCAATAGTTGAACGAGTCAGTTCAGTTTTGCCTTGTATATAGCCCAATATATCGGGGATTTTCCATAAAAAATCCCCGTAATTTTCCACTCTTTCACCCCAATATTGAGTATCTATGCCTTCTTCGCTCATATTAATACCAACTTTTGTGGAACGAATTGAAGGTGCCTTTATTTCAGCTAAATTTTTGATAGCTTTTGCAGCTAAGACAATTAGCTCATCGGTTTTATAGTTTACTCTGTAGGTGGTTTTCTTATTAAGCTTTTCCCAAATTTCCAAAAATTTCGGATCTGCTTCAAAACCTTTACGATATTTGATAGCTGTACGCGTCCTTTTGTTCTTGATTCTACCAGAAAATACTACTCCACAATCCTCTTCAATTTCATTTTGCAGTGCTTTTGCAAAATCATCATAAGCCTCATTAGCAATAACTGTCAAGCGATTAATATTTTGGTCATAAGTTCTTTTTCCTGTCTGATTAACTGCTAATCTTAACCCCCTGCCAATTTCCTGACGCTTTTTTATGTCGGATTTTGTTTCGTTTAATGTGCATATCTGAAATACATTGGGGTTGTCCCAACCTTCGCGAAGTGCTGAGTGCGAAAATATAAAACGCAGTGGATTGTCTATTTTCAAAAGTTCTTCCTTATCCTTCATTATCAACTCATAAGCCTGTGATGCATCATTGCTATTTCTAGAGCTTTCCGTATCTAAAGTATCTTTCCACTTGCCTTTTCTATCACTTGCAAAATATCCATTATGTAAATCTTCTACGGGAAATTTATTCAACTCTACATAAGCAGGTCTTGTCATATATTCCTTATAGATTTCTTCGAACCACAAAGCAAATTTCCCTTTATTGGGGTTTCCTTCTGCGTCATAAGCTCTATAATTTGCCACTTTATCAATAAAAAAGAGGGACAAAACCTTAATACCAAGTTTATTCAAACGTTTTTCCTTCTTTAGATGTTCTTCAACGGTTTTTCTAATTTGGAATTTCATCACCTCATCTGCTAATCCACCCTGACTATCGCCTTTGTACAGCACATTTCCATTAGATATAGAGATACACTGATTAGCAGCATCAATCTCCTCAATTATATAACCATCTGAATAGATTTCTCTTTGATTGGATTTGTCATACAAATCATCACCAACTCTGACTGAAATGGATTTTTTCTTAACTCCATTCTTTTCATTTACATTTATGGTAAGCTTTGCTATAACACGAGTTTTTGTTGCTTGTATGGAGTCTAATTGCAAGAAAGCATCATTGTATGCGTTTTCTTCAATTATTGAATCCACTTCTATTTGCTTAACCAAGCCTAAATCGTAGGCTTTTACAGGATTCAAGCTATAGGTTAAGTTGTATAGGTTTCTGTGAGTAGCAGAGTAGCGCAATGTACATAGTGGGTTGAGGTTTTCAATGGCTTTTTTACGAATTTCGGTTTCCATATTTTGCGGTTCATCCACAATTACAATTGGATTTGTTGCCTGAATAAACTCCACAGGCTTTTGCCCATTTAGCCTATCATTGGGCTTGTTGATGATATTTTCATCTTTGGCAAAAGAGTCAATATTGATAACCAAAACTTCAATGTTATTTGTGGTAGAAAAACCTCTTAGTGAAGATACTTTGGTACTGTCGTACACATGAAAGTGCATGGGTGTATTGTCATAGAGAGTTTGAAAATGCTCGTGTGTTATCTCTAAATTTTTCAATACTCCTTCGCGAATAGCTATGGAGGGCACAACAATCACAAACTTTTTGAAACCATATAATTGATTTAATTCATAAATAGTGCGAAGATATACGTATGTTTTACCTGTTCCGGTTTCCATTTCAACAGAAAAGTGCATGCCATTCAGCTCTTTGGTAAGTTCTATCTCATTTTCGGCTTGCACCTTTTGAAGATTTTCCAAGATTTGACTTTTCGAAACAACCAATTGATTACCATAACTGTATATATGATTGTAAGTGTCTAATTCAGAAATTTTGGTTTGAATCAGGCTATTTTCTAATGGCTGCCCCTCAAACAAGTCTGTAATAGATTTTATAGCTTGTAATTGATACTCTAAATTTGGTTCAAAAGATAGTTTCATTGTTCTTCTATATTATTTGAAAAATCTAACATTAGATGATATAAAGTTAGCTCCTTATTTGATGCAGTATTATGTTTAGAAATATAGCTGTAATTGAAGTTTTCTTTCAGTTCTACTTGCCTAATCTCCTCTATAACGTTAGCATTTACTTGCTCTCCTCTATCATTGGTTAGATTCCTACTCAATAAATTGTTTATGTTTTTGATATTCTCATCAATATCTAGGCTTTCAACCACAAAACCAATCATTCCATTTACACTGTAATAGGAAGAATAATATTCTGTTACAAAACGACAAACACCATTTTTTATATATTCTGCATTTAAACTAGTGACTCCGCCTAGGTTATTAGAATCAAGCCTTTTACATTCTATTATATAATATGCACTTGTTTCCGTAAAAGTGTTTTGAGTTTGAATTTTTATATCAGCTCTTCCTCTACTTCCATCTTCTGGAACTTCTCTGTCAAACAAATAGTCTGTTAAATTAAGCTTTTCTCTAATTGAATTATCTTTAAGATAGTTAAGCAGTAATACGTCTCTAATATCATTTTCATCATTAGTAAGAGGGACATTTTCTTTTATCACAAAATCATAACAAGTTATAATTTTTGAAAATATAGCTTCAAACTCATTATGATAAAATGTAGAGCTATGCTCATAGCCAGAAGCATTTAGTTTTGTAAAAATCATTTACCCTCCCTTCCTGCTTTAAGAATGGCATCAGCAAATTCATTTACATCTAAATAGCCTATGGCTTTGTGCCATAATCGCTTTTCATTAGGCTTGAAAATATAGAAATAATCTTCTTCAAATCCTCGCACATCTTTTTGGATAAATAATTGTTCAGTTATTTTTTCAGACCCAAATCGTGTAATGAACTTTATTATGTCAAAATCACTTTGTTTATTTTCAAATTTAATATCTTCTGTGTATTCACTAACAGGAATGACTTTGAAAAACATTCCGATTATTTGATTGGTATGCCAAATCTCTACGATAAACCTTCTGTCTTTGTTACTCAAATTGGATTGGAAGCGGTTTAGAAATAGTTGAGCGTAATCTTTTAATAATTGCTCTTCTTTCTTAATGGGTTTAAATAACTTTTTTCTTTCGTTTTCATCTCCAACAATCATTGTTTTATTTACGTGTATGGCATAATCTATCAGCGCATTATCACAATCAGATAAATCTAATTTTTTTAATACTTTATTGTTAATATTAAGAAGGTTTTCATCAATTTTTTGTTTTAAATTTTCCAGTTCGGTATCATTTAATATATCGTTCTGCTTTATTTTGTATAATTCAATCTTTATTTTTTCAATCTGTTCAATTTCATTTTGAACATCTAATTCAAGATAAGGTAAACTGAATTTATTATAATTCTTAACTCGACTCCTTTCTATACCAATTGATGCAAATGTATTGACTGCATAGTATAAAAACAAACAAGAACTATAAATAGCTTGAATATTATACAGTACATTTATCCTGAATAATTCATAAAATAAAAATAAATGCGGATAAATATACTGATATATCATT
>CAZQBU010000017.1:0-56979 GCA_964592175.1 uncultured Lentimicrobiaceae bacterium
GATTGGGGTAAATTGGTTTTTCCGGATATGATTGACCCTTTTACGGGGAATTTATTGGTAGGAAATGAACCACCACCCGGAAGCAACAGCTTTTTGGCAGCTGATTTTGGAGTGGGAATTAATTTTGAATTCGCCGATCGTTTTTTCTTTGGCTTTGCCGCAGATCATCTTTCACAACCTGTAATCCGCTCTTATTCAGCTAATGAAGAGCGCTTAGCTGTTAAATATGTCGTTCATGGCGGCATGAATTTTAATGCTTCGGCAGGAAATTTTGGCGATGAGCGTGATGGAGATTTGATGCTAATGCCAAGTTTATTATTTTTGCACCAAAATAATTTAAATCTAATAGATATAGGTGTATATGCCCGTTTGTCATCCCTCCTTGGCGGAATTCGATTTCGCCATGCCATCGAACAAGCCACAGGAGTCGGATTCCTGCTTGGTTTGCAGTGGGATGGTATCCGCATCGGATATAGCTTCGACTATAGCTTGGGAGCGGTGGGAAAAGGCAGCGGACAAGCACATGAAATTTCATTTGGTTGGGATTTTTGTATGAATTATTACAATAGACGCTATAAGCATACAATAAAATCACTCCCTTTTTAGTTATAGAACACAATGAATCAAAGCAGACATCATTTTAAAATGAAAAACAGAGCTTATCTTCTTTTACTTCTGTTGGCAGCTGTTCCCTTTATAGCTTCCAAACAGAAAGCTTCCCGCACTACAGGCTGGAAGTATAATGATTCCAAATATGGTGGTTTTGAGGTGGTTAAAAGCCGTGAACAAAAGGTTGGTCCCGGATTGGTAGCCATTGAAGGGGGTACCTTTTTGATGGGAGCCACCAACGAGGACGTACTGTATGAATGGAATAATATGCCCCGCAGGGTCACTGTTTCCTCATTCTATATGGACGAAACAGAAGTCAGTAACCTCGATTATTTGGAGTATGTGTATTGGCTGTCACGTGTATATGGCGAAGATTATCCACAAGTGGTATACAAAGCATTGCCGGATACCTTGGTATGGCGCGATCGCTTGTCATATAACGAGCCCTTGGTGGAGCTGTACTTCCGTCATCCATCCTATCACGATTATCCGGTGGTGGGTGTGTCATGGGTGCAAGCCAATGAGTATGCCAACTGGCGTACCGACAGGGTGAATGAGTTATTGCTTATCAAAGCAGGAATTCTGGACTTTGACCCCGATCAAAGCAACGAAAATAACTTCAATACGGAAGCCTATCTTGCCGGTCAATATGAAGGGCTGGTGCGTAAAGGAAAAGCAGACCTTGATCCTAGTGGCAGCGGCATACGTACCGTACGCTTCGAAGATGGTATATTGCTGCCCAAATATCGCTTGCCCACTGAAGCAGAATGGGAATATGCAGCCTTGGGATTGGTAGGAAATACCAAGAACGAACGTATTGCCGAGCGTAGAGTATATCCTTGGAATGGTGACGGACTGCGTACCGACCATAGAAGATATATGGGTAGCTTTGTGGCAAACTTCAAACGTGGCTCAGGTGACTATATGGGTGTTGCCGGAAGCCTGAACGACGGTGCCGCAATCCCCGCTCCGGTTGCCTCATACTGGCCAAATGACTATGGTCTTTATAATATGGCAGGCAATGTTTCAGAATGGGTGCTAGATGTGTATCGCCCCTTATCATCAGAAGATGTGTCCGACTACAACCCGTTCAGAGGGAATATCTTTATGAACAAAAAGCGTGACCTAGACGGCAGTATGGCACAAAAAGATTCACTCGGACGACTCGAATATGTAGAAATATCTCCGGAAGATGCAGCAAACCGTAAAAACTATAGACGTGGCTATGCCATAAACTATCGCGACGGCGACTACGCTTCCACCATACAGTCAGACTGGGTTGATTTGGAAGAAGATCCTAGCTCAACAAATAAAATGTATGATTACGGAAATACCACCTTGATTTCTGACAAAGCAAGAGTATATAAAGGTGGGTCGTGGAACGACAGAGCATATTATTTGAGCCCCGGAACACGCAGATACCTCAATGAAGACGAGGCATCCAGCACAATCGGCTTCCGCTGCGCAATGAATAAAGTAGGAAGTTCGTATTCCGGTAAAAAAAGATAAATAAAAAATCCATAATTTTGAACCCCGTCATAACAATATGATGGGGTTTTTATTTATGAAGCACACGGTCGAATCTGTTTATAGCTATTTTCAAAAGCATCCGGAGGTATCAACCGATACCCGGACCCTTAAAGAAGGCGCACTATTTTTTGCATTGAAAGGTCCAAATTTTGATGCCAATAAGTTGGTGCTGCAAGCACTTGAGCAAGGTGCCGCATATGCTGTGGCAGATGATGTACAGCTGCCGGATGACCCGCGTATATTGCAGGTGGAAGATAGCCAGCGCATGCTGCAAGAGCTTGGGCAGTATCACCGCCGAAAAATGAAGGCAAAACTAATCGGGATTACCGGTACAAACGGGAAAACAACCACCAAAGAGTTGATGGCAAGGGTGTTGGCAAGCAGTTTTAATGTTGTTTTTACGGAGGGCAACCTGAATAATCATTTGGGAGTTCCTTTAAGCTTGTTGCGTATTAAAGAAGATACCGATATTGCCGTCATCGAGATGGGAGCCAATCATATGGGCGAAATCATGCGGCTTTGCAGGATTGCAGAACCTGATTATGGAATCATTACCAATATTGGGAAAGCACATTTAGAAGGATTTGGCAGCTTTCAGGGTGTGATAAATGCTAAAAGTGAGCTTTATGCGTATATAGATGATCATGCAGGAATGCTGTTTGTAAATACTGATAATCAACTGCTGGACAGGCTTTCGAAAAACATTAAACGTTTTACGTATGGCAGTTCAATGCAGGCAGATGTGTATGGTCAACTGATTGAAGCAGATCCTTTTGTACACATTGATTGGGAGCATGGCATCAATCAAATGACGGTAGAAAGCCAGCTCATCGGGAATTATAACGCAGAAAATATACTTGCTGCAATTGTTGTTGGTTGCCATTTTAATGTGCCTGCCGAAAAGATAAATCATGCCATATCTTCGTATATACCTTCAAATAATCGTTCACAACTTGTGGAAACAAGCAAGAATCGCGTGATAATGGATGCATATAATGCCAATCCGGTAAGCATGGAGCTGGCAATTAAGAATTTTGATGCTATACGGCACAACAAAGCAATGCTTATCTTGGGCGATATGCTCGAGCTGGGGCAAGAAAGTGATGCGGAGCATGCGGAAATACTAAAGCTGCTTAGCGATTTGGAAATGCCCGAAGTGATTTTGGTAGGGCCCCACTTTGAGCGGGTGTATGCCGGTGACGACTGGCTTCATTTTGAAAAAGTGGAGCAGCTGTGCAGCTATTTTGAAGAAAAGCAACCAAAAGCATATGATATATTAATCAAGGGCTCGAGAGGGATACGTTTGGAAAAAGTATTGCCTTATTTGTAGAAGAATTAGCATGGAACAGAAAAGCTTTATTGTGGTGGGCATGATGTCGGGCACTTCATTAGATGGCCTTGACATGGCTTGTTGTCGCTTTTGGAAAAATGATAAAGGCTGGAATTATGAGCTTTTGGCAGCAGCCACGCTGCCTTATGATAGCTTATGGCAACACAAGCTTTCAAACGCTTGGCAGCAGTCAGCTGAGAGTCTTGAACACTTGGACTTGGAGTATGGCAATTACCTTGGCAGTCAAGCAAAGCAATTTATTGACAGCCTGGACTTTGAGCTTGACTTAATTGCTTCGCACGGGCATACCGTGTTTCATCAGCCGGAGCGGGGAATTACCCTTCAAATAGGGAATGGGGCAGCCATTGCCAAAAAAAGCGGGCTAACCACAATTTGTAACTTTCGACAAGAGGATGTGAAAAAAGGCGGGCAAGGTGCACCTTTGGTTCCGATTGGAGATGAATTGCTGTTTTCGAAATTTCCGTTTTGTTTGAATATAGGCGGTATTGCCAATATTTCTTTTCGCGAAGGCGAGAAGCGAATTGCATTTGATATTTGTCCGGCAAATCAAGTGTTAAATTATCTTTCAGGATTATTAGGCATGCCCTATGATAATGGAGGAGCTATTGCTGCTTCCGGTAAACTGATTCCAGAATTATTGTCGAGCCTTAAGGCTTTAGATTATTATCAGCAGCCCTATCCCAAATCCTTGGGAAGAGAATGGGTGGAGGAGGAAGTTTTTCCGCTTTTAAAGCCGTTTTTGGCACAGCCTGAAAATTGTTTGCATACTTTTTGTATACATATTGCCGAGCAGATTCATAATGCGGTGGATTCTAATTCTCTGGGTTCGATTTTGGTAACAGGAGGAGGAGCCCACAACGCATTTTTGATTCAAAAGCTTAGGGAAAAGATGCCGAATGATATATTTGTACCTGACAAGCAGCTTGTGGATTATAAAGAGGCAATAGTATTTGCATTTTTAGGTGTGTTGCGCCTAAAAGATGAAATTAACTGCTTGGCAAGTGTTACCGGAGCATATGAAGACAGTTCGACAGGCGATATTTTCAATGTTAAGCCGTCAAAACATACTAAATAGGAGATTTTTTAGTTTTATACCCGTATTAATAATTCAATGATGTTCAATAGTATCTTACTTCAATTACAAAGTGTACCCAATGAATTGGGAGAAACTGTGCTAGAAATGCAACAGCAGGGTGAAATTTCATTGTCCATTCTTGACTTGGCAGTGAAGGGCGGCTGGATTATGTTGGTCCTTGGAATTTTTTCGCTTATTGCCGTATATGTATTTGTTGAGCGTTACCTTGCTATTTCAAAAGCATCGGTAAATGATAAAAACTTCATGAATAACATTCGTGAGTTTATCCATGACGGCAAGCTGGATGCTGCCTTGGCACTTTCACGCAGTGCTGATACGCCCATTGCCCGCATGATTGAAAAAGGACTGTCGCGCCTTGGCAAGCCCTTGAATGATATTAATGTGGCAATTGAAAATGTGGGGAAGCTGGAGGTTAGTAAGCTGGAGACAGGCGTTGCGGGCTTGGCTACCATTGCCGGAGCTGCACCCATGCTGGGATTCCTTGGTACGGTAACGGGTATGATTCGTGCCTTTTATGATATGTCAATGGCAGGAAATAATATCGATATTGCCTTGTTGTCATCAGGAATTTATCAGGCGATGATTACCACGGTAGGAGGCTTGATAGTAGGTATTTTGGCCTATATATTTTATAATATTTTGGTGAGCCGCATCAGTAAGGTGGTTTACCTGCTTGAAGCGCGCGCAACAGAATTTATGGATGTGTTGCACGAACCGGCACGCTAATTGTAAAACAATTTAAGAATGGCTATACAAACTAGAAATAAACTGAGTGTCAACTTTAGCATGGCATCCATGTCGGATATCGTGTTTTTGCTGCTTATCTTTTTTATGCTTACTTCAACACTTGTGGCTCCTAATGCCATTAAGCTGCTGCTGCCTTCAAGCGAAAGCAAGACAATGGCAAAACAAACATTGACCGTATATATTAACGATCATTATCAGTATTTCATTGAGGAGCATCCTGTTGAAGAGCTTGACTTAGAGCCTGCTCTTTTTCAAATGCTGCATGATGAAGTAGAAGCAACTATCGTATTGCGTTCTGATAAAACTGTTCCGGTGCAATATGTGGTTACTTTGATTGATGCCATCAATGCGATAAATAATAAAACCGGACAAAAACATAAAATGATATTAGCTACATCACCTAAAAAATAAAATGCTGTTATACCCGAGATGAGTAGCCTTGATAAAAATAAAAGACTTGCTTTTGTATCCACCTTACTGGTGCATCTGCTGTTGATTCTTGCCTTATTCTTTATGGCATTACGCACTCCTTTGCCCTTGCCGGGCGAAGAAGGGGTGGAGGTGAATCTGGGTTATAGCGATCAGGGGATGGGCTACGAGTCTATGTCGGACCCATTTTCGGCTGCAGCTGCCGTGCCTGCTCAAAGCAGTGCTACACCGCAACAGCATGAGGAGGAAACTTTAACAAGTATTGAAGAAGCGCCATCCTTGCCCGAGCAGCCGAAGGAAAACTTACGATCCCAAGAAGCCGAGATGGACAGGCGACCACAGCTGCCTGACAGGGAAGCAACAGCGACTGCCGAGCCCCGGCAAACCGTGAATCAGCGCGCCTTGTATAAAGGCTCTTCTACCTCATCCCCAGGAGAAGGTATTACTGGAGAGCCGGGCGATCAAGGTAAGCCGGACGGCTTGCGTGAAGTGACACGCTATGATGGTCAAGGCGGAAGAGGAAATGGTCCTTCGTATAATTTGGGAGGGAGAGGGTCAAAAAACTTGGTGGTGCCACGAAGCTCGTTCAGAGAACAAGGAAATGTCGTAGTCGATATTTGGGTGGATAGAAAAGGACGGGTGCAACGAGCAGAAGTGAATTTGAGAGGCACTACAATATTGGATGCAAACTTGCGTAATATTGCCGTGCAAGCTGCAAAAACATCACTTTTTGCCGAAGATCCAAATGCTGCTGAACTGCAGAAAGGAAATATCATTTATACATTCGTAATCGGGAATTAAATAGTTGCTAAATTTTACAAAATCTTAGGATGCAGTATAAGGAGACTTTGGATTGGATGTTTGGGAAGCTGCCGATGTATCAGCGTGTTGGAGGCGCTGCCTATAAGGCTGATTTGCAACAAACCATTGATTTACTGAATTTATTGGATAACCCCCAAAATCGTTTTAAAGCAGTACATATTGCAGGAACAAACGGAAAAGGCTCTGTATCACACCTCCTGGCTTCCGTACTGCAGGAAGCAGGCTATAAAACCGCTTTGTATACTTCTCCACATCTGAAAGATTTCAGAGAACGTATACGAATCAATGGAAAAATGATTTCGGAAGAAGCAGTGATGGAATTTATTGCAAAATATCGGGATAAGTTTGAGGAAATGCAACTTTCGTTTTTTGAAATGACCGTAGGCATGGCATTTGATTATTTTGCCAAGGAACATGTGGATATTGCCATCGTGGAAACCGGTATGGGCGGAAGGCTTGACTCCACGAATCTGCTGCAGCCTTTGCTAAGTGTAATTACCAATATTGGTTATGACCATATGCAGTTTTTGGGCAATAGCCTTGAGGAAATTGCTGCTGAAAAGGGTGGAATTATCAAAGAATCCGTTCCTGTTGTTATTGGTGAATCGAGTTTTTCAACTGATGCAGTATTTAAACAAATTGCCGAAGAACGCCATGCACTGATTACATTTGCCGATACACTCTATGATGCCCGTAAACTGAATAAATCAGTAAGTCATCTGCAATATTTCGATATTTGGAAAGACAATATCCTTTATCTTGAAGATTTGGCATTGCCCTTATTAGGTCTTTACCAGCAGAAGAATATCGTAACGGTTTTGGCTGCTTTGGAAATACTAAGCCAATCTTTTGAGATAGAAGAACAACATATTCGCGATGGATTTGAAACGGTAGTGCATGCGACCGGCTTTATGGGACGCTGGCAGGTATTAAGTCGTAAGCCGTTAATGGTGGCCGATACAGGGCATAATCGTGAAGGGATTATTAAAATACTGACTCAACTCCAGTCGATTCCGTATGATAGGCTGCACTTTGTGCTGGGAATGGTGAACGATAAAAATATTTCCGACATTTTATCATTATTGCCACAACATGCAAAATACTATTTTTGCAAAGCAAATATCCCACGAGCTTTGCCTGCCGAAGAGCTTGCAGAAAAGGCTGCTCAATTCAGCTTGCAGGGTGAAGTGTATGATTCGGTTACTGCAGCATGGCATGCTGCAAAAAATGATGCCAAAGACGAAGATGTGGTGTTTGTCGGAGGCAGTACATTTGTTGTGGCTGAAGTGGTTTAAAAGCTACTTGCCAACAAAATTAGAAATCAGGGAGTATGGTTTTTTGGAGAAGATGGAATGTTTGCAATGAAATAATTGTCTTTTGTCAAAGTAAAAGGATTTGTTATCCCTTTCTTATTAATTTTGCGAATAATGTGTAAAACGAGCTTTTCTTTTGTATCATCTTTCATTGGCAGACTGGGATTTTTTCTGCTGCTATTTACCTTTTTCCATCCTTTAAACCTTGCAGGACAATCTTCTTCTTCTGAACCTACTTATTTATCACTATCTGAGGTGATTACAATAGCTCAGGATAAATCGCCCGATGCGATGATGGCACGCCACCGTTTTCGCCGAAGTTATTGGGAATATCGAAGTTTTAAAGCGGGATATCTCCCAAACCTACGTTTAGATGCCACGCTTCCAAACTTTACACGCTCTATTGATGCGGTCATCCAATCGGATGGAACGGAAACCTATCTCGAGCGTACCTTGGCTCGTTATAGTGCGAATCTATCTCTTAATCAAAGGATTGGCTTAACAGGAGGGATGGTGTATTTAGAGTCCGGACTAAGCCGCTTGGATAACTTTTATGATGAAGCATCGACCCATCAATATTTGTCGGTGCCCGTAAATATTGGATTTACACAGCCATTGTTTGCTTACAATGATTTTAAATGGGATAAACAAATTGAGCCCATGCGGTATCAAGAAGCACAACGGCAGTATTTAGAAACCAACGAACAAGTAGCTTCCTTCGCGATAAATCATTTCTTTAATCTGCTTATTGCACAAGTGGAAAAGGATATTGCATTAAAAAATGAAGCAAATTATGATACGCTTTATAATATTGCCAAAGGACGCTTTATCCTTGGTAAAATAGCAGAAAACGAACTTCTTCAGCTTGAGCTGAACCTGTTGAGGGCGCAGGCTTCAGTCGAAACGGCAGACTTGAATTATCAAAATATGCAGTTTACACTAAAGTCGTTTTTGCGTTTGCACGGAAATCAGCATATCATATTAATTCCGCCCTTGCAAACTGAACATTTCGATGTATCTGTGGAAGAGGCAGTGAGTGAAGCATTGACAAACACCTCTTCGGGATTGAATTTCGACAGGCGGATGCTTGAGGCTGAAAGTCAGTTGAGTATGGCAAAGGCAAACGGTCGCTTTTCGGCAAACTTAAATGCGGTTTTTGGATTGACACAAACGGCCGGGACGATACCTAATGCGTATAAAAACCCTCTGGATCAGGAACGTATATCATTGGGGATTTCGGTGCCAATATTAGATTGGGGACAAGCAAAAGGACAGATAAAAATGGCCGAGTCGAATCTGGAGCTGGTACGCACCTCTATCGAGCAAGAACGAACTGATTTTGAGCAAAGTATCTTCTTGAAAGTGATGCAGTTTAATATGCAAAAAAATCAGTTATATATCGCATCCAAAGCGGATACAGTCGCACAAAAACGCTTTGATGTGACCCAAAAACGCTATATGATTGGTAAAGTAAACGATATTCTGGAACTGAATAATGCGCAGATTGATAACGATAATGCGCGCATCGGATATTATAATGCGTTAAAAACCTATTGGAGTAGCTATTATGAATTGAGACGACTGACGTTGTTCGACTTCCGCGACAACAGAAAAATTATTGCCGTACCATCAAACCTCCTTACAAATTGATTGAACCTGCTTGATAAACAAAGCCTATAATCTTATTGAATCTATTTCTATTGTAGATATTCTCCCAAGCTATCTTCTTTTTATGTAAATTTGTAGGTTGAATAATAGTGCACCGGGAAGAGACTTTTATTTATGTAAAAAAAACAGCTTTTACATAATTTTTCTTGAAATGCCTGTGTGTATCATTGAAAAAAATATATTTGTCAAGTGAAACTTTAAATTTTCATGCTATGAAACACAATTTTACCCTAATTTTCTTATTGTTGGCTTTACCGATTTTCTTATCGGCACAATCCAACAGAATGGTTCTTGCTGAGGGCTTTACGAGCACCACTTGCGGACCATGTGCTGCGTTGAATCCGGCTTTTGATGCGTTATTACATGCCAATACGGATAAAATTACATCCATTAAATACCATATGAGTTGGCCTTCTCCCGGTAATGACCCGATGTATCTTCATAATACGGTAGATAATAATGCACGCCGTACTTATTATAATGTGAATGCTGTGCCTCATGTTGTTATCGGTGGTAATGTACAAAGTGGCTCGCCTTCAACTGTCAATCAAGCCAAAATTGATAGCTGGGCTGCTGTTCCATCTCCTTTCGATATAGTGATGCAACATCGTATCTCAGACAATATGGATAGTGTGCATATTGTGATGTTGATTAAGGCAAATGAAGCAGTGAGCGGAAATTTAGTAGCTCATATTGCTGTGATTGAAAAGGAAATTCACTTTACGACAGCTCCGGGTACAAATGGCGAAAAGGACTTTTACAATGTGATGAAAGCCTTACTGCCTACAAGGTCAGGTACTGCGCTTAATCCTTTTGAAGCTGATGAATATGTAATTATTGAAGCTTCATGGGAGTTACAAAATGTGTATAATATCGATCAGATTGCTGCAGTAGGTTTTGTGCAAAACAATTCTACCAAGGTGGTACATCAGGCAGCAAACAGTACGGCAGAGCCGCTTCAGCCTTTCTTTGGTAATGACGGAGCCGTGAAAAATATTATCAATGGCATGCAGATGAACTGCAGCGGTACCATGGAGCCTTCTGCTCAAATAGTGAATTACGGAAGTGAGACAATGACATCTGCCGTAGTAAACTTTAAAGTGAATGGTGAAGTATTGCAGACCATCGAATGGAGCGGTAGCTTAGGCTTCCTCGAAAGCGCTACCGTAGATGCTGATTTGCTTGTGTTTGAAGTGCAAGATGAAAATGAGCTTGAAATAGAAATTTCATCCGTAAATGGTGTACAAGATGAATATCCCAAGAATAATTCATTTATTATGCCTTTCGTAATTAGTGAAGACAACCCACAGCCTCCGGTGTTGTTTATTTTGTTAGACAATAATCCGGAAGAAGTTACTTGGGAAGTACGCGATAGCGATGGCAATATTGTTGATTCCGGTGGACCATATACCACAGCCGGTTCGGTTATTAGTCAGCAGCTGCAGGTATCAAATATTGACTGCTACACCTTTACGATTTATGATGCCGGTGGAGACGGCCTTTGCTGTTCAAACGGTGTTGGATATTATGCCGTAATGGGTAGTGGAACCGATCCGATGTTTACCGGACAAAACTTTGGAAGCAGCGAAACAAATGAGTTTTACTTTGGTTATGTGGGATTGGAAAATCAAGCCGAAAGCCTTGAAGTAGCCCTGCTTCCAAATCCGGCGAGTGAAATGGTACAACTGCAGCTAAATATGCCTTCAGCGGCACAAGCTTTGGTACAACTCACTGATTTACAAGGCAGGGAGTTGCTGAAAACCACCCATTCATTAGATGCCGGTATGCAAACTGTTCGCTTGGATTTAAGCAGTCTGACGAATGGCTTGTATATGGTAAATATCATCGTGGATGGACAAGTGATTACCAAGAAATTAATGGTAGAATAGGAATTATTCTTTCATAAAAAGTTTAAAAACGCCTCTTTTTGGGGCGTTTTTTTTATTCCTGTGTAACGAGTATCTCCTCTACAATCTCCCCATACTCATATAAAACTGTTCTGAGGTGATTGCCGTTTCCGTCGTAGTATTCTTCTGGTCCGTGCTTGAGGTTATCAGTGTAATGAATGATGCGGAGTAAATTGCCATTGGCTGCATAGCCTTTCTGCAAGCCGCTTCCCATATCAAACTCGGCTGTGCCTACCACTGTTCCCGATGCATCATAAAAAAGCCAGCTGCCATGCATCATACCTTGTTCATAGCTGCCTTCAATCATTAGTTGTCCCGATTCAAAAAAACGTTGATAGGGACCATGAATGATGTCTTCTTCATAATTTTCTACTGCAATGAGCTTGCCATGTGTACTATAATGCAAAAAACTGCTATCTAAAAGATTGAATCGGTAATAGGATACGGCTTGCATTTGTCCGTTTTCATGAAAGCTTATTTGTTCGCCATGTAGTTCGTTATGCACATAATTGGAAAACATTTGCTTGTTTCCGTTTGGATAATACCATTCACATAGGCCATGCAGCCTGCCTTCATCATCATAACGTAACACAGATGATAGTTTGCCGTTCTCGTGATAGCTTTTCTTTTCGTTTTTTGCGCAGCCGGCAAATGCAACTATTAGTATAACAAGGAAAAATAATCTCAGGTATTTCATTATGAAGAAGGCTGAAAATTAATCGTCAAATACGGATATGAGTCGGTAATTATCGTGTTTATACACGCTCCATTGTTGATTTTCGATGCCGTCTCCTGCTTTGTCAACATTTAAACGGTAACAAGCTTGAAGCATTTTCTTGGGATAGGAGGGAAGGCAGTCTTTGAAGCCGTCACCAAATTTTTGCAAGGCAGATAAAAAGTACCAACCGATATCGAAGCCTTCAAATGCATAATTATCGGGTTCCGTACTGTATCTGATGCGGTAATTATGGATAAAATATTCAGTTTTATAATTTGAATAATCGATATGTGAAGGCGCAATATAATGTGCATTCAGTCGCATCAGGTTTTCGATGAATAGATTGTCAAATCGTGACCAATCGGGTAGTGTGACCAGTTTTATTGGGATGGTATCGGCAATTTGATTTAACTTATTCACAAAATCCATGGCAAAAACGCGGTCCTCCGAATAAATTACAACTACATTATCGCGTATTGCGGAGGCAGCACGGCTGAAACTTTTGACATCATCCTTGTCAAAGCTCAGCTTTACAAGAGTATTATCAAAGCTGGAGTAGGCTGATGGGCTGAGTTCATAATCGTTGATATTGATATATCCGCCTTCGGAGCGAATAGAACGACTCTTATTGGAGCGCCCTGCAGAATGCTGCTTAAAATAGTTATACACCGAATGGTTTGACAAATTGACTTGCTGTGGAATATGCTTGTTTAAGGCCTGTTCGATGGCGGCATTTTCGCGCTGATCTTTTATATTATTTGCCTGATACAAAAATACTTTTGCGTCCGGGTATTGATATGCAATGGTTTGTGCAATTTGTTCAAACATACTCTCCATACTTGGCTTTACCTTGATGACATATGGATTTCCGGATAAAAATTCGCTGCGTTGCGACATGGGATTTACAATGGGAATCTGGTTTTCTTTTGCAAATGATGCCATTTTATCAAAAGCTTGGCTGAAAAATGGCCCGATGATAAGGTCGGCTTCTTTAAGCTTGGGGTCGTTGATGGCATTTTGCAGCTTTTGATTATTTTGATCGATATCATACACGCTGATGTCGAGTTTTAAACCATGATGCTTTGTAAGTGAGTCGGCTGCCATGATAAATCCTCTGTAAAACGGAACAAATGACAGGTTTTTATAGGTAGAAGCTTTGTTTCTGCCCTCGGCAATATCGCTGATTCCTTTAAATTGATCTAGATATAGGGGAAGCATAATAGCGATATTGTAGGTCTTTTCGCTTGCATTTTCATCCGGATTGCATTCGGATTGCAGCACAAGTTCTTCGGATTCTTCTAAATCAAATTCTGTTTCTTGCTTTTCCGTTTTTGTAGGAGTTTCCTCTAATACGACACTTGCTTTTACTTCTTTTTTCTGTTCTTCTGGTTCGGTAGTAACAAGCTGTACACTGCTTTTCTGAACCTCTGTTTCTTTAATTGGTATTTTAATTAATTGATTTGGGAATACATATTTACCCATTGCCGGATTGGCTTGCTGCAGCTCTTCGATGCGTATATCAAAATCTTGAGCCAAATTCTTGCTTCGCTGTTCCTTTTCAACTGTATGAAGGATAAATCCTTTTTCATGCTGCTTGCTCGAAGGAATCAGCACGCGCTGACCAATACTAAGGCTTTGGGTTAGTTCGGGGTTTACGCGTTTTATTTCGGCAATACTTACCCCATACGTACGTGATAAAAAATAAACTGTTTGCCCTTTTTCAATGATATGGTATTTTAGAGAATCAGCGGTAAATGATGCATCAACTACAGTTTCTGATTGTGTAACTACTTGTGTTTTAGTCGTTTTAGACTCAGTTTCTTTAATCTCTTCTACTACTATGGGGGTTTCGGGCTTTGCTGTTGTTTCAAGCTTTAGTTTAGGAGCTGTTTCAGTTTGTGTTGGCTGCTCAACAGGCTCTATCTTGCTTTGGATACCTTCATCTTGTTGTGGTACAAGCGGAACCAAAATATAATCCCCTTCTTGGAACGGTTCTCCACGACTGGGATTTGCCGCACGCACAACTTGTTCATCTACTTTGAATATTGCTGCTACAGCTGCAAAACTTTCTCCCTTTTGGGCGACATGATATTTGTATTCAATTTCATCTGCTTTGGTGGTAACGACAGACACCTTCGGAGCCGGGCTCGATGGTGCGGGCGTAGTTGCAGAAGTCGGAATGCGAAGTACCTGATGCACTTGAATGCCACTTTCAGTATCCGGATTTGCCTGCTTGATGGCTTCAATTGAGATGTTGTAGGCTTGCGAAATACCATACAAGGTTTGCTGAGGCTCTACCGTATGCAAATAATATTCTTGCCCTTCATGACTGACTTTTGTCTCGGAAATGCGCACACTTACTTGTGCCATAGCGGGAAGCGCTAAAAAGAAGATAACTGCAATGATTATTAGCCTGTTATAAAATGTGAAAGCTGATTTCTGTTTCATGTAACAACGCATAAATGAATTATTCCCACTCGATGGTGGCCGGTGGCTTTGAGCTAATATCATATACTACTCGGTTGACACCATGTACATTATAAATAATTTCATTGGAAATAATTTCCAAAAAATCGTAAGGCAATTTCGACCATGAGGCTTCCATGCCGTCTGTTGAATTTACCGCACGCAAAGCTACAACATTTTCATAGGTCCTTTGGTCATCTTTTACGCCCACGGATTGTATTGGGAGTAATATGGCTGCTGCTTGCCAAACTTTTTCATAAAGATTATGTCGATGCAGGCCGTTTATAAATACCTCATCCACTTCTTGCAGTATTTTTACCTGCTCTTCTGTCACTTCTCCCAAGATACGGACGCCAAGTCCGGGACCGGGGAATGGATGACGGTCAATGATGAATGCCGGTATGCCCAAAGCCCTGCCCACGACCCGAACCTCATCTTTAAATAAAAGACGTAGGGGCTCAACAATCTTCAGTTTCATATAATCAGGTAATCCGCCCACATTATGATGCGATTTGACTTTTACTTTTGAGCCGTCAACCGAAGCTGACTCAATCACATCAGGATATATGGTTCCTTGCCCCAGCCATTTCACATCTTGTATGCGATGTGCTTGTTGATCAAATACTTCAATAAAAGTTGAACCAATGGCTTTCCGCTTTTGTTCGGGATCGGTAATGCCTTTTAATGCTGTTAGAAATTGCTTGGAAGCATCAACGGCTTGTACATTTAATCCAAAATCAAGGTAGGAATGAATGACTTTTTCAAATTCGTTTTTGCGTAAAAGGCCGTTATCTACAAAAATACAATGTAATTGCTTGCCAATGGCACGATGCAGAAGTACAGCCGCAACAGACGAATCAACGCCTCCACTGAGCCCCAAGACGACTTGATCCTCACCAATCTGCTCTTTTAATGATTGAATGCTTGAGGAAATGAAGTTTTCGGTTGTCCACAGCTGACGACAATTGCAAATATTCAATACGAAATTGCTAAATAGCTGAAGTCCTCCTTCCGGATTATTCGGTTTTGGAAGCGCAAACAATCCGAAGCTTTGTTCGCCTTTTAGCTGAAATGCAAGGCCTTCACCCTTCGCGTTTGTTGCTAAAAACTCAAATTTCTCTTCTTTTGAAAGGCTGAAAGCTGTTTCAAATTCCGTAGCAAATACCTCCGGGACTATATTCTTAAATAATGGATGCTCCGATTGGATGTCTTTCAGCTTATTTATATTGGATTCTTCTTGTGGAATTGGGTTGATTTTACCGCCTTCTTGCAGCGCAAGCAGCCTGGCAGCAGAACCTAAAGCCAAAACCGGTATATTTTTTCGAATGGCAGCCAAATCGGGCAAATTTGCCGCAATATTTTCAATATCGCGCTCGTCTCCGGCTAATATAAAACCGCTGATTTGAGGCGAAAGCTTTGGGATTTTGGTAAATGGATGTATTTCGCAATAGATGTTCAAAGCACGTATGCGCTTTGCAATTGCTTGTATATAAGGTGCACCAAAATCGATGATTAAAATAGTTTCCTGCTGCATGATACGAATTTTTGAGCCTACAAAATAACCGAAAAAATGTGATTTATTGCTTGATTTCATCATCTTAAATTACAAATACAGCAATTTTTTAGGAATATCGTTCATTTCCGGAGCATATCTGCTCAATGATAGACGAAATGTAAATCCGTATTTTGATGAATAATGTAAAAATAAAGTGCTTTTTTCTTGCTATAATGAACATATGTTCATTATCTTTGCAGAGAAATTAAAACTATGTCAAGGAGAAAGAATTTTCGTAAAATGAGTCAAATGCCGGCTGTGAAAGGCTTTCAGCCTTACGGTCCTGCGATTGATACTGCTTCGGAGGCGGTGGTTGTGCATTTTGAGGAGTATGAAGCATTCCGATTATGCGATTATTTGAATTACAGCCATCAGGAGGCGGCTCATTTTATGGGTGTTTCTCGCCCTACCTTGACGCGGATTTATGCTTCTGTCCGCAGAAAGATTGCCAAAGCTTTTGCTGAGGCGCGCCCAATTGTTGTGGAGGGAGGTATGGTATTTTTTGAGCATCAATGGTATGCGTGTTCACACTGCAGTTGCAAATTTCATCATGCCTTGCGTGATGCGGAGCCCGAATCATGCCCCTTGTGCGGAGCTGAAAATCCGATTATTTATAATCCTGATACTAATTCCCATCAGCAGGAGCTTGCATATTGCGGGATTTGTGAAACAGAAATAGCTCCTGTGGCTTTTGACGGCATGCAAGGAAATTATTGTCCAAAATGTCGTTCACGCATTCGCCAAAGAGGAAGAGGGCGTAGAAATCGTTAAAACAATGAATATGAAATATGCTGTTGTAACTACCGGAAATACTGTTCAATCTGCGATTGCAAAGCAATTTGGGCATGCTCCATTTGTAGTCATATTTGATGCAGTGGAGGATCAGCTTCAATTCATTGAAAATCCTTATGCATTTCAACAGCAACAGTCTGGTAGGCAACTGATTGAATTGCTTGTTGAGAAAGGAGTTCAAACCATTGTTTCTGCTTCTTTCGGACCAAAAATAATGCCTTTAATTTCCGCTAAAGCACTTCAGCTGATTGTATTTGACAAGCCGGGTGCGAAGGTGGAGGATATAATTCACTTAATAAAAACTAAAAACACTTAATTATGCCACGTTTAGATCGTACAGGACCTGAAGGAAGAGGTCCACAAACAGGAAGAGGATTAGGCAGATGTGCCAATCCTGAAAACACTCAACAATTTGAAGGACTTGGAAGAGGCCGCGGATTTCGAAATCATCGCGGAGGCGCCGGTCCGGGTAGAGGAAGACGCAAGCGCTATCATCAGGATAGGGCTTGGTAATTGATGATATGTTATAAATAACTCAAATTAATAATCTAATTTTTAACTCATGAAAAAAATTGCTGTGCCGGTTTTAAACGGAAATTTATCATCCCATTTCGGACATTGTGAAACTTTTGCTTTTTTCAATGTTGAAGACAATCAAATTAAAGAAGTAATTGAGTTGGAAGCTCCGGAGCATCAGCCCGGTTCGTTCCCGAAATGGGTTGCCGCACAAGGTGCCACCGACGTAATAGCCGGAGGAATTGGACCGAGTGCCGTGCAGCTTTTTGAACAATACGGTGTCAACGTATATATTGGTGCGCCATCAATGCCGATTCGTGAGCTTGTGACAGACTTTCTGCAAAATAAACTTGAGCTGAATGTCAATTTGTGTCACCACCCGAGAGACGGACACGGTCATGGACATCATCACCATGGCAACTGATAAAATACGGGACATACGATGTGATTTTTGCTTTCGAAGCAGTGCTGAAAAACTATTGAATCGCTTTTCTCAAGCAGATAATGACTCCATTGCAAAGCATGTAGATTCATTATTGGCAAATCAGGACTTGAGCAGCCCGCAGCTACAGCAACAATTGGCTGATATATTTTCAAAACTTACTGAAGCAGGGGATTTATTTGCCGAAGAAAAGAAACTAAGCAATCAAATTGGGAAACGGCTTTATGAGCAGTGGAATATGAAACTTAAAACCGTAAAAAAACCTGAGATGACGGCACTTCGTCTGGCAGTTGCTGCCAATACCATTGATTATGGTGCTGCAAATCATACGATTGATGTTGATACGGCAATTGAAAATGTATTGAAAACCGATTTTGCCATCGATCATTCACATGAACTGATGCATGCGATACAAAATGCTGATAAAATCTTGTATTTATGCGATAATGCAGGTGAGATTTATTTCGATCGTTTGCTAATGGAAGTATTGGAATTAAAAGATATTACCATTGCTGTGCGGGGAGCTCCGATTTTAAATGATGCGCTCATGGAAGATGCGGTGGAAGCTGAACTGCATCAATTTGGTAAGCTGATAAGTAATGGTAGCAGCGCGCCTTCCACCATATTATCGGATTGCAGCGCGGAATTTTTGCAGGAATATCAAAAAGCCGATTTGATTATTTCAAAAGGAATGGGAAACTTGGAAGGTTTATATTTTGAAAAGAATCCTAAGATTTTCTTTCTACTTATGACCAAATGTGAGGTAATTGCCGAATTATTGCAAGTGCCTAAAGGGAGTTTTGTTGTTGCTCACTCAAAGAAACTATGGAACTGATTTATGTGATTGTTGCCTTATTGGCAGGAAGTGTGGGGAGCATTGCCTTAGCTGCATTGATGTTGCTATTGCCGGATAAACAGTTGGACCGTTATGCCGGCTGGCTGATGTATTTGGCCGGTGGCACCTTACTGGGTGCTGCTTTCTTAGGCATGATACCAAAAGCAATTGCATTAAAGTCGTCAGATCAAGTGTTTCTGGCGGTGATCATCGGCATTTTATTCTTTTTTATATTGGAAAAGCTGATTTTATGGCGTAGCTGTGGCAATGAAGGTTGTGAGCGCCATAAAAATGCCGCAGTACCCATTATTTTAATTGGCGATGCCGCCCATAATGCCATTGATGGGGTTGTGATTGCAGCTTCTTTTTTGAACTCTGTGGAACTTGGAGTTTTTGTTACCATTTCGGTGATGATGCATGAAATTCCGCAGGAGCTGGGCGATTTCGGTATTTTGATTAAAGGTGGATTGTCACGCCGTAAAGCCTTGCTAATGAATATGCTGTCAGGATTGACTGCATTGATAGCAGGTGTATTGGCGTATTTTATGCTTGAGTCATTGCAAAATCTCATACCATGGGCTTTGGCATTCTCGGCAGCGAGTTTTATATATATCGCCCTTGCAGATTTAATTCCCGAAATGCACCGTAAAACCAGTTTGAAAGAATCAGCAACACAATTTGTATTGGTCTTGGCAGGAGTTGCATTGATTTATGTTTTTGTTGCGCACCATTAAAACATCATTTCAGCATAAAATCTGAACAAGCTATTTGATAATATTATGAAAGATAAGGAGTAATAAATTGAATAAAAAAGCATTTCGATTAGCCATTGCAAGTGGAAAAGGCGGGACCGGAAAAACCATGCTCGCCACCAATCTGGCGGCGATGTTTGCAGCCGAAAAGGATGTGCTGTTAGTTGACTTGGACACGGAAGAGCCCAATGACGCATTATTTTTGCCTATTCAACCTCAGCAGGAGCTGCAACAGTTTAAAATGATACCCGAATGGATTGAAGAAAACTGTACGCTATGCGGAATTTGTACTGAGGTATGTAATTTCAATGCGATTGCCCGTTTAGCTGATTATATTGTCGTATTCGAAGAACTGTGTCACAGCTGTTATGCGTGTTCCGGCTTATGCCCGGAAGAAGCACTTCCCATGAAACCACGTCCGATGGGGATAACAAATATTGGAACGAGTGAAAAGCTGCAATTTGTTGAAAGCCGCCTGAATGTAGGTGAAGAAATGCCGGTTCCAATGATTGTTAAAACCGTTAAAAGCATTGATGCACTTGATAATCCTCCTCAATTTCAAATTTTTGATTGCCCGCCGGGTACTTCATGCCCCGTTATAAATGCAGTACAAACAGCCGATTTTGTACTCCTGCTGACCGAGCCTACCGCTTTTGGATTTTATGATTTAAAGCTTGCCGTAGAAACCATGCAAAGTCTTGGAAAAGAGATTGGTGTTGTCATTAATCGGGATGGAATAGGGGATGATAAGCTCAGAAACTGGTGCCTGGAATCGGAGATTCCGATTATTGCGTCCATACCATACGATAAAGAAATTGCTTTTAACTATGCACGAGGAAAGCTTTCGTGGGACACCAATGAAAATTTAAAACAAGCATTGGACGCAGTGAAACACTTTGTTAACGAAAAAATGAAAGCTCATGCGTGAAATTGTAATATTATCAGGTAAAGGAGGCACCGGAAAAACTTCGGTGGCAGCTGCGTTTAGTGTATTGGAACAACAAAATGCGGTTATTGCCGACTGCGATGTAGATGCTGCCAATATGCATTTATTATTCAGCCCCGAGCCGCTTTCACAGGAGCAGTTTTATAGTGGGTATTTAGCTATCATTCATCAGGAAGCGTGTACATCTTGTGGAAAATGCTATGAAGTTTGTGAGTTTGATGCCGTGCTTGTAGATAATGATGTGTATACGATTGACCCTTTTCTGTGTGAAGGCTGTGGATATTGTGCCCACGTTTGCCCTACGGAAACTATTGAAATGCAAGATGCGGAGGCCGGACTATTGTTTGAATCCATCACACGTCTTGGAAGTCCGATGGCGCATGCACGCCTATTGCCTGCAGCCGATAATTCCGGTAAATTGGTTGCTGCCGTAAAGGAAAGAGCCAAAAAACTAGCCAAGGAGCAAAAGAAATCTTTTGTTATTGTGGACGGCTCGCCCGGAATTGGTTGCCCTGTAATCTCTTCACTAGCAGGAGCTTCCTATGTGGTAATCGTGACCGAGCCATCACCTGCTGCCTTACATGATATGAAACGACTTATTAGCTTGCTTTCAAAGTTTAAGCTAAAAGCAGGATGTATCATCAATAAATCTGATTTGAACCCGGAGCTTGTAGAAGAAATAAAAAATGTAGCTCAAGCAGAACAAGTTGATTTATTGGGTGAACTAGCTTTTGATAAAGCCTTCCCAAATGCTATTGCTTCAGGGAAATCTGTAGTTGAGACAGATGAAAACCTAAAGCATGAACTTGAAAAAATCTGGACAAATATTAAATCTAAACTAAAATAAAAATGAAAATTGCCTTTACAGCCAGTGCACCCGAATGGGATGCCATTATTGATCCCCGTTTTGGAAGAGCGGCTTATTTGCTGGTGTATGATGAAGAAACAGATCATACCGAAATTATTGACAACAGTGATCTTCGTGATGCTGCCCATGGTGCAGGAGTCGCCATGGCACAAAAGCTTTTTGAAACAAAAGCAGATGTGCTGATAACCGGAAACGGACCGGGCGAAAGTGCACAAAAGGCTTTGGAAAAATTGAAGCTGAAAATCATTAGCGGTGTATATGATATCAGCATTAAGCAAGCATATAAACAATATAAGGAACAAGTTTAACGCAGTTTGTTTTTCTTGTTCATTGGTAGTTATTTCATCCATCAATCAGCTATAAAATGATTCACTTATATACGGGTAACGGAAAAGGAAAAACCACGGCTGCAATAGGATTGGCGCTTCGTGCTGCAGCTGCCGACAAAAAGGTATTTATTGCCTATTTTGTAAAAGGGAAGCCTTATTCAGAAAATGAATTATTAGCTCAAATACCCGGAATACGTACGCAACAATATGGCAGAGATTGTTTCATATACAAGGAGCCTGAGCAAGAGGATATTGAATCAGCTCAAAAAGGATTTGAAGAGGTGCAACGAATTGTTAGCGAGTCAGTTGTAGATGTATTGATATTGGATGAAATATGTATAGCACTTTATTACAATTTAATCAATCTTGATGCATTAATCCGCTTTCTGCAAGATATTTCTCCACATATCGAAGTCGTTTTAACCGGCAGGTATGCCCCAAGTGAATTATATGAAGTTGCTGATTTGGTTACCGAAATGCGAGAAATTAAACACTATTATCAAAAAGGAATTGAAGCCCGTGAGGGAATTGAATTTTAATACAATACATTAATTAAATCACTTTAGAATGAAACAAACCGATGTTTTAATTTTGGGAGGCAGTGCCGGAGGTATGGTAACAGCCTTAACAGGAAAAGCCCATTGGCCTGAAAAAGAATTTACCATGGTTAAAAAGCAAAAGGATGTAATGGTCCCTTGCGGTATACCTTATATTTTTGGGGTGCTTGAAACCAGTAATAAAAATGTGATGCCTGTTGATACCATGATGGAAAAAGCAAATGTAACCTCCATCTTTGATAAGGCAGTTGATATTGACTACAAAGAAAAAGTAGTTAAGTTTGAGAGTGGTGAATCCATTGGATATGAGAAACTTGTAATCGCAACAGGCTCAACTCCCATAAAACCATCTTGGCTCGATGGTGCTGACTTGGAGGGTGTATTTGTAATACCCAAAGACAAGACTTATTTAGACTTAATGCACGGAAAACTTAAAGAGCGTAAAAAAGTTGCCGTAATTGGTGCCGGTTTTATTGGTGTGGAAGTGTCGGACGAATTAAACAAAAGTGGCTTTGAAGTTACTTTAATTGAGCGGCTGCCACATATATTAAATCTGGCTTTTGATGTTGAATTGTCGGATGAGATTACAAGCATGCTTACTGAGCGTGGTGTGAAAGTACGGACCGGTGTCGGTATTACCAAAGTGCTTGGTAATGATAAGGTTGAACAAATTCAGCTTGAAGATGGAACCATTTTGGAAATGGATGCAGTGATTCTTTCAATGGGTTATAGACCAAATACTGACTTAGCTATAGCATCAGGTATTCCGGTTGATGAAAATAATTTCATCATCGTAGACGAATATATGCGTACGCGTATACCGGATGTGTTTGCAGTGGGTGATTGTGCGCAAAAGCGTGACTTTATCACCAGAAAGAGAGTGCCCACCATGCTAGCTTCCACCGCTTGTGCCGAAGCACGTATTGCAGGTATGAACTTATATAACTTACACGTTGTTAAAACATTCTCCGGTACTATTGCAATTTATTCCACTGCAATAGGTCAAACCGGATTTGGTACCGCAGGAATTACCGAACAGCGTGCCAAGCAAGAAGGCATTGAAACTATGTCGGCTATGTTTGTTGGCGTAAACCGCCATCCCGGAAACCTTCCCGATGCACATAAACAAATTGTGAAACTTATTACTGCACGCTATTCGGGTGTAATTATCGGAGGTGAAGTAATTGGAGGGCTTGAAGCAGGAGAATTGACGAATGTGATTGGATTGGCAATTCAAAACAGGATGACCGTAAACAATCTGCTTGGTATGCAAATTGGAACACATCCTTGTTTAACAGCTTCACCGGCAGCTTATCCGCTTGTGAAAGCAGCTGAAATGATTGCAATAAAAATGCTTCAGATTCAAAAATCCAACTGTTGATAAATTGTTGATATGATGTTGTGAAACAGGCTGTTGCAAATGTGCTTCAGCCTGTTTCTTTTTTGGGCAGCATGGTTTTTAATAAATAATCTGGCTTTAAAATGAAAATATTTTCAAAAACTCCAATTAAATAGTACTTTTGAACTCAATCTACCATTGTATCAAGTCCGCTTATGGTATTAAATTATATTTGGGTATCATTTTTCATCATCGCCTTTGTCGTTGGGCTTATACGCCTTATTTTCATGGGTGACACCGAAATATTTTCGGTAATGATGAACAGCACCTTTGATATGGCTAAAACCGGATTTGAAATCTCCTTGGGTTTAACCGGTGTGATGACGCTTTGGATGGGTCTAATGAAAGTAGGGGAGAAAGACGGTATTGTAAATATGATGTCACGAGCTGTTGACCCTCTTTTCAGTAAGCTGTTTCCGGAAATTCCAAAAGGACACCCTGCCAATGGTTCCATTATGATGAATCTGGCAGCCAATATGTTGGGTTTGGATAATGCCGCAACTCCTTTGGGCTTAAAAGCCATGACGCAGCTGCAAGAATTAAATAAAGATAAGGATACTGCCTCCAATGCCATGATTATGTTCTTGGTGTTAAATGCGTCCGGACTTACAATTATTCCGGTGAGTATCATGGTATTTCGGGCACAGCTGGGAGCCGCCGACCCTTCGGATGTGTTTATCCCTATCTTATTGGCTACTTTTTGTTCTACCCTGGCAGGAATCATAGCAGTGGCCATTTTTCAGCGTATCAACTTGTTTAATAAGGTGATTTTGTTCTATTTAGGCGGTTTTACCTTATTTATTTCTGTGATTATTTGGTATTTTAGTACCATACCACAAGAAAAAGTAGCGCTTATTTCTTCGGTGGCAGGTAATTTGATACTTTTCAGCATCATATTTTCATTTATAATGCTTGGGCTTGTGAAACGCATTAATGTGTACGAAGCTTTTATCGAAGGAGCCAAAGATGGCTTTGGTATCAGCGTGCGTATTATCCCCTATTTGGTGGCTATACTTGTCGGTATCGGTGTTTTTAGAGCTTGCGGCGCAATGGATTTTCTTACGGACGGCATACGTATGTCGGTTGCTGCTTTGGGTTTTAATACTGATTTTGTGGAAGCACTTCCCACCGCATTTATGAAACCGCTTAGTGGCTCTGGTGCCCGTGGTATGATGGTAGATACCATGAAGCAGTTTGGTGCCGACTCTTTCGCCGGACGCTTGTCATGCATATTTCAAGGAGCAGCTGATACAACTTTTTATATTGTAGCCGTTTATTTTGGCTCGGTGGGTATCAAGAAGACTCGCTACGCCATTACAGCCGGATTGATTGCCGACTTAGCCGGAGTAATTGCCGCAATCTTTATAGCCTATATGTTTTTTCATTAAGCTTATATTTTAAGAATAACTTGTCAGCTAACCAAGAAAAATACAATTGCCGACTAACTGATACTCCCGATTTACTTGATTTTGATACAGCCTTTATGAAAAATGAGTTGTCAAATTGCTTACCGAATCATTTTCTTTTGTAACAAAAAGTAATTTTAAGAAATATTAATGGATAAGATTGTCCACTACTCTAATTTACTATTAGATTTGCATCAAATTATTCAATATGTTTTCAAAGGCTTGTGAATACGGAATCAGGGCAGTGGCTTATTTGATAGGGCAGTCGCGCATGCAAAAGAAATCGAGTTTGGTATCAATTGCGTCTTCTATCGACAGCCCGGAGGCCTATACATCAAAGATTTTGCAGCAATTGGTTCGTGCGGATATCATTATGTCGGAAAAAGGTCCTACAGGCGGTTTTTCGGTGCATCCGTCTCGCATTGAAGTGCTTACACTTAGTGATGTGGTGAATGCCATTGACGATGAAGATATTTACGAGGCTTGCGGATTAGGTTATTCCGAATGTGATGAAACGCAGCCTTGTGTGATTCACCATAAATATGCGCATATCCGTAAAGAATTAAAAAACATGTTGGAAAATACTACTTTACTTGCTCTTTCTCAGGATGTTGAGAAGGGGTTGTCTTTTTTAAAACGTACTAATTAAACTCAATTACTTTTATGACTACAAAACCTTATGCTATTTCTGGAACATCAAATCCGGAAATGAAAAAATACCTTAGCCTTGATGAAACTCGTGTAAAGGCAATACTTGATATAAAGCTTCGCTTTTTTAATGGTGAATTGAGCAAAGAAGAAGCACGTAAGCTTGTAAATGCTAGTTTTGAGCATATTACAGCCGAGGAATTTGCTTTTGGCGAACAGCATTTGTTGGATGCAGGCATTACAGACGATGTCATGCTCGATGGAATGGACGATGTAATTGATCTGTTTCAAGATGTGCTTGTGGAACAAAAGCTTGATTTGCCTGCAGGCCATCCCATTCGTACTTATGCAGAAGAAGCAAATGCCTTGTCTGCCCTTGTCCTTAAGATGGAGCATAAGCTGAAAAACAAATTCATCAAAAATGAATGGCTAGAAATTTATGCTCTGCTCAATCAAATTAATGTGCATTTTAGTCGTAAACAGCATCAGTTGTTTTCGGCACTCGAGCGCAAAGGCTTTGACCGCCCTTCAAAAATCATGTGGACCTTTGACGACCGCGTGCGTGATGCCATAAAAGCATCTTATGAACTGCTTCAGAACGACAAAGATTTGACATTTATTGAAGCACAACCAAATGTAATCTTTTTGGTACGTGATATTTTAAAGAAAGAACGTGAGGTATTATATCCAACCTCTTTGAAGTTAATTAGCGATGAGGAATTTGTGAAGATGCGTATCAGCGATGATGAAATTGGATATTGCTTAATTGAAAATCCTCCTGTGTATAAAGGAAGCAAGCTTGGGGCTGAAGAAGCAAAGCAAACACATTCAGATAAAGAGCTTGATTTACTCAACGATCTTAAAGCAGTATTGCGGAAGCACGGAATTCAAGATAACACCAAGGATGAAGCTATTTTGGATGTGGCAACGGGACGCATGACGCTGGAGCAAATCAATCTGATCTATAAGCATTTACCAATTGATTTGTCGTATGTGGATGAAAATAATGAAGTGCGTTTTTACACAGATACCAAGCATCGCATTTTTCCGCGTAGTGCCGGTGTCATCGGACGTAAAGTAGAAAACTGTCATCCACGTGAAAGCCTTGATAAAGTTGAAGGCGTTATCAATGCCTTTAGGAGTGGAGAGCAAGATAAAGCCGAGTTTTGGCTTGATAAAGGCGATAAGTTCATATATATCTTATTTACTGCAATCCGTGATGAGGATGGAAATTACAGAGGCACACTCGAATCAATGCAGGAAGTAGCACATATTCGTAGCCTGAAAGGCTCGCAGCGCCTGCTTAGCTGGGATAATCCACATGTGAAGACCACACAAATCGAATCGGCTGCCAAAAGCAGGCTGCAAATTACAAAAGATACTTTATTAGGAGATTTGATTGAACAAAACCCCAACTTAAAGCATTATATGCTTACACTTTCACCTGCTTACGATAATTTGAACAATCCTGCTGTTTTTAATACGATGCGAAAAGTAGCGACTTTGGAAATGGTAAGTCAAATCGGAGGCTTCGAAGTGAATGATATTATCACAAAAATTCAAACATTTTTACAAAACAAAATTTAATTTAAATGGCAAAACACATTTTAAAAGTTACGGCATCCGATAAGATAACGCATGATGTATTGCGTATTCGTACTGAAAAACCACTTGATTTTCAATTTAAACCCGGGCAAGCTACTGAGGTAGCAATAAATAAAGAGGAATGGAAAAATGAATTCAGACCATTTACTTTTACCTCCTTGCCTAAAGATGATTTTTTGGAATTTACCATTAAAACATATCCCTCACACGCCGGTGTGACCAATGAATTGCTAAACCTTAAAGCAAATGATGAGTTGATTGTTGGGGATGCATGGGGTACTATTGCGTATAAAGGAAAAGGTGTATTCATTGCCGGTGGCGCAGGAATTACTCCTTTTATTTCGATATTTCGTGAGCTGCAAGCTGAAGGAAAACTTGCTGACAATAAATTAATTTTCGCAAACAAAACCTTTGCCGATATCATCAATCGTGACGAGCTCCAAAGCTTGCTGGGTGCAAACTTTGTAAATATCTTATCTGATGAACAGCTCGAAGGCTATGGCGAAGGCTTTATCAGCTTGGACTTTTTAAAACAAAACTCAGATCGTACTGACCAATACTTTTACGTATGCGGCCCGCGCCCGATGATGAAAGCAACACTTGGTTTCTTGAAGGAAATGGGAGTTGCTGATTCATATATCATTAAAGAAGAGTTTTAATTTCCAAATTAAATCTACGATTTTCTATATACAAAACAAGGCTCGTGCATATTGTACGAGCCTTGTTTACTTATTATGGTTTATAATTTTTAACCTTTATAAAAAGGAAGCTTAACTATTGTTGCAGGCATTAATCTTTCACGAATGTTGATATAAATCTGTGTGCCTAACTTGCTGTGTTCCTTTTGGATATAGCCCATTCCAATTCCTTTTTTCAGCATGGGCGACATAGTACCCGAAGTAACTTCACCGATTTTGGTGCCGTCTTCCAAACAAATATCATAATGCTGTCTTGGAATCCCGCGATCCATTTGGAATGCCTTGAGAACGCGTGTAGTGCCATTTGTCTTATGGTCGAAATTCAGTTCACGGTCGATAAAATCTTTGCCTTCGGTAAATTTGGTAATCCACCCAAGCCCTGCTTCAATTGGTGAAGTGGTTTCGTCTATATCATTTCCATATAGGCAATATCCCATTTCAAGACGAAGCGTATCGCGTGCAGCAAGTCCGATAGGCTTAATGCCGTGAGGTTCACCGGCTTTAAGTATGGCTTTGTAAACCATCTCGGCATCTTTATTGTCCAAATAAATCTCGCATCCGCCGGCTCCCGTATAACCTGTGGTTGAGAATAATACATTTTTCACTCCTGCAAATTCCAATTCGGTAAATGTATAATATTCCATCTCCATGATTGGTGTATCAGTGAGCTCTTGCATTACTTTCATTGCCAAAGGACCTTGAACGGCAAATACTGAAGTATCATCTGAAGTATTAATTAGCTTGGCGCCGGTATCATTATGTTGAACCAACCAGTTCCAGTCTTTTTCAATATTGCTGGCATTTACGACAAGCAGAAATCGGTCATTCTCAAAGCGATAAACCAGGAAGTCGTCAATAATACCGCCTTTCCCGTTTGGGAAGCAGCTGTATTGAATTTTTCCGATTTGCAGTGGATTTACATCATTGGTAGTTACTTTTTGTAGCAGTTCGATGGCGCCGGGACCTTCAACCCAGATTTGTCCCATATGCGAAACATCAAAAATACCGATTGCTTTACGTACCGTTTCGTGTTCCAGGTTCACACCTTCAAATTGAATTGGCATATCATAGCCGGCAAAAGGAAGCATTTTAGCACCCATTTCGTAGTGCAAATGATTTATTGCAGTCTTTTTCATATTATTTATAAGATTGTATTAATGATTATTATAGTGATAATCAGAATATTTAATGGTTTGACAAAATTAGGGAATTTATTTGATAAATATGGGGCATTTCCGGGCATATTATATGTGGAATTGTTCGCGTTTTTCAAAAAAGTGAAGTGCCTAAATATGTTGTAAAACGTTCGAGCGCTTCAAAGCCAACAACCGAGTTCCCCATGCTGTTCAGCGGAGGCGACCATACGGCAATGCTAAGTAAATTGGGTATTAATGCCACAATACCTCCACCTACTCCGCTTTTTCCCGGCATACCTGCACGAAATGCAAATTCACTCGACTCATTATAAAGACCTGTTGTAAGCATTAAGGCATTGAGCCGCTTGGCATGGCTGGCACTTAAAATCTTTTCGCCATTATGCGGATTTATGCCGTTATTCGAAAGGTATAATAGGGAAGCAGCAAGCTGCGAGGTCGTCATCTCCAACGAGCATTGGTGAAAATAAATATTGAGCACGTCATCCACCTCATTGTGTATATTGCCAAAACTTTTCATAAAATGAGCCAATGCCATATTTCGATGTCCGAAGGCACGTTCGGAAGCAGCCACTTCCGGATTGTAATGAATATCGTCCGTAGCTGCCAGTTTACGTACAAATGCCAACAGCTCGTCCAAGGGGTTTGCCAACGAACTTAATAGCATATCAGCGACCACAATTGCCCCGGCATTAATAAACGGATTGCGAGGAATACCTGCTTCGTATTCGAGCTGTATCAACGAGTTAAATGCACTGCCTGAAGCTTCTTTGCCAATACGCTCCCACAGCTTTTCACCAAGCTGCCGATAAGCCATTGTAAAACTAAATACTTTAGAAATACTTTGTATTGAAAAAGGAATATGGGCATCGCCAATATGACATTGAGCTTTATCGATTGTTGAAACGCTTATGCCATAATAAGTTGGGGCGATAGTTGCCAAAGCAGGAATATAATCGGCAACCTTGCCATTTTTGTATAAATGTCCGGTTTCTTGATGAATACGTTGGATAATACTGTGGTATTCCATACTGCTCTTTTTCTACAAATTTAAGGAATCTATTTGGTATTTCCACTATGCGTGAAAGAAATAAACAAGGCTGTATTTTGAAGCGCTTTTTGAGCTTGTGATTTTGAAATGCTTGGATTGTTTTTTTGATTTTCTTTGCCGGATGAAGTACATTTGCAAAAAGAAGTATTATGTCGAAAAAGAAAACCAAAAGCCGTAAAACTGCTGTGCGAAAGAAAGCAAAGAAGCAGAAAAAGTCATTCTTGCAAATATTTCTTCAGCTGTTGGTCATCCTTCTTGCTGTTGCGCTGATAGCATTTGCTGCCAGCTATGTGCACATACGTAAAAACAAGTCAGAAGCTGGGCGTGCGCAAACTACTTCTTCTGAAATGCCTGTTGAATCGATTGCTTCGGATACGGTACATACGAATGCTTCCGCTTTAAAACCAAGCAACAGCCTGCTTCAAGGCACATGGGTTAGTAAAAATGATGGAACAATGTTCACCATCAATGGAAATGATTTTGTTATCGACATACCTTCGGTGGAAGATGTGGCACCCATGAAAGGGATGATTGTGGTCACCGATTCCGATTTCACTGTCATAAATGAAGAAACATCAGATTGTGCAGGAGTCAAAGGACAATATAGCTTTACCCTCCTTAATCAGGATGTACTTATCCGCCTGCGGGAGGATAATTGCTTAAAAAGATCTCAAATGCTCGATGCCGAATGGTTTAAGCTATAGCTTTTTGTTTTCGGCAATCCACTTTCTTGCATTTACAAAAGCTTCTATCCAGGGGCTTATCTCATCAGAAGCTCTGTTTTCCGGATAATATGCCCATTGCCAAGGTAAAACCGCCCGTTCAATATGTGGCATCATGGCTAAATGACGCCCGTTGTTTGAGCAAATCGCTGCTGCATCCCAATCGCTTCCATTTGGGTTTGCCGGATAATCACTAAATCCGTATGTCATGGGAATATTGTAATTATCTTTATAACAAGGGAAGTTAAACTTACCTTGTCCGTGCGATACCCAGACGCCTAAACGCTTGCTTTCCAAGCTTTTGAGCATGATGCTATTGTTTGATGGAATTTCAACTGTAAGAAATGCCGACTCAAACTTTCCGGAATCATTTGGTAATATTTGTATTGATTCGGGATGCTCGGGATAAATTAAGTTCAGCCCTACCATCAATTGGCAGCCGTTGCAAACCCCCAAGCTGAGCGTATCTTCTCTTTCGAAGAATTTATCCAATGCTTGTTTCGCTTTTTCATTATGTAAAAACGAAGCCACCCAGCCTTTTGCAGGACCAAAGACATCTGAATTTGTTGAGCCTCCGGCGAATACAATCATATGTATATCGGATAAGTCTTCTCGCCCTTCGATAAGGTCTGTCATATGCACGTCTTTTACATCAAAGCCGGCAAGATATAAGGCGTAAGCCAATTCGCGCTCTCCATTTGTTCCTTTTTCACGGATGACGGCAGCCCTGATACCACTTTCGGTGTTTCGCTCGGCTTGAATATCAAATTGAGCCATTCTACCCCTAAAATCATGACCAAAACTAAATTCAAGATCCTGTCTTTTGTAATTCTTGAAACGCTGTAAAGCGTGCTTTGACTCGGATTGATGACGTTCGAACATATAGGAGGGGCTAAACCAACTATCTCTTAATGCATCAATATCAAAAGTATGGGAATGCGTTTTATAGTTCAGCTTTAAAGCACGTTCGCCAATTGGCTGACCAATGATTTGATAGCGGATTTGGTTCTGATCCAATATTTTACATACTTTTTGCTCGTCTTCAATTTGAACCACTACTGCCGGTTTCTCACTGAAGAGTATATGAATCAAACTCTCAGCTTTGAACGAATTTAAGTCAATCTGCAAGCCGTAATCACAATTTGCAAAATTCATTTCCAACAAAGTGGTAATGAGCCCGCCGGCTGATACATCATGTCCTGCAAGGAGTAATTTATTGCTAATCAATTGTTGCAGCACATTAAACGTCCTGATAAATGCTTGGGTTTCAAGAATATCCGGACTTTTATCGCCCACCTGATTTAAGCTTTGCGCCAATATGCTTCCTCCTAAGTGAAATTCATCTCCGGAAAAGTCGATATAAAGTAATTTACTCGCTGGATTTGGTTTCAATACCGGGCTTACGGTCTTACGAATGTCAGCTACTTCTGCGGCGGCTGAAGCAACCACAGTGCCGGGTGCCTGTACTTTTGTTCCGTCAGGATATTTTTGGGTCATTGATAGGGAGTCTTTCCCTGTTGGGACATTGATTCCCAGCTCGATACAGAAATCGCTTAATGCTTTTACTGCCTGATATAATCGGGCATTTTCTCCCGGATTTTTTGCGGGCCACATCCAATTTGCACTTAGCGACACGCCTTTCAAACCCTCTTCAATTTCTGCCCATACAATATTCGTTAGTGCTTCCGCAACAGCTAGCCTTGATCCTGTTTGTGGATTGATAAGCGCAGCTACGGGTGCGTGTCCGATAGCAGATGCAATTCCTTTAGTTCCACTAAAATCAATGCTTACAACACCAAGGTTGTTAAGCGGAAGTTGTATGGCGCCTACTGTTTGTTGGGTGGCAATTAATCCGCTTACGGAACGATCCACTTTATTTACCAACCAATCCTTGCTGCCGACAGCTTCCATGCGCAGCACATTATGTAAATATTGCTCCAATAATTCTTCATCCAATGAAACCGGGCTAAAGCTCGATTTCGAAAGCTGGTCTGTTAAAACAGTTTTTGGAGGTTTGCCTAGCAGATGTTCTAACTTCAAATCAACAGCTTCTAATTTTGCATCCCGCTGAAACTTTAGTACCTTGTCATTTGTGGCAGTGCCCACTTCATAATAAGGTGCGCGTTCGCGCTTTGCAATTCGCTCTAGAAGTGGTGCATCCTTCGGATTTATCAGCAATCCCATGCGCTCTTGCGACTCATTGCCCAAAATTTCCTTGTCAGATAAGCTTGTGTCTCCAATCGGCAATCGGTCGAGATGTACAATTCCGCCGGAGTCCTCCACCAGCTCAGATATGCTGTTAAAATGTCCGCCGGCTCCATGATCATGTATGGAGCGTATGGGGTTATGCTCGGCTTCAACCATGGCTCGTACTACATTTGCCACCCTTTTTTGTATCTCGGGATTGGAGCGTTGCACCGCATTCAAAGCTACGGAACGGTCAAAATTTTCGGTATCCACGCTGGAAACGGCTCCTCCTCCCATTCCGATGCGGTAGTTGTCACCTCCTAAAATCACGATTTTGTCGCCCTCTTTCGGCTTGAGCTTTGTGGCGTCCTCAGCTTTGGCATAGCCGACACCTCCGGCCATCATGATGACCTTATCATAACCATATATATCATCCCCCTCTTGATGTTCAAAAGTAAGTAAGCTACCGTTGATAAGTGGTTGCCCGAATTTATTTCCATAATCCGATGCACCATTTGAAGCTTTCATCAAAATATCCAAAGGGCTTTGATACAACCATGGACGCGGGCTAATCTGTTGCTCCCAGCTTTTATCTTCCTCAACACGCGGATAAGCAGTCATATATACTGCAGTACCTGCTAAAGGGACACTTCCCTTGCCACCCGCCATCCTGTCTCGTATTTCACCTCCCGTGCCGGTCGAAGCTCCATTGAATGGCTCTACCGTAGTAGGGAAATTATGTGTTTCTGCCTTGATGGAAATAACGGTCTGTATATCTTTAAGTCTGTAAAAATCAGGGCGATCCTGTTGGATAGGGGCAAACTGAATTGCTTTAGGTCCTTTGATAAAAGCTACATTATCGCTATAAGCTGAAACCAAGCGGTTTGGATTTACTGCCGAAGTTTTACGTATCATGCCGAATAAAGTCTCAGGCATGACTTGTTCATCAATAATAAAGCTGCCGTTGAAAATTTTATGCCGGCAATGCTCCGAATTGAGTTGCGCAAAGCCATAAACCTCGCTATCGGTCAAGCTTCTGTTGACTTGTTTGCTGATATTTTCCAAAAACTCAATCTCATCTTCGCTCATAGCCAAATCATGTGCTTGGTTGTATGCCGCGATATCGTCTACCATCTCTGCTTCTGCGGGAAGTTTGCTGATATCGAAAATATGCTGATCAAGTATGTTGTATGCTTCTTGTAGTAAATAATCATAAGGGGTGTCACTCGATACTTTGATGAATTTCTCAATACGGGAAATTCCCATGATGCCCATGATTTGAGTGACCTCAACGGCATTGGTGCTCCATGGGCTTGGAGTTTCTTTGCGCGGGCCAATGAATCTTCCATGTAAGGAAGTGTCTTCTAAAACAATGGCATTGCCAAAAAGCCAGCATAGTTTGTTATTGTCTTCAAAACTTAGTTTGTCTGTTAAACCTATTGCGATATATTCTATTTCAGAAATTTTAAAAAAAGAAACCATGCCGATCAATTTTAATTTGGAACACCTTCATATGTATTAGTTGGAGCAAAGATATGAAATGCAAAAAATCTATAAAGGATTTTGTTAAATCAATAACAGAATCAAGCAAATATTTTTTGAATGCATGCCGGAAGTTATAAATTGTACCGCAACAAATTTGTGTGAAATGAGAGGAAAGTTACAAATGAAATTTGCCGTTTTCTTCCAATATCACACGAAGCTGCTTAATTCAAAATTCATTTTTTAATAATCGCTTTTTTAAAAATCATCACTAAAGCCTCATAATACAATGATTATAAGTTTATTACGATAAAGTTAGCTTGTCTAGCTTGTGAATTGGTGAATTATGCAGGCAAAATTTAAGGATGTGAAGAGGATTTGATTCAAATTTTAGGTTTACTAAACTAAACAGATTCCAAATTAACGAAAAACCAAAGCTAAATTGATGAAAGTTGTACGAAATGTTTATTTTTGTAAGCCTTAAAAACCCATTAAAAATTAATATTTAGGATGAAAGAAAAAGCTAAAAAAAGTATTGTGCTGTTAAATAAAGCCATTGCTGAAGAATTATTGGCTGTACATCAATATATGTACTTCCATTTCCACTGTGATGATCAAGGATATGATTTACTTGCCAGTTTGTTTAAACGTACTGCAATTGAAGAAATGATTCATGTTGAAGACCTTGCCGAGCGAGTTTTATTTCTCAAAGGCGAAGTTGAAATGGTTGTAGCCGGTGAAGTACAAAAGATTCATGATGTACGTAAAATGCTAAAGCTTGCTGCAGATATGGAAGAGCAAAGTGCACATGATTATAATGTGTGGGCAAACGAATGTGCGCAAAATGCCGATTCAGCCACCAAAAAGATTTTTGAAGATTTAGTTGCTGACGAAGAACGTCATTATGATATGTTCGATGTTGAAATGGATAATCTAAAGAAATTTGGTGACAATTATCTGGTATTGCAATCCATTGAGCGAAGCAAAAATATTGCCGACGGTAGTTCAAATGATTAAAAGAATTATCTGACAAAAAAACGCAGTTTCGGCTGCGTTTTTTTGTGTATTCTGTCAATTACAATACTGATTTAGACAGTAGGTTCTGTATTTTCACAGCTGTTTTTTCCACCACCACAGCCACAACCAATTCTGTTGCCGTGTGAGTCAACGCTGCTACATTGCTTTTTGAACTCGCCATTTTTTTGTAAAAACATTTTTACAGCAATACCCGCAGTGGCAAATCCGATAATCACAACACTTAGTAATATTAGTTTTAAATACATGATCGTAAAGTATTTTTTACAAAAATAGTCTTTTCAATAAAACAAACGACACATCTAAAAGTTTAATATATCTATTGATTTATTTTTTGTTTCTAAATGCGGCAAGTAGTATTGAGGCAGCCATGGCGGCATTGAGTGATTCTGCACTCTGTTTCTTTTCTTTTATGTGATGCGCTGGAATTGTAATTCTTTGATTTACAATGTTGTTTAGCTCATCGCTCAAGCCATGCGATTCGTTTCCTATAATTAATAAGCTGTTTGCGTCGTCCAGCTTTGTCTCAAACAAATTTTCTCCATCCATTACGGCAGCCACCAGATTAAATCCTTGCTTTTTCAAATCACTGCATAAGTTAATGAGCTCTGTTTGAATAATTTTCACGCGAAAAATCGAGCCCATGCTTGCTTGTACCACTTTTGGATTAAAGGCATCTACGGTTTCCGGGCTGCAAAATACTGTTTCAACGCCAAACCAGTCGGCTGCACGAATAATGCTTCCCATATTTCCCGGATCACGTATGTCGTCCAGCGCAATACTGAGTTTTCCTTTCAATTGTTGAATGTCGATGTCGTGACGGGGGATACGTACCGTAGCAAGCAGTCCGGGGGCGGTTTGCAACTGACTAATAGATTTCATTTCTTGCCGACTGATACGACTGAAAGCTTGATTTCCAATTAATTGCATATTTGCTTCAAGCCAGTCATCACAGGCGAAAACATCCATAAGCTTTGCATTGTTTTCTAAGGCTTCGATAAAAAGTTTACTGCCTTCGATAACAAAGATGTCGTGTTTTTCACGATATTTTTTCTGTTGCAGGCTATTTATTTGTTTAGCCTTATTTCGAGATAGCATTTTGCAACTGGTTTTAAATCCGGAGCGAAGATATTAAAAATAAAAAAACCTGACTTTATAAAAAATCAGGTTTTTCAAAGTGTATTTTGTAGTTGCTTATTCAGCAAATACTTCAAAATCAATTTCAAACTGAACTTCTTTATGCAATTTAACTCTGGCTTGATAGTTGCCAAGTTCTTTAATTGCATCTTCATCGAGGTAAATCTTTTTACGATCCACTTCGATATTTCTGGCTTCTTTAATTGCATTTGCGATTTGTACGGTATTTACCGAACCAAATATTTTACCTGAGGTACCGGCTTTAGCGGGAATGCGCAAGCTTAATCCTTCAAGTGCTTTTGCAATAGTAAGCGCTTCGTTCTTAATTCTTTCGGCTTTAAATTCTTGTTGTCGTAATACTTCAGCCAAAATTTTTCTGTTCGTGTCGTTAGCAATAATCGCTAAACCTTTTGGGATAAGATAGTTACGGGCATATCCGTCTTTTACTCTCACAATGTCATTAGTGAACCCCAATTTTTCAATGTCTTGTTTTAAAATAACTTCCATGATTTTTTTCCTCCTGGTTTATTTCAATAAATCGGCCACATATGGCATTAATGATAAGTGACGGGCGCGTTTTACGGCCTGTGCAACTTTTTTCTGATATTTTGTTGAAGTACCTGTGATACGGCGCGGTAATAATTTACCTTGTTCATTTACAAATCTCAACAAGAAATCTGCATCTTTATAATCGATATATTTGATGCGGTTTTTCTTGAACCGGCAGTATTTTTTACGTGTGGTGTCAACTGCTATCGGTGTTAAATATTTTATTTCTGAGCTTCCTTTTGACATCGTTAGATAATTTTAATGGTTACTGAATAAATCATTATGCTTCAGCTGGTTGAGCTGCTGCTTCTTGCGCTCTTCTACGCTTTTTTTCGTTATAAGCCACTGCGTGCTTATCTAATTTTACGGTAAGGAAGCGAATAATGCGCTCGTCACGTTTAAATTGCGTTTCTAACTCGGCAATTAAACTTCCGGCAGCTTTGAATTCAATCAAATGATAAAATCCGGTGGACTTTTTCTGAATAGGATAAGCTAATTTACGCATACCCCAATGTTCTTCGTGAACAATTTCAGCACCATTGTTTTTCAGGTAATCCTGATACTTCTTTACCGCTTCCTTCATCTGATCTTCAGACAAAACGGGAGTTACAATGAAAACGGCTTCGTACTGGTTCATAATTAATGTGTTGAATTAAAAATAAAATTAAAAATGGAGTGCAAAAGTACAAAAGATTTTCATTTGGACAACAAAAATCCAAAACTATTCTAAAAAAGAACGAAAACCCCTCAAAATTATATGCCTATAAACAATAAAGTGAAATAGCCTTTACAAATCTTTGATTTCATGCTAATTCGGATGAAATAAGATGCTTTATAATCTTTTAAGAAAAAAGTTATTAACAATGCAACCCTCTTTTAAAATCATAATAAACAGATAATCAATAAGATACATAATACGCCTTTTAATAGAAGCATTGAACGGTTATTAAAAAGCGGTCAACATATATACAATTGCCTATCTTTGCCGGGATTTTTTTAATGAGTATCCACCAAATTGTGATATTTTGGAAACAATAAAAATCACTGAAATAAACGGTATTCAGTTGTACAATAGTTTTATTGCCGGGGCTCAGCGTATCTTTGAGAATCAGCAATTGCTAAACAAAATCAATGTATTTCCTGTTGCTGATGCCGATACCGGAACAAATCTGGCTTCCACCATGCGTAGTATTGTAAATACTGCACAGCCACAGCCGAATCTAAAATTGGCTGCCGTGGAGCTTGCAGATGCTGCCTTGACCGGTGCCAGAGGGAACTCGGGAATAATTTTTGCCCAGTTTCTGTATGGTTTCAGCAATGAAATTCAAAATGAAGAAACCTTATCTGTAAGTGCTTTTGCCGAATATATGCGTAATGCCGTTCGTTATGCCTATGAAGCAATCGCAAATCCTGTCGAGGGCACGATGATTACGGTCATCAAAGACTGGGCAGATTATATTTATGTGTTAAAAGATCAAATTGAAGACTTCTTGAAGCTTCTTTTTGATGGATTAACAAAAGCAATGGAGTCTTTAAAAGCTACCACCTCAAAAATGGCAGTGCTTGCCAAAGCAAATGTGGTGGATGCAGGCGCCAAAGGTTTTGTGGTATTCCTTGAAGGAATGTTCGATTATTTTAAAAATGGCCAACAGCAGGTGGTTATTGATACCGACAAGATTGTTATTGCGGATTCCATCGATGCCATTACACACGAGCATGTTACCTACAGATACTGCACAGAAGCCATGCTGCATGGCAAAAACCTTACAAGGGAAGCGCTTGCAAATCTGATGGTAAATTATGGTGACTCTATGGTGATAGCCGGTTCGCCGGAAAAAATGCGCATTCATATTCATACCGATGAGCCTTGGAACCTTTTTCAAGATTTGTCGGAAATAGCCACTATTTCGTTCCAAAAGGTGGACGATATGGTGATGCAAAATGAAATTGCATCCAATAGAAAATTCCCCATCGGACTCGTTACCGACTCTACATGTGATGTGCCGGCAGAACTGATTAAGAAATATCAGATTCAGGTTATTCCATTGAGTGTGCACTTTGGAGAAGAGTTTTATCTGGATAGAATTACCATGCAGCCGGGGCAGTTTGTGAAAAAGCTAAAACATAGTACTATTCACCCCACATCAGCCCAGCCTGCCTTTACTGAGTTTATCAATAAATACAATTATCTGGCATCATTATATGATTCCATAATAGGCGTTCACATCAGCTCCGGAATGAGTGGTACATGGCAAAATAGCTTGAACGCTGCCAAACGTGCTTCTTCTGAATCAGGTAAAACGATTAGTGTAGTTGACAGCAAACGCCTTACTTCTGCATTGGGTCTTACGGTATTACGTACGGCCGAAGCAATCGAAAATGGTGAAAGGCATGAAGATATTGTGAAGCAAATGGATGAATGGGTTGAGAAATCCCGCATCTTGGTCACATCAAAAGACATGCATTTCATGGTGAAAAGCGGGCGCGTAAGCCATACCAAAGGACTTCTTGGGAAGCTGCTTGGCATTAAACCGATTGTGGAAGTGCATAATCAAGGTACTACAAAGGTGTTTGGTAAACCGCTTTCAGAAAAAGCCAGCATGAAAATGGTTATGAATGAAATGGAAGCCTTTATCGCAGATAAAGAAATCTGGGGTTATGCCATATCACATGCCGACAATATCGAAAGTGCAAATTGGTATGCCGAACAAATGGAAAAGCTAACAGCTAAAAAGCCGATTTTTATTAATGAAGCTTCCCCGGTACTTATCGCCAATGTGGGACCTGGAGTAGTTGCGCTTTCTGTGCTCCTGAAGTAGATTGATTTTATATATTCAATAAAATATTCACAAAGCAGCTTGATTAAGGCTGCTTTTTTTGAATCATTCTAAATTGGCTATGTAGACTATTTATCGCCCTTATCTTATTAACTTTGCCTTGTTAGAATCTTATAAAAATTAAAATTTAATACTATGATTACAAGGCAGTTGACACATCCTAATAGCATTGTTGTGGTTGGAGCATCAAATGATATTACCAAACCCGGCGGAAAAGTGCTGAAAAATATTATGGACGGTAATTTTAAGGGCTCACTTTATGTGGTGAACCCCAAGGAAGATGAAATCCAAGGAGTAAAGAGCTACCGGAATGTGGATGAATTGCCCGAAGTGGATTTGGCAGTAATTGCGATTGCAGCGCGTTATACGCCTGATACCGTTGAGGTGCTTGCCAATCAAAAGAAAACACGTGCATTTATTATTTTATCTGCCGGCTTTAGCGAAGAAAGTGAAGAAGGCGCTTTGTTGGAAAAACAAATTGTTAACACCATCAATAGTGTCAATGGTTCATTGATCGGACCTAATTGTGTGGGGATTTTAACTCCTGAACACCATAGTATTTTTACATATCCCATCCCAAAACTGAATGCGAAAGGCTGTGATTTTATCTCCGGATCCGGGGCTACAGCTTGTTTTATCATGGAAGCAGGTATTCCCAATGGGCTTAGTTTTGCCAATGTCTTTTCTGTTGGAAACTCGGCACAAATGGGCGTTGAAGAAATCCTGGAACATATGGATTTGACCTTTGATCCTGAAAAGGACTCACATATCAAACTTTTATATATCGAAAATATTGCCAAGCCACAAAAGTTGCTCAAGCATGCCGCTTCACTGGTGCGTAAAGGTTGTAAAATAGCGGCAGTCAAAGCCGGTTCCAGTGATGCAGGTAGTCGTGCCGCTTCATCACATACTGGCGCTTTGGCAAGTCCCGATGCAGCAGTGGAAGCCTTGTTTAAAAAAGCAGGTATTGTCCGTTGTTATGGCAGGGAAGACCTCATAGCAGTGGCTTCCGTATTTTCATATCCTGAGATTAAAGGTAAAAATATTGCAGTAATTACACATGCCGGAGGCCCGGCCGTAATGCTAACCGATGCATTGTCTGAGGGTGGCTTAGAAGTGCCCGGCATTCATGGAGAAGCAGCTGAATCACTGAAAGAACAGTTGTTTCCGGGCTCGTCGGTTGCCAATCCAATCGATTTTTTAGCCACCGGAACTGCCGAACACCTTGGTGTTATTATCGATGCCGTGAATAATGATTTCAATGATATTGATGCGATGGTAGTTATCTTTGGTACGCCCGGATTAACAAGAATATTTGATGTATATGAGGTGTTGCATACCAAGATGTTAGGTAGTAAAAAGCCGATTTATCCTGTGCTGCCTTCAATTTTGACAGCCGCCGAAGAAGTGGATTCCTTCATTGAAAAAGGATGGGTTAACTTTCCTGATGAGGTAGTCTTGGGTAATGCCTTGTCAAAAGTATATTTTACAGAATTACCTTCGGAAACCGACTTTGCCAGACCGGAAGTGGATAAGAAACGAATTCGTGAAATTATTGATGGCTGCGAAAACGGTTATATCAGTCCGGATAAGATACAGGCATTGCTTGATGCGGCCGGAATTTCTCGCGCCGGTGAAGCAGTAGTCGATAATGCGGAAGACGCTAAATCAGCTGCTAAAAGTTTAGGTTATCCACTGGTAATGAAGGTAGTAGGTCCAGTGCATAAGTCGGATGTGGGAGGTGTTGTTCTGAATGTACGCGATGAAGAAACACTGCTTACTGAATTCGAACGTATGATTAAAATTCCTGAAACCACTGCCATCCTCATGCAGCCGATGCTATCGGGTATGGAACTGTTTGCAGGACTGAATCGTGAAGCTGACTTTGGTCATATGCTGATGTGCGGCATGGGCGGTATATTTATTGAGGTATTGAAAGATTTTTCCCAAACTTTAGTGCCGGTAAGTACAAACGAAGCCACACAAATGGTTGAATCGCTTAAGAGCTATAAGCTGCTGGAAGGCTATAGGGGGCAAAAAGGAATTAATATAGCTGCATTTGTGGAAGCAATAAGTCGTTTGTCAGCCTTGGCAGAAGCCGCGCCAGAAATTGCAGAAATGGACCTGAATCCATTATTGGCAGATGAAAAAGCTGTTGTTGCCGTAGATGCCCGTATTCGAATAGAAAAATAATATCCCTTCTAAAATAGTATGAAAAAATCAGATTTTATTGTTGCCTCGGTCATCCTGTTGGTGGCATTGCTTTTTATTTTGTTTCCCATCTTGGGAGAAACTTATAATTACCTGAATGACACACACGGGATGTGGATGAGCTTTGTGAAATTCGGCATCTTGGCTACTTTTGGTGAAAGCATGGCACTACGCATTAAAACCGGAAAATATAATGCTCCCGGTTTTGGACTTTTCCCAAAGGCTATCATTTGGGGCTTTTTGGGCTTGACAATCAAATTGGCTTTCGTGGTATTTTCGGTGGGAGTGCCTGCTTTTTTGGCTTATTTAGGATTCAAAGAAGCTCCTTTAATGATGCAGCAGCCATTTGGTATGGGCAAGCTCGTAGTGGCTTTTTGTATAAGTGCGGCCATGAACCTGATTTATGCACCGGTAATGATGAGCCTGCACCGTGTTACTGATGCACATGTTTCCATGTGGAACGGTAGTGCGATAGCTTTGTTGAAGCCAATGAAAGTGCGCCGGATTTTTAATGAGATGGATTGGGATAGTCTTTGGAATTTTGTGTTTAAAAAGACAATACCCATTTTCTGGATTCCGGCTCATACCATTACTTTTCTGTTGCCCGAAAATGCACAAGTTTTGTTTGCCGCATTCCTAAGCCTTGTGCTGGGAGTGATATTGAGTTTTGCAATTCGTAAATAAAAGACGAAATATATTCGTATACGGTATTCATTGATATTGTCCGGATTGGAAAATAGCAATTGAATTATTTCCCGGCTGCATGAAACAATTTGATAGCCTTCTTTGTTGTATTACGGTGTTAAGCGATTATTTGTCTCGTGTAAAGAAAAGTCCTGAAAAAGGCTCTTCCTGATATCTATTCGCTGATATTTTGTAAATCATTGATTATCAAACAAATTTGTTATTATGTACTACCCTTTATTGAAAAGTCATTCCGGTTTACGTTGGGTATTTTTGATTGTTCTACTCCTAAGCCTTGTCTATTTATATCAAGCTGCATTTTCAAATAAAAACTCTGATAAGGCATTACGCTTTTCAAAAATCACCGTAATTCTATCGCATATTCAGTTGCTTCTGGGCTTTGTACTGTATTTTATCAGCCCAAAAGTGGTTTTTGCTGCCGAATCCATGAAACATACACTTACTCGCTTCTATCTGCTAGAACATATCAGCATCATGGTATTTGGTATTGCAATTATGACGGGATTTTATTTGAAAGCAAAGAAATCTCCAACAAACTCAACTGTATTTAAAAAGCTTTTTTATGCGTTTATAATAGGCTTCATATTTATGTTGATTGCTATTCCTTGGCCTTTCAGAGAATTGGGAGCCGGATGGTTTTAAGCTTTTTTCAATGAGCCTAAGCTCGATTTGAGTAAAGAAAATTTACTGATATTTCATGTATTCTGCTTAAATTTCGTCGAATTTAGCCTGTAATCATATCTATTTTATCGATTCTTGAAATTTATCTTCTGAAAGCTTAACAGTAGGGTTGTTTGAAAATCTATATTATTGAAAAACAGATAAGTAAAATTTCAAATGTAGTATTCGACCTTGCTATTAACTTTACAATATACTGTCTTGTATAGTCTTTGTTGTAGTACTAATTCGCTATTCTTTTGTATAAGTGAATTATTTTTGTTTAGATAAATTTATCTGACAAGAATATTTCTAATGGGTATTTCGGAAGAACTTGCATTAATATACGGATGTATTGCAAAGGACAGGCAGTCTGAGTTTCGATTATATCAGCATTTTGCCCCTCGTTTGCTACCGGTATGTCGGAGCTATTCTCGTACCTTGGCTGATGCTGAAGATATTATGCAAGAAGGATTTATTAAAGTCTTTCGTTATTTATCTGATTATTCTCAAAAAGGATCTTTTGAAGGCTGGCTACGCCGTATTATGATAACAACCGCCTTGAATTTTTATAAAAAGAAGCGGCGTACATATACTGAAACGGAGTTGAACTATATGCCTGACTATGCTATAGCACCGGATACTGTTACTTCTGACATCCATAAACAAGAGATTCATTCCATTATAGATGATTTGCCGGATGGCTATCGAAAAGTATTTTCTATGAATGTGATTGAAGGCTATTCACATAAAGAGATTGGGAAAATGCTAAATATATCCGAAAGCACTTCAAAAACTCAGCTTCTACGTGCCCGATCGAGTTTGAGAAAGAGATATTTATTATATTCACGAACCGCTTATTCTTCAAAAGAACTAATACAAACCGCTTAATTACAAAAACCAAATTATTAATCAAAAACTTTAAAACTAAATGTTATGAAAAAAAATCTACTACTTATTACGCTGATGATTTTCGCCTTTGCTGGCTTTTCTCAGGTGTTTATTGATGAAGATTTCTCAGGCAGTTTTCCGCCTGAAGGTTGGAGCCGTGAAGGTGTTCCAAATCAGTGGACACAAAGCAATTCAAATGAGGCTGGAGGAATTGCCCCGGAAGCTAAACTATCATGGACCAGTTATAACGGTTCGACTCATCTTATTACTCCTTCCTTGGATTTAACCGGAATCAATGGCCTTGTAATGAGTTTTAATTACAAGCATGATCATTATTCCAATTCAGTAAACTTAGGAGTAGCTTATCGTGTGGATGGTGGAGATTGGCAAACTGTCTGGAATGTAGTTTTATCTTCAAGTGTGGGCCCGGAAAATAAAATGATTGCATTGGAAGGTCTAAGCCTTGCTAATGTGGAGCTGTGTGTTTTCATGGAAGGGAATCTTTATGACATGAATTATTTTTATCTTGATGACGTAAAAGTTTATGTCCCATTAGATTTGGATGCCACATTAACTAAGATTGATCTTGCCCCCTATGTGAGTATAAATGATGTATTCCCACTGAAAGGCTCCCTTATCAACTCCGGAATCCAAACTATTACTTCTTTTGATGTAAGCTATACGGTTAATGGCGGTGCGCCGAAAATCTATGCTGTAAGCGGAGTAGACATTGCCATTGGTGAAACTTATGACTTTACGCATTCTGATGAAATTACATTGACTGAATTGGGTGAGTTTAGCATTGTTACGACTATAGAAAATGTAAATGGTGGAACAGATTTAAATCCTGATGATAACACCATTGAATCTTTAGTTTCTGTGGTTCCTTTCGTCCCCACCAAAAAAGTATTGGCTGAAGAAGCTACTGGAACTTGGTGCGGTTTCTGCGTACGAGGCATATGCTTTATGGAATATATGCAAGAAACCTATCCTGAAAACTGGATTGGTGTTGCCATACATAACGGTGACCCAATGGTTTATCAGCCATACGATGCTGCCATGGGAAATATCATTCCCGGATTCATGGGATATCCTCAAGTAACAAATGACCGTACTCCCGGTGATGACGATCCTTCAAACTTGGAAACAGGTTACTTCCGCCGTATGAGCGTAATTAGTCCCGCTACCATTGATATTGTCAATTATGAGTGGGATGAAGAGGCTCGCATTGTCAACTTTGATTTACAATCTGAATTTGTTGCCGGTGTGATGGATGAGTTGAGGTTTGGTGTGATTGTAACCGAAGACAGCCTATGGGGTACTGAAGCAAATTGGGGACAAGCAAATTATTATTCGGGTGGTGGCTTTGGACCAATGTGTGGCTTTGAAGATATGCCGAGTACCATTCCGCCGGAAGATATGCATTATAACCATGTTGCACGTATTATTTTGGATACTCCTTTCGGTACTGCAGAAAGTTTGCCCACACCTATATCGGCCGGTGAAGTACATCACTATTCCTATTCGCTCGAAATTCCTGAAGAGTGGAGATATGAGAAATTGACATTTATCGGATTCTTGGTAAATTCGGTAACAGGAGAGATCTTGAATGCCAATAATGTAATCAGTCATTATGTGAACCTCAATGAGTTGCAAAATGAGATTGGATTAAGCATTTATCCAAATCCGGCTCAAAACGAATTGAATGTATCATTTGAGCTCTTTACCGAAGGAAATGTGGAAGTACAAGTGTTTGATATGATGGGTAAAACCATTCTTGGAAAATTGGTAGGACAAAGTGCTACCGGCAAACAAATCGTACGCTTGAATACTGAAAGCCTGCGAAATGGAACCTATGTCGTTCGTGTACAAGCAGGTTCAAATACAATAGTTAAAAAACTGATCATCAATAAATAAACTTGCGTTTTACGCTTGTTTTGATAGAACCATCCTAAACCAAGGATGGTTCTATTTTTTTTGGAGGTTTGCTGTCACTATATGGAAAGGAATACGGTCGAAGAAGCTTTTTTATATAAGTGGAACTAAAATCCGGAAAAATTTGATAAAGTTGGGGATGAAATGATGCACACATAAGCCTACTGAAATTTATTTTCGTTAATATTGCTGAATCATTTTGGTTTATCGCAATATATAAACGCTTATCATGAAATTAGCAGAACTGTTGTTTCCCTTTTTAATGGCAGGAATGATGATGCTTATACCGAATTTGACGGCACAGCAAAATCCTAGCTATGTGGACAGCATGATATTGGTGGTTGCCGATATGGAACATGATTCGGATAAAATTGCCAGCTATAACCAATTGGCAGAATTATTAAAGAATCAAGACCCGGACAGGGCATTGTATTTCTCCAGGCAAGCATTAGCACTTGCCAATCAGGTGCAGTCAGCCGAAGCTTGTGCAATAAGTAATAAAATTTTAGCTGATATTTTTGAAACAAAACACAACTTTCAGCCGGCTATTAACTATTATCTAATTAGTATTAAGCACTTTAAGTCACTTGAAAATTATATTGAACTCGCACGTATCTATATCAAGCTAGGCTATATTTATATGGAAAATCAGTTCGATTATGAGCTTGGAATGAATTACTTTAGGACTGCCTTGGAGTATGCTGAAAAGGTGGAGTCTCAAGCAGAAATAGCAACAGCATATAATGCGATAGGGGGGGTGTACTACAACCAACAAGACTATGATGATGCATATCTCTACTTAAAAAATCATTAGATATCCGAAAAAAACTTGATTCCGAAGTACATATTGCAGCATCACTCAATAATGTAGGGGAAATATACCGTATCCAAGGCGATTTTGACAGGGCTATTGATTATTACAATCAAGCAGTACAGCTAAATGAAAAGCATGAACAATGGAACTATTTGGCTACAAATTATTTGAACTTGGCTTTGATTGCATCGGAGCAAAGCTTGCCCGATAAGGCTATTGATTTGTTCCAAAAAAGTAAAGAGCTTACTCGACGAGCTGCTGATACCGTGGCACTTATTAAAGTGATGGTGGAAATAGGTCGTCATTATAATAAGTTTGCTCGCTATGATGAAGCAATTCAGTTATTTAAGGAAGTAATCGACTTATCTTTTTTATCACATGATCTTGAAGGTCAGCGAGATGCTAATTTTGGTCTGAGTGTGGCATATGAGCATTTGGGAAATATGCCACGGGCGTTGGACTATTTTAAAAAGCATACTTTATTGAAAGATTCGTTGTTTAATCTTACAAAAGCCGATCAACTGGATGAACTGCATACGCGATTTAGCGTCGATTTGAAAGAAAAGGAATTGGAAATTAAAGATAGTGAGATAGCTCTGCTTCAGCGTGAAAAGAAAATATTCAGATTTCGTCAGTTGCTGCTTTTGTTGTCCTTGCTTTTCATCATATTTATTGCGGTTTTGTCCTACTTGGCACTACAATACAAGCACCGAAAAAGACGTGCAGTACTTGAAGAGGAAGCAGCTTTAAATAAAAAGCGCCACGAATTGGTGGAGCGTGAGCTGCGTTTAAAATCAAATGAGTTGACCAATTTTGCATTGCATTTGGTGGAAAAGAATAAGTTTTTACATGAGTTGAAAGCTGAGTTAAAACGACTTCGTCATACACCGGCCGATGCCAGAGAAAACCGTATAAAAGAATTGGCTTTGACCGTGCAGCAAAATATCAATATGAACAAAGAGCTGGAGGAGTTTCAAAAGACTGTAGATCAGGTAAATGCTGCCTTCTTTGTTCGCCTGAAAGAAGAATTTCCCACACTAACAAAAAATGAAAGTAATTTATGTGCCATGCTGCGCATGAACTTATCTTCCAAAGAAATTGCTTCATTAAATAACATTACGGTTCGCGCTGTAGAAATGAGTCGCTATCGATTACGTAAAAAGTTTAAACTTACTTCCGATATTGGTCTTACGGATTTCCTACAAGAGTTTTAATAAAAGAGAAAATTGGTTCGCATGAAAAAACTAGCCCTATTTAAAAAAATAATTGTCATTTTTCTTTATATTGTTTTGTTGGCTTTATTGATATATTTTATTATTCTTGCAAAATAAATAGGCATGTCTCTTAATTAACGGAAATATTTTTAACATGCTAAATATCAATTAAATAGAAATTATTAATCTTAAAACTACTACATTTATGAAACAAGTTTTTACGTTTTTTATTGCTATGCTCGTAAGTTTCTCGCTTTTTAGCCAGGTAATGCTTACTGAAGATTTTAGCGGTAACTTGATGCCACCCGCAGGATGGTCTGTTTCCAGCCAGGCTTCCAACTGGAAAATAGCGAATTCTGCCAATGCCGGTGGAGTTGCAGCTGAGGGCAAGTTAACTTGGTCACCTCAATTTAATACGATGACTCGTTTAATTTCTCCGGCTCTTGACCTTTCAGGCAATACAAAAGCGATTGTGAGCTTTAAGCAAATGATTGATCATTATTCCGGAAACTACCAAATTGGTATTGCTACACGTGCTTCTGAAGCTGATGAGTGGACTGATGCTTGGACACAAACAGTAGCTAGCTCACAAGCAGCTCATACCCGAACTGTGGTGATAGATAATGAAGATGTGAACAGCACTACCTTCCAGTTTTGCTTATTCTTTAACGGAAGCAGCTACAACATCAACGATTGGTATTTCGATGATTTTGAACTGTTGGTTCCTTTGCAATTTGATATGGCAGTTGCTTCAATTGATGTACCTCCGTATTTCTTGGGCGAGCGTACCATTGGCGGAAATATTGTGAATAACGGTCTTGATCCAATTACTTCATATGACATCAATTGGAGTTTGGATGATGGCGCAGTGAATACTACTTCCTACAACGGACTGAATGTAACAACCGGTGGCACACACACATTTTCATGTGCGCAATTAGTAAATCCTGATCCGGGACTACATACTTTAAAAGTATGGTTGTCTAATCCAAATGGGCAAAGTGGTGGCGATGATAATCCGGATAACGACCTTATCGAAACTGAAATCAGTATTCCTACTGAAACCTTACAACGTCGTCCCTTGTTTGAAGAGTTTACCAGCTCTACTTGCGCCCCCTGCTACTCATTTAACAACAGCGTATTTAATCCTTTCATTGCACAAAATGGTGAAAACATTGCATTGATTAAATATCAAATGAACTGGCCCGGTGCCGGAGACCCATATTATACTGCTGAAGGTGGTACTCGTCGTAACTTCTACGGTGTAAATGCTGTGCCCATGCTCTTTGCCGAAGGAAAAGGTGTTGCCACTTCTGCTGCAGCTGTGAACAACGCTTACAATAATGCAATGGCTGACCCGGCATTTGTGAAAATTGAAGGTGTTCATGCAGTAAATGGCAATGACTTTACGGTGACTGCAAATGTCACATCCTATGCCGACATAAATGATGTAAATCTCTATGTGGTTATTGTTGAAGAAGTTACATATAACAATGTGGCAAGTAATGGAGAAACCGAATTCCATAATGTAATGATGAAGATGATGCCCGGAGCTAATGGAGAAACCATGAGCTTTAGCGCGAATCAGACTGCCACCATTACCTATACTCATGATATGAGTACAACTTTTGTGGAAGAAATGGAAGATTTGTTTGCCGTTATCTTTATCCAAGATAATTCTTCAAAATATGTGTTCCAAGCTGCCAATTCAGTAGATGAATCAGCTGCACCTGCTTCCATTACATTTGATCCGGCTGACGGCGCTGTGGACTTCCCTACTGAAGCTGATTTGCATATTGACTTTAGCGTGCCGGTTTATATGGTAGGTGGACAAGATATTACAAATGCCAATGTGGCCTCGTTGATTAGCTTGCAAGAAGTTGATGGAGATGATTTCCCATTCACTGCTACAATTAATGATGATAAAACACAAATCACTGTTTCGCCTGTTGGTTTACTTGATAAACAAACTACATACCACTTTGCTGTGGCTGATGTAGAGACAGCTAGCGGAACCTTAACCCCCGGTACATCAGTGACCTTTACAACAGGATACCATGTGGGTATTCAAGATCAAACTGCCCGCATCCTTACACTGGCTCCAAACCCGGTAAGCGAAAATATGGTATTGAAGTATGCCGTAAATGCCAGTGGTCCGGTGAATATCGTACTGCTTGATTTGAACGGACGTGAAGTAGCACATCTTGAAACTGCAAATAAAGCTGCCGGCAACTATCAGCTGCAATTCAACGTGAACAGCTTGCCAAACGGCATTTATATGCTAAGACTGCAGTCAAATCAAGAAATACATACATCAAAGGTGATTGTTACAAAATAACATCAACTGATGACAACTAAAAAAACCGCCAAATTGGCGGTTTTTTTTATGGTTCAAAGTGAAAGGCATTGGCAATTTCACTAAATTGCCACAAAATTTAAATAAGGCTATGCAAATCAGAAAATTTTGGGTTTTAACAGCTGTTTTGCTGTTGTTTTTTGTTCAGATACAAGCGCAGCAACTTGCTGATATGCTTAAAACAGCAGGAATTGACAGTCTGAGTGAACTAACAATCAATGTCGAACGCTATGAACAGGCATTTGAAGCCTTTGTCAAACAGCCGATAGACCATGAAAACACAGAAAAGGGTGAATTCTTGCAACGAATTATAATTCGGCACAGAGGTTTTGATAAACCGGTGGTTTTTGTAACGGAGGGATATGTGGCTGCTTATGCCCTTTGGCCCAAATATGATGATGAGTTGGCTAAAATTTTAGATGCCAACCTTATTGTAGCCGAACATCGCTTTTTTGGAAAAAGTGTGCCTGAGCCCTTGGACTGGTCCCAGCTTAATCTAAGTAATGCAACAGCAGACTTGCATGCCGTAAATCAGTTGTTGAAAGAAGTTTATCCCGAAGCGTGGGTGAGTACGGGCATTAGCAAAGGAGGTCAAACCACTATTTATTATCGATACTTTTATCCGGAAGATGTGCAGGCTTCGGTACCTTATGTAGCTCCTTTAAACTTTGGTGAAAAAGACAAAAGGGTGTATCGGTTTTTGAAAAAAGTAGCCAATAAAGAATGTCGCAATCGCTTATTGGCTTTGCAAAAAGACTTACTCGAGCGCCGCGAAATTTTCTTTCCCATGTTTGCTGATTCGGTGAAAGCTAGAAACCTAAGCTTTGAGCGCGTGGGAGGTATTGAAAAAGCCTTTGAATATAATGTGCTAGAGCTGGGATTTGCATATTGGCAATGGTATCCCATGCCATGCGAACAGCTTCCGGAACCGGGTTCCAAAGCTGAAGAGGTATTCAATGCATTTATTTCTGCAGCAGGCTATGACTTTTTCTCGGATCAAAGTATTGAGGGCTTCCAGCCATTCTTTTATCAGGCTTTAAATGAAATGGGGTTTTATTCCTATGATACTAAGCCATTTGGAGATTTATTGATTCATGTTAAGAAACCGCACTTTCATCATGCATTGCCAAAAGGTACGCATGCAAACTATAGCCCGAAGCTAAGTAAAAAGGTAAATCGTTGGCTTCGCCGAAGTGGAAATGAAATGATTTATGTTTATGGCGAATATGATGCGTGGTCATCAACTGCAGTGAAACCGGGAAAAAGAACCAATGCCATAAAATTGGTGCTGCCGGGAGGCTCGCATGCCACACGTATACGCCACTTTGATGAAGCGCAACAGCAAGAGGTTTCCGACAGACTGAAGCAATGGATACACCACGAATAATTAAATACACTTTAAGGAATTAATGCTCACCAAATAGTAATTTGTTATGCAACTGAATTTAGTAGACTGGATTATTGTCATCATGTTTTTTATTGCTCTGATAACCATTGGAGTACTTAGTTCTAGAAGTGCCGGAAAAGGCTATAGCGACTTTTTCTTATCAGGACGTAATATGCCTTGGTGGTTATTGGGTATCAGCATGGTTGCCACAACCTTTTCCTGCGATACTCCTAATCTTGTGACCGATATCGTACGTCAGAACGGGGTAGCCGGAAACTGGGTATGGTGGGCGTTTTTGTTGACCGGTATGCTCACGGTATTTGTATATGCCAAATTGTGGAATCGCTCGAAAGTGCTTACCGACCTTGAATTTTATGAGATACGCTATAGCGGACGTATGGCTGCCTTTTTACGCGGTTTTAGAGCAATTTATTTGGGTGCGTTTTTTAATATTATGGTGATTGCATCTGTTTCCATTGCCTTAATCAAAATCAATGCGGTAATGCTTGGCTGGTCACCCGTGACCACTTTGGTGACTGCTGCTGTAATCGTAGTATTTTACAGTGCTATGGGAGGCTTGAAAAGTATCTTGTTTACCGACTTCTTCCAGTTTAGCTTAGCCATGATTGGGGCCATTGGAGCAGCAATTATCTTGGTAGGGCAGGAGACAACAGGCTTAAGCGAGCTTTTTGCACATGCGGCGGTAAGCGAAAAACTTGATTTGGTCCCACGAATCTCCCAAACCGATATGTTTGTATCCCTGTTGATAATACCACTCGCCGTGCAATGGTGGAGCGTATGGTATCCGGGTGCCGAACCGGGCGGGGGAGGCTATATTGCACAGCGTATGCTCTCGGCAAAAAATGAAAAAAACGCTATGGGGGCTACCTTGCTGTTTAACTTCTTCCATTATGCCGTGCGTCCATGGCCCTGGATTATTGTAGCATTGTTGTCACTAATTGTTTTCCCCGATATTGAATCACTTCGCCAAGCATTTCCTGATGTAAATCAGCAATATATCATGCATGACATGGCATATCCTGCTATGTTGCAACGCTTGCCGCACGGCTTCCTAGGCTTGGTGGTGGCTTCGCTAATAGCTGCATTTATGTCTACTACTGCATCACAGCTTAACTGGGGCTCTTCCTATATTGTAAATGACTTTTATGTCCGCTTCCTGAAACCTGATGCCAGCCAAAAACAACAAGTACGTGTTGGAAGATTGACAACTGTAATTTTAATGTTTTTTGCTGTTTTATTTGCATTGGTACTTGAAAATGCATTACAAGCATTCAATATTTTACTGCAAATCGGAGCCGGAACAGGTTTGATATATATATTGAGGTGGTTCTGGTGGCGCATCAATGCTTTTACCGAATTAGCCGGAATGATCGTGTCGTTTTTAGTAGCACTTAGTTTTGTTTTATTAAAGAAGTTTACGGGATTCGATCCCTCCGAAACCTTTAAAATTCTTACCGGAGTTGGTATTACTACGGTAGCTTGGGTATCGGTAACCTTTATGACAAAACCGGCTGATACGCAAACCTTACGTGATTTCTACAAACGCATTCGTCCCGGTGGTCCCGGATGGAAAAAGATTGTGAATGATGCAGCTGCAGAAGGTATTGTTTTACAAAAAGAAGAAGATTTAAAATGGGACGTACCAACAGGTATTATTTGTATGTTGCTTGGAGTATTGGCGATCTACAGCACTTTATTTGCCGTTGGTCAGCTGTTATATAAAAATTACTTACAGCTATTTATCTTTTCGGCTATTGCAATCGTTTCGACACTACTGCTTACGAATTACTGGAAAAAGCTTCGAATGGATTAATGATGAAATCAAAACAACTGCAAGCAAATATCTTGCTATTTCTAGCTGCTCTCATATGGGGCTTTGCCTTTGTGGCACAGCGGAAAGGCATGGAGTATGTGGAGCCGTTTACCTTTAACGGCTTGCGCTTTGTAATTGGTGCCATAGTGCTGATACCTACTTTTCCCGGCTTGTTTACAAAAAAGAAGCAAGTTGTGAAGAAAGATAAGAAACTGCTTGTACGCGGGCTGATAGCAGGACTTGTTTTGTTTGTGGCAAGTAGTTTACAGCAAGTTGGGATGTTATATACCACAGCCGGAAAAGCAGGTTTTATCACGAGTTTATACATATTGTTTGTGCCGGCATTAGGGCTATTGCTTGGCAGGTCGCCTGGCAGAAAATCATGGCTTGCAGCCATAATTGCCACTTTTGGATTGTATTTGCTTTCTGTACACGGACAAATGCAATTGTCTCCCGGTGATTTGCTTGTGCTTATCAGTGCATTATTTTGGGCGATTCATATGATGTATCTTTCACATATAGCTCCTCATCATGATGCACGATTTATTGCATTCTTGCAATTTGCATTTTCCGGATTGCTCAGCTTGGTAATAGCTTATTTCTTTGAAAATTATTCATGGCAAGCCATCATGGAATCAATTTATCCGATTATTTATGCAGGAGTATTTTCTGCAGGTATTGGATTTACCATTCAAATTGCAGCCCAACGCTATGCAAAGGCACATCATGCCGCATTAATACTCAGCCTTGAAGCAGTTTTTGCAGCCATTGGTGGCTTTTTGATTTTAGGAGAATTAATGACTATGACCCAGCTTTTGGGTTGTATGTTCATGCTGGCCGCCGTCATTTGGATACAAATGGGACCACGAAAGAAAACAGCTTAGATAAAATCTAGGAGGTATTTAATTGACTGTTAATTAGCGCATTGTATCAAATCCAATACCATACACACCCATCACCGTACTGAGCGAAAGGAAAGCCTGAGGGTCTTCTTCTTTTACAATTCTAAATACTTGTTGGTATTCAGTTTTACGTACAATAATCATCAAAATATCATTTTCTGATTTGGTATACCAACCGGTTCCTTTGATAAATGTAACACCGCGTCCCATTTCATTACCTATACGATCGGCAATTGCATTTGGCGTTTGCGAAAAGATAAATAATTGAACCGACTGTTTGTTTCCTGTAATAATCAGGTCGATGACATGTGTGGTAACGGCCATCACAACAAAGCCATATACCAATGTTTCTATGCTTCGGAATGCGAAAAATGAGCTTGAGATAATAAAGACATCCAGCATGAGAATAACTCTGCCGGGGCTAATGTTTCTATATTTATTTACTATCAACGCAATGATATCCGTACCTCCTGTGCTGCTTCCTTGCGTAAAAATAAAACCCATTGCCGAGCCTGCCATGCCTGCACCTACGATGCTTGCCAGAAACTTATCCGTAACAAAAGGCTCTCGAATATAGTACTGCAACAATGCAAAAAAGCCGGAAAGAACAACAATGGAATAAATGGTTTTGAGGCCGAAGCCTTTGCCGAGGATACGTAAACCAAAAACTAATAAAACTGCGTTGATAGCAAATACAGAAATACCAACAGGAAGCCCGCTAACCCAGTAGATAATGGTTGAAATACCACTTACACCTCCACCCAATATCTCGTTTGGTATTAAAAAGGCTGTCCAACCCAATGCCATGACAAAAAGTCCTATAGTAATAATCAGGTATGAACGGATTTCTCGAAAAACAGAATTTTTCTTCATAGTAAGGAATTAGCTAATTTGTGCAAATATAATCAATCAAACACTTGATGCTATATTTTTAAAAGCCTTGATTTCAGCTGGTTACATTAATCGGATAAACAGTAATTGCCGTTTTTAAGTCTAAATTCTGCAAAAAATCACTTGATATACTCCTTTTTTTATTTACTATTTGAGCTTTTATAACATTTATTTAATCACTTTGGCAAAGCTTTTGCCATAGAATAAATAAATTTAAACTGAAATATAATGATTTGGATAATTTTTGGATTCTTTGCTTTTTTAAGTTGGATTGTTGGAAATCGGCTTCAGTCGAAATTTAAAAAATACAGCAAACTACCTGTGAATTATGGAATGACGGGTCGAGATATTGCTGAAAAAATGCTTTCGGATAACGGTATTAATGATGTCAAAGTCTTATCTGTTCGGGGACAGCTTACAGACCATTATAATCCGGTGAATAAGACAGTTAATTTGAGCGAAAGTGTGTATAATGCCAGTAATGTGGCTGCGGCAGCTGTTGCAGCACATGAATGTGGGCATGCTGTACAGCATGCCACCGCATATCATTGGTTGCAAATGCGCAGTAAATTGGTTCCGGTCGTGAGCTTTAGTGCCAAATGGGTTCAATGGGTGCTTTTAGCTGGTATTGCTATGATTCAAATTTTTCCTCAGTTGTTATTAGCAGGTATTATCATGTTTGCACTCACTACTGTATTTAGTATTGTCACCCTTCCGGTAGAAATAGATGCCAGCCGCCGGGCACTTGTGTGGCTGGATAGCAGCGGAGTAACAAGCCGTGAAACACAACTCAAAGCCCAAGAAGCGCTTCGTTGGGCTGCCTATACATATGTAGTAGCAGCTTTATCATCTTTGGCTACCCTGTTCTATTATATCATGATATTTATGGGTAGACGGGATTAATAAGCTGAAATTATTTAGTTATTTACGCTTTGATTTAGAATCGAGCCGCGTAGTTTAATAATTCCGCTCCTGTTTTGTGCAATGCATGACCCACTTTTAAATTTCCATTTCCAATAATTGA
>CAZQBU010000018.1:0-52458 GCA_964592175.1 uncultured Lentimicrobiaceae bacterium
ATAGTGGCACCGTTTCAACCGAAAAGAGTGGCACTATCAGACCGAAATCCCCAAGCAAGATCCAATTTATCAACCTTGCTTAGTACTGATAAAAAAATACAGCTTGCAATAGCTTCATTGTTATATGTGTAATAAATTTCTTTCATTGTTCTTTGTATTTGTTTAGCCAATCAAAATGCCAACCGATTTCTAATTTGTCAGATAGTGCATAATAATGTCCGTTACTAAACTCTACTCCTATCGGTGGATAGCTTGGTATCGACAAATCTTGTTTACGCAAATAATCAATTAGCTCGATACCTAAAGTTTGAATATCTTCTTCCAAATCATTTAGTGGTGTGCCTAACCTTATTTTATTTTCAATTTGTCGATACTTTGACTTAAATTCATTTGCCCAAATTTGAATACTATTTCTCTTAAAATCGTCCATATCCGTAGGCAACACATAGTTTCCTTCTACCCAAAATGAGAAATGATTTAATGCTTTTAACATTTGAGTTGTATATTCTGAAATATATTTAGAACCACTTTGAATCTCTCCAATATCAATTAATTGTTTTATGAATATTTGACTTTCAAGGTCTTCTGGCAACAAAATGGGCATTTCTCTTTTCGGTAAAGGTTTTTCCTGAAAAGCTATTTGAAAACACTTTCCAAATTTACTCTTAAAGTCATCAAAATTAATTTCAAAATTTTTACGGTTTTTTATTTCCAAGTATTTTGTCTCCTGAAAGTTGGAAAATAGTTTTTCAAAAATCGGTATAACAAATCTTTCTTGAAGACATCTTTCAAGAATCTTGTTTTTAATTTCCTCTATGATTTCATCAAAGCCTGTTTCAATTGAAGTTTTTAAAAAAAATGAAAAGAGTTTTGTCTTGTCAAGAGAAATCAGATTTTTGATATATCTCTGTATAGTTGTATCCTTTGTTCTGTCTTTTAAATCATTGAGTTTTCTAATTACGGTATCAATGTTTTTATCAGTCTTAAAGTTGGAAAGGCTATTAATAAATTCATTGTTATTTTCATTTTTGTTAGTAGCCAAAACAAAAGAATGTTTATCAAGGAAATCTTTTTTACCTTTTTTAACAAAATCCACCCAGTTACTCAATGTTTTCCATAAGTCTGTATCTAAGGTTGTCAAATTTTGTATTTTCCTATTGCTGTTTTTTAAAATGGTATGCTTTGTCTGGAATAAAATGGTAGTTCCGTCCTCTTTATCAATATGAATATCGTCTTTAACCTCAAATCCAATCTTTTGACCATATCTGAGTTCAAGAGCTAAAAGCATAAAATAATAGAATTGATAGTCAACTCCTATTATCTGAGCTCCTGCTGTGTGTTGTTCTTGTATAGACTTTTTTTCAATCATATTAATATTTTTTCTCTCTCTTTATTCATCCTCTTCTAAATACCTCATCAATACCTCTTTTTTATCTTCTTCAACTGTAGCTATAGATTTTTCTAAATTAATGATTTCTTTTTCAAATTTCTCAATTTCCTCAACAAGCTTTTCTTGTTGTTTGAGCGGTAAGACATTTATAATAATTGGGTTAAGATATTTTACAGATAAACCGGGCTGTGCAACTCCTCTGGCATACTGGTTTAAATTCATCGTACGTAAAAGATGATACAGCCAAACAACGTTAATTTCTTTTTTTGGAGTAGCAACCAATGCATGTTCGGTAGCGTGAAACTTTCCTTTTACTAAATGAACATTTCCGCATAAAGCTCCCTGCCTTCCAACTAAAGGAAAGGTTCCCTCATGAGTAAAAGTTTCTGTATAACCTCTTAATCCATTACCTCCATAGCATGGATATAAATTATCGTCAGGCATATCTTTGATATCAGCTGCTTTAACAAATTTCCCTGCTTTTAATGTGCAAATTTCTTCCAGTGTCTTTTTGAAAGAGTCAATAAAAGAAGTTGAAAACAGCTCATCAATCTTATGTATTTTTTCTTCAATTACTTTTTTCGCTTCTATTTCCTTTTTTTCAATAGCTTCTATTTCCTCAATGATTTTCTTTTGTACAGCAATTGGTGGAACAGGGATTTTTGCTCATTCTGATTTAAGTTTTTAATACGAATACCAGATTGATAAATTAAAGTTCCTCCTTTTTGATAGAGGTCATTTAAAAGTATCATCGCATATTTAGGAATAATTATATTTTTATCAAAAGGTCTGAGCCTACTGGTAAAATTACCAAAAGAATATGTTTCATTAGTTTCAATTTCAAAATAAGCAACTCTGCCAATGTTTTGAGTTTCACTGCCTCCACTCCTTTCCAAAATAATATCACCATATTTCAATTTGCGACTTTCTAATTGTTTTGCTTCAACTGAAATAACTGTTGGATTTTCATAATTTAATTTACCATCCGGTAAAAATTCAGTATTCCTTATCACTTTAACATCTATTAGGGGGTCGTTTTCTCCTTTCCATAATCCTGATTGAAAATCAAGTAAACTCCCGATACTCTTTAATTCATATATTGTTTCATATTCAATTTTAGACTCAACATTTAAATTTATCCTTTTGTCAAAATCAATTTCCTCATAATTAATGCAATCGGTCAATCTTACCAAAGAAAGATTTTCGGTAAGTTCTTCATCAATTTTTATTTTTTGGTCTGTAAAATTTTTATAGATATAACTGTTTGCTTTTTTGTGATTTAACTGATTTGCGGTATCATACATTAAAGTTTCGCCTGTAAAATCAATTCCTTTGTAACCTCTTCGGTTACTGAATTTGTAGCCTAAAAATTTCTCCTGTTCTTTGGTGCTTCGTCCTGTTTTTACAATCAGTGTTTTTTGTGGTATGGCTTTGCGCTGCGGATAGGCTACTTTTATGGGTGTACCCTCATTCGTACGATCATTATACCATGCAAAATGTTCAGGATCTTCCTCTATACGGTGGGTGAGTAAAAAGTAAAAAAACTTTTCGGTTTCAATTTCCAATATCAGGTCAAAAAACATGGAGGTGAGTTTTTCTTCCTGATCTGTTTCCGGCATCTCCTTGAAAGTTTTTCTTTTTTTTAAGTTTTTCACTTCGGTTAAGCCATCAAACCAGTTTTTGTAACTTTTGTAGAATTCGGTCTTTTTAATTTCTTTATTGGGTTTTCTCGAAATAAAAGTTTTATAATCTTCTTCTTCTAATTCCAAATGTGTTATATAGTTTTCAAAAAGTTCTTTCGAGTTTATAAAATCTCCTTCGCGTGTTTTGTTTTCAAAAATATAATCTTCGGAAATATATTGGCAATTGGTTACAAAATCTTCATCTCTTTTTTTCAAAAACAGCGTAACGGTGTTGGTACCTGTTGCTCCAAAAGTATTTCCGCCAAATTCAATGATTGCCTTTATTTCAAAATATTTGAGAATAATCTCTCTTGCTTTGGTATATGCTCCTGAATTGCTAAGTATGGAACTTGGAAGAATAATACCGGCCATTCCACCCGTACGAAGCAATTGTTTCATTCGCTCTATAAAGAAAACTTCAATGTCGTCGGAATCAGGCGTTACATGCTCCCAAAGCTCGAAATTATGCGGATTTACATTCAGGTGTTTTTTGAAATCTTTAATAGTATAGGGAGGATTTGCGACAAGTACATCAAAAGAACCATCTTTACCTAAACGTTCATGCTTTTCAAGCCCGTCACCAAAAATTATATTGGCATCTCCGTCGCCATGCATAAAGCAGGCTACCTGACTGGTTCTTGCCAAACGATAATCCTTTTCAATTCCAAACACATATTCACCTGCCCATCTCATATCATGCTTATAGTTTCTCAGCTCTCTCAGAGCAAACTCTAACTTGTCCGCATCAGGCATGGCTTTTATGTCATCTTCGGTTATTTCTTTAATCAATTCGGCAATTTCTTCAATAGCTTCCGTAAGAAAATGTCCGCTTCCACAGGCAAAGTCAACCACTTTGGGTAAAAAGAATTTCTCTCCTTTTTGAAGTTTTTCCTGAACTATTGATTTTAACGGAATTGAGTAAATAATGAATTTTGTGATAGGTGTAGGTGTAAAAAACTGACCTTCTGATTGTTTGTATCCGCTTTCCAGCATCAACTCAAAGAAATCTCCTAAGAATTGTGCTTTTTGGTCGTATTTGAAACGGTATTTCTGGAAAAGCCTCACAACCTCCTCCAGCACTTTGGCATTTTCTTCAAAGAGTTTTTTGTTGTACACTTCTTTGAAAGCAAACTCATTGTTCTGATAAAATTTTAGTTCCTTATAAATGCGATAGAGTGTCTCTTTTGCGGTTTGTCGCGGAAAATTAGAAATCTGAGCTTCAATATCTTCTAATTTATAGTCAATTACTTCTTCATCCAGATAATCGCGCATTGCTTTTGAATAGAGCGATTGTAACCGTTCCAGCAATGTTTCGGCATCATCAATTCCTTCCTTTACCTGAAAGTCGGTAATGGCATCCTCGCCTTTGTTTTCATCAACTATTTTGGCTAAAATCAATGAAATTATCCTGTTAAAAGCATTGGAACGGTCAGAAATATTGTTGTGTCTCAAAATTTCCTCAAACTGATTAAATACCTTTCCTTTATCATCAGCACCAAAATCTTTTAAATCGGCTACCTTAATCGGAATGTATCCCGGATTATAAGGTTCAATTTCCGGCTCAAAAAGTCCTGTGTTAAGAAAAGTTTGTTTCCCTTTTGTTTTGTGTTTCCATACTTCAAGCATCTCTTTTATGGTTTTTGCTTGTTCATATGTAATCAGTTTTTCAGTTTCCTGTTGAAGAATTTTCTCCTGAGCACTGTCATCAACTTTTATGAGTGCATTGGCCTTTTCAATTTTTCCTCCATACTCTCTCGAGGCATAGAGGCAAAGATATCGTGTGTTTTTATCTTGTTGGAAATAAGAGAAAAGCTGCCCGCCATTCTGTTTCATCATGTCGAGTTCGCTTTCGAATTCCTTTCCCCAGGTTTTACATTCAATAATTAAAAGTGTTTTTTCGTTTTTACCTTTAATTGTAATGTCTGCCTTGCCGCCTTTTGCAGTGCGTCCTAATTTCCACTTTTTTTCAAGTGTCAAATCATCAGGTTTATAACCTTTCTCTAACAAACGATCAACACATTCGAGAACGACGATATTTTCAGGGTTTTTTAAATGAGAGGTGGTGTCATCTCCCTTCTTTATTTTCGGTCCGAAATCAATCCGGCTATTTAATAAATCCACCGAAATCTGATATCTAATATTATCATAGGTTTTGGAGTACTGTTTTTTATTGTCTGAGTCAGCAGAAAACCCAAAAGCTTTAATTGTTGATATAATTTGTTGTTCTTTCATTTTTTGCCTTTTGATTTTAAATATTTCACTCTCTCTTCTGCAACTTTTAATGCTTCCATTCCCAATTCTTCATTTTGTATTTCATACATTATTTTATCACTCAGAAAATAAACTAGTAGTTCATCCGCATCATAATCATAAATGTCTGCCAATTGCAAAACTATTTCTTTGGTTATTCTTCTCACTCCACGTTCCATTTTACTTAAAATTGCCACATCAATATCTAATAGTGCTGCTACTTTTCGTAATGGTAGTTCCTTTGCTTCCCTTAATTGTCTGAGTTTTCCTCCAATAGTATCTATTGACATAATTATCATTGACTATTTTTGTCAAAGTTAAATCATTTATTTTAATTTCAAAATATTTTTTTAGAGAAATTCACTGTGACTCACGCAGCAGCTCGTGCAATTGCTTTTCGGGCTCAAGCAAAAGGAATATCTTATCGAATCCCGTTTCCAAATTCCCTAAAAGATAATGGTCAAAAGGGATGCTTATTCCTTTGAAGCCTGTCGAATCCAATACCACCACAAGCCATATCTCCTGCAGCCATTGCTTTTGATAAATGGGAAGTCGTTTGTCTTTTTGTAAAATACAGCTAATGACATCATTAAGTGTCAAACTTACCATATGATATTCCGACTTATCAGACTGAATATCAAATGGATATGCTTCTGTAATTTCAATACCTATCTTCCGCCGTTGACGGTATTGCACAATAAAATCGGGTGACTCGGAAGGAATAATCTTTCCGCGTGGAAAATCAGCATATAGGGATCGAAAAGAATCTAAAAAATATCGTTCTCTTAACTTTTTAAGTTCATCCATCCCATCCTAAGCTACTGCTTCTCAATGACATATGCTTCAGTCGGCTATTATAAAGTATGTTTTAGCTCAATGAATCCGGGATAAGCAAGCTGTGAACCGCCTACATTAATATAAGGATTCACCTTAAATAGTAAATCGACTGCTTCGCTGCTTCCTCCGGTCAGCTTAAATCCCAAATTTGAAATGAAATCGGCACTTTCACCGGAAAAGACTTTAAAAAGATCTACTTCCACCGGAACAGGAACACGTACTGTTTTTCCGGCTCCAATTTCTTGGTTTTTATCCACTTTTCCGGCTATCAACTCACGGCCGTCTACATTGAAGCTGAAGTCCATACTCGATAAGGCAGCAGGCTTGTCATTCGGGTTTTCAACATCTACCAAAATATTCAATTTCAAGGGCAACTCCTTCGCAAGTACAGAAGATGTAAGCTGAATAATTTGTACGGCAGTCAGGTCAGAGCGATCCATCCCCTGCTTTAATTGAATACCACCCAGATTAATATTATCTACCCCGTCAAGGTCAAATTTACATAATGCCAAGCGCTGCATATCTGCTACTTGTTGCAAAACTTCGCACGAATTAAATGTAAAAGACATGCTGATTAGCATGAAAAGACCAATTGTTAACCGACTTGTTTTCTTCATATTACAATTATATTTTAAAAATAACACATCACTTATTCCTATTCAAGCACTATTTTAATGACATCAACTTCATCGCTGATTATATTAAAAGGTAATCCGAAAAGCATGCCATAAAATTAGTGTTTTGCTTCCAATGAGAATGCAAAAATAGGTTATTTTTGCACGCATTGTAGGTAGATGACATCAATTTATGATAGAACTTATTAAACCCGGCACAGACCCTTGGTTCAATATTGCAGCAGAAGAATATATCGCTCATAATCTAGAGGAGGAGGTATTCATGCTCTGGCAAAATACCGATTGTATTGTAATGGGCAAACATCAAAACAGCTTATCCGAAATAAATCATCACTGGCTCGAAAAAGCCGGTATACCAGCAATACGGCGAATTTCGGGAGGTGGTACCGTATTTCAAGGTGAAGGGAATATCAATTTCAGTTTTATTACAAATCATCCGATTAACAGCATGGATAAAATCAGCTTTGCACGTGCCACAGCACCCATTATTTCTTTTCTTAAAACTAAAGGCATTGACGCAAAGCTCACCGAAATAAGCAATATCAGCATCAACGGAAAAAAGATTTCCGGGAATGCGGCTCATATTCATAAAAACCGCAGCCTGCATCATGGAACGCTCTTGTTTAATGCAAATTTGGATAAGATTAAGCAGTCAATAAATCATGACCTTAGTGCGTACCAAACAAAAGCAATCCCTTCAAACCGCGTTGAAATCATCAACTTGCAGTCCCTCCTTGGCACAGCTTACAGCTTGCAAGATTTTGAAGATGAGCTGCGACACTATATTAAAGAGCTTAAACAAATTAAATATAGCAGAGAGCTGCGGGAAGAAGAAATACAAGAGATTCAAGAAATTGCGGACACCAAATACCGCAGCTGGGAATGGAATTTCGCTTATTCACCCGATTATCGCTTCAATAGGAAGCTAAAATTGGCAGATAAAGAACTGGAAATCAGCTTATATGTTCGCAGAGGTCATATTAAAGAAATTCATTTCTCAAACTCAGATGGTTTGACAGCAACAATTGCACAATCCTTAGAAAACTGCCCGCATCGCCATGAAGCAATTGTAAATGCAATACTTCCGGGATTAGAAGCTAAAGGTTTTTCGGAAAACACGATTTTAACATTTGCAAACAACTTAATTTAAAATACTTACACAGTTTACAGCTGTTATTTTTCCTTGACAAATTTTCAAGTTTATTGATAAAATCTCAAACTTCAAGGCAGCTATTCCATATGTTTTGATTAATCTTGCATATTGATTTTTCTTTGGCATGGATAAAAGCGATATCAACAATTTACTTACACATTTGGCTTCCGAATTGGAGGGGGAGCTTCATATCGATGAGTCCATGTGTGTAATATATGCCACCGATGCTTCCGTATACCGCGAAAAGCCTTTGGCTGTGGCGCGTCCTCGTAACGCATCCGACATTAAAAAGCTTATTCGTTTTGCTACCACAGCCAAGCTAGGATTGATTCCGAGAGCTGCCGGCACTTCCTTGGCAGGACAAGTGGTTGGAAATGGCATTATCGTGGATATATCCAAATATATGAACCGGATTTTAGAGTTCAACGCAAAAGAACGCTGGATAAAGGTGGAGCCCGGGGTGGTTTTGACAGAGTTGAATCAATTTGTGAAAGCCGAAGGTTTATTTTTTGGTCCTGAAACATCTACAGCCGACTATTGCATGATTGGCGGCATGCTTGGCAATAATGCCTGTGGTGCACATTCACTTGTGTATGGCAGCACACGCGATCATGTCATCGAGATGGAAGTGATTCTCAGCGATGGCAGCAAAGCGGTATTTGGTGAGTTGTCAAAAGTCGAATTCGAAGAAAAATGCAAGTTAGATAGTCTCGAAGGCGCAATTTATCGCAATATTCGCAGTATACTTTCCGACAAAGGGAATCAAGAGCGGATTAAAAACGAATATCCGGATAAAGCACTTAAAAGACGAAATACGGGATATGCCATAGATATTTTACTTGATTCAGAACCTTTTAAGGAAGATGCACCCAAGTTCAACTTTTGCAAGCTGCTTAGCGGCTCCGAAGGCACCTTGGCATTTACCACTGCTGTTAAACTGAATCTTGTCCCCCTACCCCCAACGTATAAAGCCTTGCTTTGTGTTCATATGGAAAATGTGAGGCAAGCCTTGGAGGCGAACCTTATTGCGCTGAAATACAGTCCGGTAGCTGTAGAATTAATGGATAATACCATCCTAGAACTTGCTGAACGAAATATTGAGCAGCAAAAAAATAGATTTTTCATCCAAGGCAATCCCGGTGCTTTGCTGATTGTTGAATTTGCAGAAGATAGCTTTGCCGCCATTGAACAAAAAGCCCACTCACTGGAAGCGGCAATGCGCAAAGTAGGCTATGGCTATCATTTTCCTTTAATCAGCGGAAGCGATATTAATAAGGTATGGGCACTTCGTAAAGCAGGTCTGGGCATCCTAAATAATATGCCCGGAGATGCAAAACCCGTAGCAGTTGTGGAAGACACCGCCGTGCTCCCCGAAAAGCTACCCGACTATGTGGATGCTTTTGATGCCATGCTGAAAAAGCATGGAAAAAGCTGTGTGTATTATGCCCATATTTCAACAGGAGAGCTGCACCTGAGACCGGTTTTAAACCTAAAAGATCCGGATGATGTGGTACTGTTTCATACGCTCGCATTGGAAACAGCTAAGCTGGTGAAAAGATTCAAAGGCTCGCTTAGTGGTGAGCATGGGGACGGGCGCCTCCGAGGAGCATTTATCCCACTTATGATCGGGCAAGAAAATTTTGAACTGCTAAAATCAATAAAAGCAAGTTGGGATCCTAATTTTGTATTTAATCCCAACAAAATTATTGACACACCGCCAATGAACAGCTTTTTGCGTTATAGCGGCCTAAAAAACAATGCTGAAATTCTAACCGTTTTTGACTTTTCAGAAGATATGGGTATCCTTCGTGCGGCTGAAAAGTGCAATGGCACAGCAGTTTGTAGAAAAACCGAAAAAATTGGTGGTATGATGTGCCCCTCCTATATGGGCAGCCGTGAAGAGCGAAATACCACCCGCGCCAGAGCAAATATTTTACGTGAATTTCTTAGCCGCTCAACCAAAGCAAATCCCTTCGACCATAAAGAGATATACGATATTATGGACTTATGCCTTTCATGTAAGGCTTGTAAGTCAGAATGTCCCAGCTCAGTGGATATTGCAAAACTGAAAGCTGAGTTTTTACAACATTATTATGATGCCAACGGAGCCCCGATGCGGGCGCGCTTGATAGCAAATATCGCATTGATTAACCGTATCGGCAGCATGAGCCCAAGGCTGACAAATGCGATACTAAGAGGTAGATTCACAGCGCCTTTGATAAAAAAAGTCAGCGGATTTGCCAGTAAACGAACGATTCCTGCCTTATATAAAACCAGCTTGGATGCTTGGTTTAAAAAGCAAAAAACAAAGTCTGAAACACCAGCAACAAATAGGGTTGTCTACTTATTTAATGATGAATTTACACGTTTCAATGATACAGATATTGGAATTGACACCATATTGTTGCTAACGAATCTAGGTTTTGAGGTTCGTCTTCCATCCCATGTTGAAAGCGGTAGAAGCTTTCTAAGCAAAGGCTTTGTACGCAAAGCTGCAAGGCTTGCAGAAAAAAATATTGAAATGCTATCGCCTCTCATTACAGAAGAATCTCCTTTGGTTGGCATTGAGCCTTCCGCCATTTTAAGCTTCCGTGATGAATATCCGGAGCTTGTGCGTCCCGAGTTGAAAGAAAAGGCAAAGTTTATTGCGAAGCACGCATATACCATTGAAGAATTTTTGGCAAAAGCTTATGCCAATGGCAAATTCACTTCCGATGCCTTCATTGAAAAGCCGGCAAAAGTGCTGTATCATGGTCACTGCCATCAAAAGGCGCTTGGTTCGACCGAAGCTGCACGCAGTATTTTAGCAATTCCTCAAAATAATAAGGTAGAAGAAATTCCTTCCGGCTGCTGTGGGATGGCAGGCGCATTCGGCTATGAGGCTGAGCATTATGAGTTGTCGATGAAGATTGGGGAGTTGGTATTATTTCCCGCTTTGCGTAAAAGTGATGAAACTGATATTATTGCTGCTTCCGGCACTTCTTGCAGACATCAGATTGCTGATGGTACAGGGAAAAAAGCGAAGCATCCGGTAAGCATACTTTATGAAGCCTTGAAAGCGCATCCGCTTAATCGAAATCAAGTGTAAATAAACGCTATTCAAGATTAGGCGATGGCTGAGTACCGAAAACTTTCAATTTCGAATACATCGCCTTCATAAATTGAAGCTAATCGCAGGGCAAAGCCTCGCCAGAGATATCATGCTTTTCTTAAAACTTATGCATCAAGCCTAAAAATCAATGATTTACTATCTTTGTTCGTCCTTTTTCTTGATAAAAAGAATCAAAATTCAAGAATATAAAACATCAAAAAAAATCGGGACCGCCAATGGATTGGCAGCCCCGAAACAAACACTTAAAAAAACATTTCTTTATATTAACGGAATTGTAAAAACTCCAAATTCGTATTTACATAGTCTTCAAGTTCTTTTTGCATTGTGGTAAATCCTAGGTCCTTAGCCATTTCTGCAATTCGATTTACAATCACCAAAGCTTCCTGCATATCTGCCTCATAATACTTGGCAAATTTATCTTTCAGCCTGTTATAATAATCGAAGTCCTCGATATAGCGATCGGCAAGTTGACGCAAAATCTTTTCACTTTTTTCAACTGCTCCCGCTTCGTAATAAATATCAGCCCAAGGCAGCATATAAAAGTCGTACGTGATTTTTTCGTGCGGAAACAGCTCAATGCTTCTATCTAAAGCAACAATTGCGGAATCGGCTTTCCCTTCATTAAGCAGGGCTTGCGCCAAACGCATATAGCTTTGCTTTGCCAAGGCAGAGTTACGATAGCTTTCGCGGTCTACGGTAACTCCTTTTTCATGCAGACGACCCCAGTTTGCTTTATTTACAAGCAAATCGTAGGAGCCTTCGGTATAAACTCCTCCCATATTACGGTAATATTCAGCGGCTTCAACGGGCATAAAGCGATATACCACCCCTTCCATATGGCAATAGCGGTCTACATCAAACACCTTGTTCACGCTATACGGATTTGCAAAGTATATCGGGCGCTCCCAGTTGTTATGTGCAATAAGGTCGAGAAGCATTAAATCATTTTTATATAAAATGCTTTGCTTGACCTCCCAAACTATCTCATCCACAATTAAATGATGCATGGAAGCCGGAACGGTGCCACTACGAATGACTGCTTCTTTATCTACGGTAATTTTAAGCTTACGTGTGGGCAAATAATTAATTCGTTCACCGGACTGTAGTGGGATCTTCGACTGGTCGCGGTCATCGGCTATAAAAGCAATTGCTTCACTCAGCTCAACAGGTCCTTCCAGGCGTTCCAAAACCGGAATTCCTTCATTTACGCCTTTATTATACTGATCAGGTCGCAGCAAAAATGGCAGTGGATCAGACTCATATACTTTTTTACCCATTTGATGTACATACCAATCTCCGGCGGAAAGCATATAATTCACCACACGCATATCCGTACGGAAGCCTTCAACCTCTTGAACATACCAAAGCGGGAAGGTGTCATTATCACCATTCGTAAAAATAATGGCATTGGGTTCACATTGCGCCATATAACTCTTGGCATAATCGGGTGCCGAATAGCGGCCTGAACGATTATGTGCCTCCCAGCCTTGTGCTGCCATCAATGTTGGAACTGCAATCAGCGAAACCAAGCTAACAACTATAGCAAGCATTGTTTGCTGGCGGAAAATCTTTTTGAAGTAATCAAATAAAGCAAGCACCCCAAAACCAATCCAAATGGCAAAAGCATAAAACGAACCAACATATGCATAGTCACGTTCACGCGGTTGATACGGATATTGATTCAAGTAAACAATAATGGCTATTCCGGTAAGTATAAACAACAAAAACACTATCCAGGTATCATGAATATGCTTTTTCAAATGGTAAAACATCCCTATTAAGCCTAAGATAAGCGGTAAAAAGAAGAAGGTGGTTCGGAAGGGCGTTTGCTTGCTTGCCGGCAAGTTCGACTGATCCCCCAAACGCATCGAATCAATGAAATTAATTCCACTAATCCAGTTTCCATGTTCTATCTCACCTTGGCTTTCCACATCATTCTGTCGACCTACAAAATTCCACATAAAATAGCGGAAGTACATATGGTTCAGCTGATAGGTAAAGAAAAACTTCAGATTTTGTCCGAAAGTAGGTTTATACACCACCTCCGTGGAGCCATCAGGCTTTGTGATGCGTATGGGTACCCCCTGCCCTCCGCCATATTGTTTGTACATCTCAGCATGGCTGGGTTTAAGGTTGCTGTACATACGCGGAAATATCGTCATAAAACGCTCGTCATAAACCGGTTTGGTACTCCTGCGATAATCGGTAATTACATAACGTCCTTTATTTTTGTCTTTGATATATACGGGTGAACCATCGGCATAATCCACTACCGGTGCACTATAATAATGTCCATAAAGCAAGGGCCAGTCGCCATATTGCTCACGATTCAGGTATGCCAATAGTGAAACCGCATCGCTTGGCTCGTTCTCGTTAATCGGGGTATTCGCCTGGGAGCGGATTACAATCATCATAAATGATGAATAGCCTATCAGAATAAAAGTAAAAGCCAATACAATGGAATTGAGCAACACCTTAGATTTTCGTTGAGAATAAATGATTCCGAAGCTAATAAGTGCCGTAATTGCTATAAAAAAGAAGATGGTGCCACTATTAAACGGAAGACCGAGCGTGTTTACGAAAAATATTTCAGAAATACTTGCAAGGTTGACAACTTGAGGTATAATCACACTCATGATAAATCCGAGTATACCCACTGAAAGCAAGCCTGCAATAATAAATCCTTTGGTAGTGACTTTGTATCTCTTGAAATAATACACATACACTATTGCAGGGATGGCAAGCAGGTTAAGCATATGTACTCCAATGGATAGACCAATCAAATAGGCTATTAGTAAAAGCCACTTGAGGCTGTGAGGTTCATCCGCCTTTTGCTCCCATTTTAATATTGCCCAAAACACTACGGCCGTAAAAAAGGAGGACATGGCATATACTTCGCCTTCTACAGCTGAAAACCAGAATGAATCGGTAAAAGTATATGCAAGTGAGCCAACCAAGCCGGCTCCCAATACCGCATATTGCTGTGCTTTTGAGTTTTCATTTTCTCCTTGCATCATAAACTTCCGTGCAAGCAGTGTAATTGTCCAGAAAAGGAACATGATTGTGAAGCCGCTGGATAGTGATGACATAATATTCACCATCAGTGCTACTTTAGAGGTATCGCCAAAAGCAAATAAGCTGAAAAAGCGACCAATCATTTGAAAAAGTGGTGCTCCCGGAGGATGCCCCACCTGCAATTTATAGGCTGTGGCAATAAATTCGCCGCAATCCCACCAGCTGGCAGTAGGCTCCATCGTTAAAAAATAAACTGAGCTCGCAATAAAGAAAACAAGCCAACCAGCAAGATTATTTAATTTTTTAAAACCCATAATTATTGATGTTTATTCAATCAGAAAATGGCAATACGCTTTGTTGTGTATTTTATGAGCACAAAAATACATTTTAAAACTAATTAATCGACAGTTAATTTTCCGTTTAGCAGTTTTTAGGAAAAATCTTTTCGCAAACCAAGAGGTTTTCCCATGAATCAATAGCTGAGAATCTACTTTTCATCGGGTTACACCTATAAATTTCTACATATTTACACCGGGCTTTAGTATTTATTTATACACTCATAATCAAGCATATAGCTAGAATGCATAAAACATTTTTTTATAGAAGCGGATAATATTCCATTTTACATTTGCATAATTCGATTGAATCATCTATTTTTGCCGCTCGATTTCCATCTCGGAAAAGAAACGGTGTCCGATGGTGTAATGGCAGCACTGCAGATTTTGGTTCTGCCTGTCTAGGTTCGAGTCCTAGTCGGACAACAAAAGCCTGCTACTCCCGAGTAACAGGCTTTGTTTTTTAAAATAAATCGCAAAATATTAAAGATATTTTTTGATACCTTATTAATAATATCAAAAATGTCCTATTTTTGCAGGGTTTTTGGAGATTAAATGAAGTGAGGGGCTTTCAAGCCCTTTTTTTGCATACATAAATTATGATTAAAAGATCAGAAATAATAGAATGGGTCGAAAGCTTTTTAGAAGGCAGTGACCGCTTTGTAGTGGATGTGCTCATTAAAAATAATGATCATATCGCTGTGTTTCTGGATTCTGATACTGCGCTTACCATTGAGCACTGTATTGAAGTGAGCAGGATGTTGGAAAGCAAACTTGATCGTGATGTAGAAGATTTCGACTTAAAAGTTTCTTCTGCAGGGCTTGACCACCCGCTTGTATTGCAGCGTCAATATGTGAAAAATATTGGCAGAAAAATTAAATTTGACCTCAAAGACGGTAGCACACAAACCGGCAAACTGCTCGAGGTGCATGAAGAATATGTATTGGTAGAATTAATCAATGAACAAAAAAAGAATAAAATAAAGCAAACTACAAGCGGCGAAACGCTTGAATTTCCATTCGCGGATATTGAACGTGCAATGGTACAAGTAAGCTTTGGTTAAAAATATAAATAGCAAAAGGTTAAGATGGACAGCATAAACTTAGTAGAAAGCTTTTCCGAGTTTAAGGAATATAAAAATATCGATCGGGAGCGCATGATGCGTATTCTGGAAGATGTTTTCAGAGCAATGCTGGTAAAACGCTACGGTTCCGATGAAAACTTTTCCGTCATTGTAAATATTGACAGAGGAGACCTGGAAATTTGGCACAACCGTGAGATTGTTGAAGATGGCGAGGTTGAAGACCCTACCTCCCAGATTGAACTCTCAGAAGCCATTAAAATTGAACCCGACTTTGAAGTAGGTGAAGAAGTTTCACAAGCCATCAGCATTAAGGATTTTGGACGACGTGAGATATTGACAATCAGACAAAGCCTGGTTGCCAAAATCATGGAATACGAAAAAGACAATATTTATCAGAAATACCGCGAAAAGGTTGGATACATCGTGACCGGCGAGGTATATCAGGTATGGAGAAAAGAAATACTCATACTTGATGATGAAGGTATTGAACTTATTATTCCAAAATCGGAGCAAATACCTTCCGACTTTTACCGCAAAGGCGATACAGTACGCGCTGTGGTATTAAAGGTAGAAATGGCAAACAACAATCCGGTTATCATATTGTCCCGTACTTCGGAAATTTTCTTGCAACGACTTATTGAAGCTGAGGTACCTGAGATTTATGATGGATTGATTACCATCAAAAAGATTGTACGTGAACCCGGTCAACGGGCAAAAATTGCGGTAGAATCTTATGATGATCGAATCGACCCTGTTGGTGCATGTGTCGGAATGAAAGGTTCTCGAATTCATGGTATTGTACGCGAATTACGCAATGAAAATATTGACGTAATCAATTTCACCAACAATCCATCGCTTTATATCACACGTACATTAAGCCCCGCAAAAATCACTTCCATCAATATTGATGAAACAAACAAACGGGCTGAAGTATTTATGAAACCCGATCAAGTAAGTCTTGCCATCGGTAAAGGAGGTTTTAATATTAAGCTTGCCGGAAAACTTACCGGATATGAAATTGACGTATACCGCGATTCCGATTCCGACACCGAAGACGTAGACTTAATCGAATTTGCAGATGAAATCGAATTATGGGTTATTGAAGAACTTCAAAGAATCGGTTGTGATACTGCAAAAAGCGTTTTAGAACTCAGCGTGGAAGAGTTAGACAAGCGTACTGAGCTCGAAATTGAAACCATTCACGAAGTTATACGTATCTTAAAAGCTGAATTTGAATAAAAATCATACTTTTGCGCATTGTTATCATCCATTAAACAATTATTAATGATTATGTCCGGAGGCTCACCCACAGTTCGATTAAGTAAAGCAGCCAGAGAATTCAACGTTGGCACTACCACCATTGTTGAGTTTCTCTCAAAGAAGGGACATGAGATTGACTCAAGCCCCAACACCAAGCTTACGCCTGAGATGTATGCTTTGTTGGTAAAAGAGTTTCAAACAGAAAAGCAAGTAAAAGAAGTTTCGCAAAAGCTTGGCTTAAACATTACAGAAAGAAGAACCATTACTGCTGAAGAGGTTCTTAAAAGTGAAGCCGAAGAAATAGAAGAAGATTATTTCGAGCCGGAAGAACTCTTTATTAAAAACATCCCCAGCGGACAGCTTGAACCGGATATTCTTGTGCCGGAGCCTAAGCCGCAAAAAGAGGAAGTTAAAATTGAAGAAGAGCCGGTAAAGGAAACTCCCGAAAAGGAAAAACCTGCCGAGAAAGAAGTTAAAAAGGCGAAGAGCACGAAAGAAACTACTGCTAAAAAAGCAAAGACATCTACTGCCAAAAAAACAAAAGCTGAAACAGCTAAAACCACTGAAGTAGAAGAAGTTAAAGAAGTTGCAGAAGTTGTAAGTCCGGAAGTCACCGATACCACTCCCGAATTGAGTAAGGCAGAGGTAGAAGAAAAGGCAGCCGAAATAATCGAAACTACCAAAACCGATACCGAACAGCCTGTTGCTGAGGATGTAGTCGCAGAAAAGCTGGAAGAAAAACCTAAAGAAGGTGAACTGAAAATTTTGGGTAAAATCGACCTTGCGAGCATGAACCTGAAGACGAAGCCCGAAAGAAAAACAAGGGCACAAAAGCGTCAGGAAGAAGAGCAAAAGAAAAAAGAACAAGAAGCAGAAAAAGCCCGCAAGCTGAGCGAAAAGAAAAAGAAAGAAGCTGAAAAAGCAGCCAAAGCAAAAGCGGCAAAAGAAGCAGCAGCGGATAAGAAGAAGAAAGCGAAGGAAGAAAAAGTAGCGGAAACTCCTAAAGAGCCCGAACGTCCTGATAATTTCCTCCCTACTACCGTTGAGAGACTTCAAGGACCAAAAATTTTAGATAAGATAGAGCTGCCTCAAGAGCGTCCAAGCAGGTCAAGACCTGTTGCCTCTTCTACGGAAGATAAAGCAGGCACTACCCAAAAGAAACGTAAGCGCAGACGCATTAAGAAGGAGGCACCTGATAAGCAGGCTGCAAAACCGGGTACACAACAACAGCAACGCCCTGCACAAAAGGAACAAAGGCGAGGCAGACCGGCACGAAGAGAAGAAAAACCTGAATTGACAGAAGAAGAAATCCAACGTCAAATCAGAGAAACATTAGCAAGATTATCCCCTGCAGGTAAATCGAAAGCTTCAAGGCACAGAAGACAAAAGCGTGAAGCAGTTTCGACCCAGCAAGCCGAAGAAATGGCCAAACTCGAACAGGAAAAGTCAATCCTTAAAGTTACAGAGTTTGTAACTGCTAATGAATTGGCTACCATGATGGACCTTCCCGTAACAAAAGTAATTGCTACCTGCATGAGCTTGGGAATGGTCGTATCCATCAACCAAAGGTTGGATGCCGAAACATTGACATTGGTTGCAGAAGAGTTTGGTTTTGAAGTGGAGTTTGTGTCACACGACCTGCAAGACTCCTTAGTAGCCGACACTGAAGAGCCGGACAATCCGGAAGACTTAATAGACCGTGCACCAATTGTAACAGTAATGGGACACGTGGACCACGGTAAGACAGCACTGCTCGACTATATCCGTAATGCAAATGTGGCCAAAGGAGAAGCCGGAGGTATTACACAGCATATCGGTGCATATGAAGTGAAAACTGAAAGTGGTAAGAAAATAACCTTCTTGGATACCCCCGGACACGAAGCATTTACTGCGATGCGTGCCAGAGGTGCTAAAATTACGGACGTGGCAATTATTGTAATTGCTGCCGATGACTCCGTGATGCCCCAAACAAAAGAAGCTATTAACCACGCCAAAGCTGCCGGTGTACCTATTGTGTTTGCTTTTAATAAGATTGACAAGCCCACTGCTAATCCTGATAAAATCAGAGAACAGTTGTCACAATTGAATATCTTGGTTGAAGATTGGGGTGGAAGTTATCAAAGCCAGGAAATTTCAGCCAAATTCGGTAATGGTGTTTCTGATTTGTTGGAAAAGGTATTGCTTGAAGCCGAAATCCTTGAACTGAAAGGGAATCCCAAGAAATTTGCCCGTGGTACAGTTGTAGAGTCTTCATTGGATAAAGGACGTGGTTATGTCGCGAAAATACTTGTTGAAGACGGCTCGCTGCATACCGGAGATTTGGTGTTGGCAGGAACAGTATTCGGTAAAGTGAAAGCCATGTTCAATGAGCGTAATAAGCAGATTGAAAAGGCCGGTCCGAGTACTCCTACCCTCATGCTTGGCTTAAATGGTGCACCACAAGCCGGAGATACATTTGTTGTCATGCAAGACGAGCGTGAAATGAAAAATGTGGCTGCGAAACGCTTGCAACTCATTCGTGAGCAAGGGTTGCGTACTCAAAAGCATATTACACTGGATGAAATCGGTCGTCGTATTGCCATTGGCGACTTTAAAGAGTTGAACCTGATTGTAAAAGGTGATGTGGATGGTTCTATCGAAGCACTCTCCGACTCCTTATTAAAGCTGTCAACAGAAGAAGTTCAAGTGAATGTGATTCACCAATCTGTTGGTGCCATTACGGAATCCGACATCATGCTTGCTTCCGCTTCAAATGCTATTGTAATCGGCTTCCAAGTGCGACCTACCTTAGGTGCCCGCCGACTGGCAGAAGTAGAAGAAATCGATATACGACTCTATTCCATTATTTACCAAGCAATAGAAGAAATTAAATCAGCTATTGAAGGTATGCACGCCCCCGAAATTGAAGAAGTTATTACTTGTAACCTCGAAATACGTGAAGTATTTAGAATTTCAAAGGTGGGCTCCATTGCCGGATGTATGGTATTGGATGGAAAAATTACACGAAACACGAAAGTTCGTCTTATCCGTGACGGAATTGTGATATATACCGGCGTATTGGGTTCATTAAAACGCTTCAAAGATGACGTAAGGGAAGTAAGTGCAGGTTATGAGTGCGGATTGAATATAGACGGATTCAATGACATCAAAGTAGGTGATATCATCGAAGGATATGCCGAGCAAGAAGTAGCGCGCAAGCTATAAAACTAAACAAAGATTAATATAAAGGCTACCTACATAAAATAGAGTAGCCTTTTATTTTGAAAATCAATAGGTGACTTATCGTATGAGCGTAATGCTTCCTTGAAGTCGTTGTTGCACCAATCGGTCAAAAGCCCTGAAATATACTTCGCAGATATAAAAATAGGTTCCAACAGCACAATCTTGTCCATTACGTTGGTTTTTACCGTCCCATTCAACGGCAGGATTCGTTGTTTCAAAAACAATATTTCCCCATCGATTCATGATAATCATTGTAAGGCTTTCGATATTGGCATTTGGATTTATTTGTGGATAATCAAAAGGCACGAAAAGATCGTTTATTTGATCCGCATTAGGCGTAAACACATTCGGAAAAGATATGATGGGGCATACATCATAATCCACACAATAAATATTGGAAGGCTCGGAGATGTTACCGGTGCTATCTACCGCCTGCACATAATAGCAGCCCGTCACATTATCCAACGGACCATGGATATAACTTCTGTCATACCCATCTATGGTAGCAACAAGCCGATAGTCATTCTCTATGGAGGGGATATAAAAAATTTGAAACTTACTTACATCATAACTGCAGCTGTCATAAACCTGCTCCAAAATAACCGTATTTTCAATGGTTTCACAATTGGTATCAACAATAATAAGCGGTGGACAAGGCGGCACATTATCAATCGGAACGGCTGTTACCAATTGCGAATAGTTAATAATCGGATGCACAAAATCGGAACCAAGGCTGCCGATAGTACGCACATAATAGGTATAATCGCGTTCATTTTCAAGGTGTTCATCCAGATATATGCCATCAAAACTGACTCCACTTTTCTCAAATAGTCCACTTGCTTCATCAAGTCGGAACACTTCGGTACTGTCATTTTGCCACGAAACTTGCGCATCCCAACTTAGTAGTAATGCACGATCCGTTGGGCTAATTTGCAGAAATATGGAAGACGCTGTTTTACTATAACCTACTTCCATAGCTCCGCTTTTCAACAAAACCGAATAATATACGGCTTCCTGCAACTCATTAAGGTTTATGGCATTATCCATAAAAAGCGTATCATCCAATCCGCTGCCTTGGTACACTGATACCTGCTGCTGTTGCAGATTTCTAAAGAGTTCATAAGTATATGGACCCGGATATTGTATGGTATCCAACTCGGTAGGTTTTGCCCAAGCAACAAAGACTTTTCCTCCTTCCAAGTCCGTGCTATCGTTACTTATATGAGTAATAATGGGTAAATCTCTTCGCAAAGAAGCGCATGCTTCATTTGACACCATGCTTTCTGCATTATTGGCAAAGTACGCAGTCACAAAATAACAATAATTCACGCCCGGAACCAGCCCTATCCCTTCGTTATCATCCCGAAAAGAAAGGCTTTCAATATCTTCAATTATTGCAATACGTCTGTAACCGTATTCCGGGGGAATTCCGGTTTGGCATGAATCGGGCACAAAGCCGCTGCTATCAGTCGCTCGATATATATAAAACCCTTTTGCATTCGGACAATCGTATGGCAGCCATTGAAGATCAATCCCCGTTCCTAAAGGAGATGCTTGCAGCTGCTCTACTGGCGGCGGCACCAGCTTGATTTTTGTTGTATGCAAGGCTGTTAAGCTAATCTGATGGTGAACATCTCGTGCTTTAAATAACACCTTATAGTCATCCGGTCGAATATGTTCACAAAGGCTGGACCAATGAAAACTTGCATGGGCTGTAGGCGTTCCCGAAGCGGGATTAGGATTCATCTCAGCCGGCTGAATTTCCATTTCAAAAGGACCCCCACTCGCTGTGAGCATCACCGCATTCCCATCAGGGTCCGTTGCAGAAACATCAAATTGCAAGGGTGTTTTGCCGGCAATGCTACAAACTCTATCCGGCGCTTCTATTATAGGTGGTTCATTATCACAAGCTCCAATTAAAATCTGCATATCGCGCATTACCGAGCCGATTTTAATGCCGTTTCGCCATTCCTCGACAACGAAGGCCACATTATATTCTCCTTGTAACACAGGGTTTTCCCAAATTAAGTCGCCGCTTTGAGGATCAAGTCTGAAATCGCTACTCGCCATCGGAAAGGTGTAGCCGGGAATCTCCAAGCCATCGGCTCCACGACAGTTAACTAAATGAAAGCTAAGGCTGTCACCATCCACATCGAATGCCGAAGGATTGTGAACAAATAATTTCCCTACACAGCCTTGATCAATAGGTGGATTTAATAATTGAACCGAGTTATTAGGCCCCAAATAGGGATTGATTACCAATAAACTTTCAACATATATGGGTACGTTTACCGAATTGGGGATATTTACCACACCAAAGTTTCTATTTGGGTCTTCTACAGAGATAAGATAGGTCCCTACAGCCGAAAAGGTGTGATTCATCTGATATATGTTCAAAGTATAATTATCAGGCAAATCTTGAAAAACAATGCGCGGTATTTCACTTTCGGTATTGTCTCCCCACTTAATAGGTAAACTAGTTCGGGTATCATCTGCCGGGCTGGGTGTATAGGTATACATTATCAGCGTAATCTCATAGGTGAGCCCACCCAAATGCTTATACACTATTTCAGCAGCTCGCTGGTGAGTAGCAAACAATTTGGTACTAAAAATCAGTAAAACACATAATATATATACAAACCGCTTCATTACATCCAATCATATGCGTTTCTATTGCAAAGATAGCTTTACGTATCGAAATCTTCGGCAATATTGAATGTTTTTTACTTATTTCAATAGGTTTGAACCGACAAAACACTCATATTCAACACATAAGAAACTAGTTGGAATGCTAAAAATAAATCTCAAGTATCTTGAAACTCCTTTCCAACAATTCAACAATTACTTTTGAGCTATTGAAGCTTTTAATTTTGGATAAGGTGCTATTTAAAATCATTCTATTTAAAGATTAATTTCTTCAATAGAAAAATTTCCACAAAAAATAAACCGAAACTTGAATTTCCTTCTGTATGATGCTGTCAATCTAAAGTATAAGCTATTTTAAATGATTTTATTCATTAGTATTTATTTAGACTAACTATAAATTATGCTATTAATAAAGATTTTTTTCTTTAATAGAATTATTGTTCTTATTTTTGCTTCGTAATTAGAAAAGAATCGCAATGAGTGCAACAGTTTTTCATAGTTCAAAGCAAGTGGTGGCAGTTCCGGAGCCTACGGTAAGGCGTTTGCCCACTTATTTGAATGTGGTAAAAAACTTGCAGCAATCGAATGAAAAGCATGTATCTGCTCCTACCCTGGCGCGCATGCTTCGATTGGACCCCACTCAAGTAACCAAGGATTTATCATATACCGGTATAATGGGCAAGACACGTGTCGGTTATGTCATTTCCGAGTTGGTAAATGCATTGGAAGATTTTTTAGGATTCAACCGCAAGCACGAAGCATTTTTAGTAGGAGCCGGATTTTTGGGAAGCGCCCTTATTCAGTATCAGGGCTTCAGAGAATCAGGAATGCGTATTGTTGCGGCCTTTGATATCGACAGCCATAAAGTCGGACAAGAAATCTCCGGAGTTCCGGTATTTGACCTTGAAAAGTTCAGAGATTTAGCCGACAGACTGCATATTTCGATAGGAATTATCACCACCCCGCCGGCAGAAGCCCAAAATATTGCCGATTTAATGATAGGCTGGGGAATTAAAGCCATTTGGAACTTCGCACCGGTTGCATTAAAAGTTCCGGAGCATATTATTTTGCAAGACACACATATTTACGCCAATCTGGCTGTAATATTAAATAAATTAGATAAAACTGAAATTAAATAATTTAAGGCATTGCCAAAAAAGAATGTAAAATGAAGACAGAACCAAACAAAAATCTCAGACAATTTCAGCAAGTGATGGAGATTATCGAGCAAAACAATAACGATCCTGCTCGACTGATTCCAATTTTGCAACAAGTACAGGAAGAGTATCGTTATTTACCGCCACAAGTGCTTACTTATGTTGCTACGGCACTTGACATGCCCATTGCAGAAGTATATGGCGTAGCCACATTTTATGCCCACTTCTCTTTGGAAGCCAAAGGAAAGTACATAGTAAAGGTATGTGACGGAACTGCCTGCCACGTAAAAGGATCAACACGTTTGATTGACGCCTTATACAAGCAGCTAAAATTAAACAGAAACAAGCTTACAACAGACGATATGATGTTCACTGTTGAAGCAGTAAGCTGTTTGGGTGCTTGTGGTCTTGCCCCCGTAATGGTTGTCAACGATAAAGTTTACGGCGAAGTAAGCGAAAAACGTTGCGAGGAAATTATTCAAAGCATTATAAAAGAGGAAACACTGGAACCTGCAGTTTAGGTATCCCAATTAATAAGCATAATATATGGAAACATTGACAAAAATTGACCTGAACAAGGTAAAAGAAACATACGACAAAGCTGCATCACGAATTCATAAAAGAATAATTGTTTGTGCAGGAACCGGCTGTATTGCCAATGGCGCACTAGTAGTGTACGAAGCTTTAGAAAACGCCATTCGCGACGCAGGTTTAGAATTGTTTGTTGAGCTTGAACTCGACAAGCATGACGATCATGATCATAAAAGTTATCAGATGACCGGAAGCGGTTGTCAAGGATTCTGTGCACAGGGACCACTAGTAAATATCCTTCCCGATGAAACCATGTACGTGAAGGTTAAGCCCGAAGACGCAGCAGAAATTATTGAAACATCAATTCGTAAGGACGAAATTATTGAGCGCCTCCTTTACATAAACCCCGTTAACGGCGAACGTAACAAAGGACAACAAGACATTCCGTTCTACGCCCGTCAAAACCGTCTGGTATTAGGCGAATGCGGACATGTTGACCCTGAAAATATCCGCGAATATATTTCACACGGAGGTTATTTTGCCGCTGAAAAAGTTTTCACCGAGATGACCGATGTAGAGGTTTGCGACACCATCCTCGAATCCGGTTTGCGTGGTCGTGGTGGCGGTGGATTCCCCACAGCCCGTAAATGGCATTTAACACGTATCGAAGAAAGCGATAAAAAATATGTCATCTGTAATGCAGACGAGGGTGACCCGGGTGCATTTATGGACAGAAGCCTTATGGAAGGAAACCCGCACCGTATCATCGAAGGCATGATGATTGCCGCACGTGGGATCGGAGCTGATGAAGCTTATGTATATGTACGACTTGAGTATCCCTTAGCAGTACAGCGCATGCGTAAAGCTATTGAAGATGCTACGGAAGCAGGCATACTTGGCGAAAACATTTTTGGAACCGAACACAATATGTTTGTACATATTATGGAAGGTGCAGGAGCTTTTGTGTGCGGTGAAGAAACAGCACTAATAGCTTCTATCGAAGGAAAACGCGGTATGCCGATGCCAAAGCCTCCATTCCCTGCTCAAAAAGGATTGTTTGGAAAGCCTTCGGTAATTAATAACGTTGAAACATTAGCAGCGGTACCATTAATTATACGCAATGGTCCGGAATGGTTTAACCAATACGGAACGGAAACCTCCAAAGGAACCAAAACCTTTGCAATTACCGGACACGTAGCAAATACCGGACTTATAGAAGTACCCTTCGGAACCACCTTACGTGAGATCGTATATAATATTGGTGGTGGAGTAATCGATGACGAAGGCAATGTTACCGGCGAAGGATTCAAAGCTGTGCAAATTGGTGGACCTTCAGGTGGTTGTTTAACCGAAGAAGACCTTGACCTCCCCTTAGACTACGATAACCTGCTTGCCAAAGGTGCTATGGTAGGTTCGGGAGGGCTGGTAGTAATGAACAAACAAGCATGTATGGTTCAGATTGCCAGATTCTTCATGAGCTTTACACAAAGCGAAAGCTGCGGTAAATGTGTACCTTGTCGCGAAGGAACTAAACAAATGCTTTCACTGCTTGACGATATTATTGATGGAACAGCCACACAGGAAACCATCGATATGCTTCAAGAAGTAGGATTGGTTGTTAAGAAAGCTTCCCTCTGCGGACTCGGAAAAACGGCACCAAGCCCCGTATTATCAACAATTGAAAAATTTAAACAAGAATATCAGCAGCACGTTCACGATAGACGATGCGCTACCAATAATTGTAACGCCTTGCGCGAGATAACCATCGATCCCGAAAAATGTATCGGATGTATGGCATGCCTCAGAAAATGTCCTGTACAAGCTATTACCGGAGAAAGAAAACAAGTGCATGTGATTGATCCGGAGATCTGTACCAAGTGCGGAATCTGCTTTGAGGTTTGTAAGTTTGATGCAGTATTGGGTTTTAACTAATTGAAAGGGTAAAATAATGGAAATAACGAAAGGAATAGTAACTATAGACGGGATTCAAGTCCCAATCGAAGACGAGCGTAACCTGCTTGAAATGATTAGAAAAGCAGACATCGAGCTTCCCACATTTTGTTATCACTCGCATCTGAGTACATATGGCGCATGCCGTTTGTGTATTTGCGACATCGATGGTATGGGAATTCAAGCTACATGTGCCATAGAACCAAAAGATGGCATGGTGGTTCATACCAATACCGCCGAGGTGCGTCAAATCAGAAAAATCAATCTTGAGCTGCTGCTTGCCAATCACGATATCAGCTGCCCAAGTTGTGCCCGTTCAAACAATTGTAAACTACAAGACCTTACACGTCGTCTCGGAGTAACAAAAGTACGTTTTCAAAAAACCGATAAAATTGCTCCAATCGACAATCACTCTTGGAGTATCATTCACGACCCCAACAAATGCGTGCTTTGCGGTGACTGCGTAAGAGTATGTAAAGAAATGCAAAGTGTTGGAGCCATTGACTTTATCAATAGAGGTGCACATACAATTGTTGGACCTGCTTTTGGCAAAAGCCTGAATGATGTGGAATGTGTATACTGCGGTCAGTGCGTTTCGGTTTGCCCTGTAGGTGCTCTGGTACCAAAGCCTGAAACTGAAGAGGTTTGGGAAGCCATTAACGACCCGAAAAAATATGTGGTTGCACAGCTAGCTCCTGCCGTTCGCGTAGCATTAGGAGAAGGTTTCGGCATGCCAGCCGGTACTATTAGCACCGGACAAATCGTTGCCGCCCTCAAGCGCATGGGATTTGATCAAGTATATGATACTTCATTTACCGCTGACCTTACAGTAGTGGAAGAAGCAACTGAATTTATTCAACGTAAGCTTGCCGGAGAAAAACTACCTCAGTTTACTTCCTGCTGCCCAAGCTGGGTAAAGTTTGCCGAACAATATTATCCTGAGTTACTCCCAAATCTGTCAACATGTAAGTCACCACAACAAATGTTTGGTAGCGTAGCACGTGAGATATTACCGGGTGTACTCGGAATTGAGCCTGAAAACTTAGTTGTCGTATCCATCATGCCCTGTACGGCAAAGAAATTTGAAGCAAAACGCGAAGAATTTATCCATGAAGGAATTGCAGATGTAGATCATGTGCTTACAACGGAAGGACTTGGACGTATGATTCACGAAACCGGTATTCAGTTTACCCAACTCAAGCCCGAATCATTTGACCTCCCACTCGGATTTAAAACCGGTGCAGGTGTAATATTTGGAAATACAGGTGGAGTGAGCGAAGCAGTATTACGCTTTGCCTACGAAAAGATTACCGGCGAAACATTGGTTGATACCGAACTAAAAATGACTCGCGGATTAGACGGCATTCGTACTGTAAATATGGAACTTGGCGGAATTAAGATTAAACTGGGTATCGCTCATACCTTATCCAACGCACGTACCATGTGTGAAATGGTAGTGAATGGCGATTGTGATTATGACCTGATTGAAATCATGTCATGCCCCGGTGGTTGTATCGCAGGAGGTGGTCAGCCGGTGAGCTTCGACCCCGACTTCCGTCAAAAACGTATACAAGGATTATACAATGCAGATAAACAGCTTGAACTGCGTAAATCACAAGACAATCCGTATGTAAAAGAACTATATGAAACTTCATTAGGTGAGGTTGGTGGGCCCAAAGCACACGAACTTCTGCATACCGATTATCGTGGCCGTGCACGTATTACTGACCAAGTCATTAATATCCGTAACACAGATCAGCCGAAGATTGAACTTTATGTGTGCGTAGGTACTAACTGTTACTTGAAAGGCTCGCAAGAGTTACTGAAAAAACTTACAGACTATGTAACCGAAAATAAACTGGAAGATATCGTTGGATTCGAAGGACAAGAGGAAATGGTAGACGTAAAAGCTACCTTCTGCTTCGAACGATGCGAAAATGGACCGGTTTTACGTATCAACGACCACATTATGGAGCATGCTACCTTTGAGAAAGCTAAAGAATTGCTCGACAAAGAAGTGCTTCGTATGGGAAGACTTTTAAATGTATAAAATATCAGCTTAGATTTTCATCATAAGTGAGATTTTGGTTAAATTGGTTAATATGCTGTTATTAATAACTGCTCCCCGTCTGATTGCTTTAAAACACTGAGAAATCAGTCGGGGACAGTTTAACAGCTAAACCGCAAAAACAAGTAATATGGCAGCCACTATATCATTAAGACCGAAGGAGAAACTCCCAATAGTATTCACTTCAAAAGCAAAATGTCGTGACTGCTACCGCTGTGTACGCGTATGCCCGGTAAATGCCATTAAAATGAAAGATGGGCAAGCTCAAGTAATTCCGGAGCTATGTATTGCATGCGGAACTTGTATCATCAACTGCCCGCAACACGCAAAAGAATATCGAAGCGATTCAGGCAAAGTACTGCAAATGATTGAAGAAGGGCACCCCCTAGCTATTAGCGTAGCTCCTTCATTTGCTGCATATTATAATGAATGGGAACAAAAACGCCTGCCATCTGCTTTACGTATGGCAGGTTTTTCATTTGTTGTAGAAACAGCTATAGGTGCATGGCAAACCGCTTCTGCGACAAAAGATCAAATCACTGCAAATCCCGGTAAAGATCATATTTGCACCACATGCCCCGCTGTGGTGAATTATGTATTGCACCAAAAACCGCAGCATGCCGGCATGCTCGTAAAAGTAGCTTCTCCCATGGTAGCGCATGCACGAATGATTAAAAAGAAGCTGCCAAAACATAAAGTGATATTTGTTGGTCCTTGTGTAGCAAAAAAAGACGAAGCACAATGGCCCGAAAATGAAATATGGATTGATGCTGTACTCACATTTGCTGAATTAGATGAAATTTTTCAAAGCAAAAAAATCGATATTCTAAACTGTGAGGAAAGTTCATTCAGCGAAGTTGTACCCGGTGATGCACGTCTATTTCCTTTAGAAGGAGGACTGCTGCGTACCGCCGGCTTATCAACAGATATGCTGGACGAACAAATTATAACCGTAAGCGGCTACCGACAAGTGAAGGAAGCCCTGGACGGATTAAATGATAAAAACCAAAGTGGTATTGTCATTGAACCAATGTTTTGTAAAAACGGCTGCATCAACGGACCTGTTTCAAATCAACAAATTTCAAGTTTCCAAGGACGTAAAGCCATATTGGATTATACACGTCTGAATAAGAACAAACAAAAAGATAGCGAAGACTTATTCAATCGCCTTGAAGCCTCATTCCCGTCAATTTCAAGAAAAGATAGAGATCAGTTTACCGAAGAACAAATTCGGGAAGTCTTGCTTATCACCGGAAAACAAGAAGCCGCCGACGAACTTAACTGCACCGCTTGCGGCTATGCAAGCTGTCGAGATAAAGCAATTGCCGTATTACGTGGCATGGCAGAACCCGAAATGTGTATTCCGTTTATGCGCAAGCGTGCTGAACAACAGTTTGATGCCATGATTACGCATGACCCGAACGGTATATTACTGCTCGACAAGGATTTAAGCATATTGCATATGAACAACTCCTTCAAAAAGATGTTCTCCTGCTCCGATGCCTTATTAGGTAAAAAAATCAGTTATCTAACCGATCCTGGAATCTTTGAACGCCTGCAAAGCGGTAAAACAAACGTTATTAAAGAAATTAACCATTACACCAGCTACAACCTAATCTGCCATGTGGTTGCATTTAGTCTGCCTGAGGATCAGCATTATGCCGGAGTATTTGTTGATATTACCGATACGCGATTAAGTCAAGAAAAACTTACTGCCATTAAGTCTGAAACCATACTAAAGGCACAAGAACTCATTGATCATCAAATAAGCTTGGCACAAGAAATGGCAAAATTCCTTGGCGAAAACACGGCACGCGGAGAGGTGTTAATGAAGAATTTGATAGATACCATTAAGAAATAAGTTCGCTACGAAAGGCTAAAAAATGTATATACATACGGACGTTTTTGCGGTACAATCACCTAAAAAAGCTGGCGATCCATGCGGTGACGCCTATGGAATATATCGTAACGAACTGGCTACACATATCATTTTATCCGACGGACTTGGATCGGGCATCAAAGCACATATTGCTGCCAATATGTGTGTCTCCCGCATACATGGCCTATTAAGTCAAGGGCTTTCCACTCGAGAAGCATTTAAATCCGTGGCAGCAACCATGGATAAGGTTTGGGGAACAAGTGAGCCGTTTGCCGTATTTTCAATAGCACGCATTATGAATAACGGACATACCATTATTCTAAGCTATGAAATGCCCCCTTCTTTTTTAATCACCAAAAGCTATGCCCAAATCTTAAAAACCAGAACATATGTACAAGGCAAAGCCATCATTCACGAAGCAGATTGTAAAATAGGACTGCAAGAAGGGCTTATGCTTGTTTCGGACGGAATAAGCCAGGCCGGAATTGGCAAGTATTTTAACTATGGATGGGAAGCAGAAGGAATACGTAAATTTTTGCAAACAAGAATGCCCGTGGAACGAATAAACGGCTTGGAACTCGCTACTGATGTACACGACCAAGCACGCGAATATTGGCCCATAGGTAAAGGAGACGACTGTTCGGTCATATGCGCCACTACACGAAAAGGTATCATAGTCAACGTAATGAGTGGTCCTCCAAGCCATAAAAACATGGATGAAGACTGGGTAAATGACTTTATGCAATCCGAAGGTATCCACATCAGCTGTGGCGGATCGACCTCAAAAATAGCAGCACGTGTATTGGGAACCAGCATGGAAATAGAACACTCTATAAGCAGCATCACCCCTCCTTCCTATAATATAGATGGTTTTGAATTGGCTACTGAAGGAGTGATTACCTTGAATCAAGTGTTTCACTTATTGGATGAAGACCTGGAAAAATATCCAAAAGATTCCCCCGCTTATGAATTGGCTTTTTTCCTCAAAATGGCTGATAAAATCAATTTCTGGGTTGGATTGGCAGAAAATCCGGATGAAGGAAATATTGAGTTTCGCCAACAAGGGCTCCTACCACGAAAAAAAATAATCCCGAAAATTATTGAAAAGCTTAGGCAGCAACAGAAATTAGTGATTTCAAAAGAAAGCTGATACTGTCAAAGCATCAGAAACTCTTAATCGGTCTGCCAGATCCATTAAAGCTTAGCTGAGTGTCAGCTTACCCGATTTAACAGCTTGTAATATACCTTTATTAATGCGGCGCGCAATCATCGGACCTTCGTAAATAAATCCGGTATAAACCTGAATAAGGTCGGCACCTGCCTCCAGTTGTTCAATGGCGTCTTCTACACTAAAAATACCCCCTACCCCAATAATTGGAAATGATTTTTCCGATTTTTCAGCTAGATATCGTATCACTTCAACAGCTCGCTTTTTGATCGGCTGTCCGGATAAGCCACCATTTCCAATGCGCTCCGCAGCTTCTTTTTCTGCTTCAAGTGTATGACGGGTAATCGTGGTATTTACTGCCACCACACCATCAATCTTGGTTTGCTTCACTATATCAATTACCTCATCCAGCTGCATCTCGTTCAAATCGGGAGATACCTTTAAAAGTATCGGTTTGGGATTGGCTTGCTCGCAGTTAAATCCTTGCAGACGCATTAATATCTCCGTAAGCATCTCTTGGTCTTGAAGCTCACGTAAGTCGGATATATTTGGGCAGCTGACGTTTACGACAAAATAATCTGCCACATCAAACAAAGCCCGGAAATTAATCCAATAATCTTCTACGGCAGTCTCATTAGGGGTGAGCGTGTTTTTACCAATATTGACGCCGATAACTGCTTTTGTCCTACGCTTTTTCAAATTTGACAAGGCAGCCTCAAAGCCATTGTTATTGAAGCCCATACGGTTTATAAGCCCTTTGTCTTTCGGCAAGCGAAACAAACGTGGCTTCGGATTACCCGGCTGCCCTTTTGGCGTTACCGTGCCAATTTCTATATGCCCAAAACCAAAAGCAGCAAGCTGATTAAAAACTTCTGCATTCTTATCAAATCCGGCAGCAATTCCAATACGATTTTTAAAATGCAAGCCAAAAAGCTCCTTTTCCAAACGAGAATCTTTGACTTGGGTGCAATAAGCAAGCAAAGCTTGAAAACCGGGAATTGCAAATCCGAATTTCAGCAGGGACACCACCATATGGTGTGCCTTTTCCGGATTTATCCGAAAAAAAATAGGTCTAATCAGCCATTTATACAGCATAATTCACAAATAAATAAGTTTCTCGCCTAAATTACGAAACTTATTCGGCAGCTTCTTCTTTAGTTTCTTCAGCAGCTGCTTCCTCAGAAGTATCTTCCGTAAAATCAAGCAGTTGTTTCTCCATTAACAAGGAGTACCAGCCAAATATCTTTTTCATATCCGACGGATACACGGCTTCTTCCGTATAGTCAGGCACAGCAATTTCAAACTTGGCTTTCAAGTCTTCGGACGATATTTTCTTAGGTTCAAAATCCAATGAATCGCCAAAAGCCTGATTGATACTTTTGAAAATTTCTTTTAAAGGGCGGTCTTCTGTTTGGGTATATATACTTATCTCCTCAAGAATACTCATGCCTTGGTGTGCAAAAGCAGCAAAGCGCTTTCCGTCAACCAAAGATTCTACAACCACATTGTTTTTTCCTTGTCCCGTAATTTGAAAAAGGCCCGGCTTGCCGGAAATAGTAACGATTTTACTTAAATCCATGATTTGAAAATTTTGGCAAAAATAATATTTGTATGCGCCTTGTGCAAGCTTTTACAAGCTTCAAAAACAAAAACCTTAACTATAAATATGTAGTGTGAAGTGTTTTTTCAGTGCTATTCATTAAAATACTGTCGTTTTGTCACATACTTATGTCAGATTTTATCTTTCTCGGACTTATAGCACATTCACCTGTATTTCAATACTTTACAATACAATATCACTAGGATTTACAGTAAACCTGTCGAAACGAAAAGCAAAACACCCCATCAAAAGCACTTGGCACAATCATTGTCGGATATATAGAAAATTAGACAAATTAACTTATTCAAATATTTAGGAGGAAATCAATAATGGGTAAAATCATTGGAATTGACCTAGGAACAACAAATTCATGTGTTGCCGTTATGGAGGGCAACGAGCCTGTTGTTATTCCAAACAGCGAAGGACGCAGAACAACTCCTTCAATTGTTGCATTCACCGAAAACGGAGAACGTAAAGTAGGTGACCCGGCAAAGCGACAGGCTATTACAAACCCGGAAAAGACCGTCTTTTCCATCAAACGATTTATGGGGGAAACCTTTGACCGAGTTTCAAAAGAAGGCGGCAGAGTGCCTTATAAAGTGGTAAAAGGAGAAAATAACACGCCCAGAGTACAAATAGACGACAGAAAATATACCCCCCAAGAATTATCAGCCATGGTACTTCAAAAAATGAAGAAAACCGCTGAAGATTATCTTGGACAGACTGTTACTGAGGCTGTTATTACTGTTCCTGCCTACTTTAGCGATTCACAACGTCAAGCTACCAAAGAAGCCGGTGAAATTGCAGGACTTACCGTTAAACGAATTATCAACGAACCCACAGCAGCCGCATTATCTTACGGCCTCGACAAGAAAGTAAATGACGTAAAAGTTGCTGTTTTTGACCTTGGCGGCGGTACATTCGATATTTCAATACTCGAATTGGGTGATGGAGTGTTTGAAGTAAAATCCACCAATGGAAACACACACCTTGGCGGTGACGACTTTGACCATAATATCATCGACTGGTTGGCAGAAGAATTTAAAAATGACGAAGGAATTGACCTGAGAAAAGACCCGATGGCACTGCAGCGCTTGAAAGAAGCTGCTGAAAAAGCAAAAATCGAGTTGTCAAGCTCCACCGAAACAGAAATTAACCTGCCTTATATCATGCCTGTAGACGGCATACCGAAGCACTTGGTACGCAAACTTTCACGCGCCAAATTTGAGCAGCTGAACGATAAACTCATCCAAGCTACACTTGAACCTTGTCGTCAAGCACTGAAAGATGCAAACCTAAACGCATCCGATATCGATGAAGTGATTCTGGTAGGTGGTTCAACACGTATCCCTGCTATTCAACAAGTTGTAAAAGACTTTTTTGGAAAAGAACCTTCAAAAGGTGTAAACCCGGACGAGGTAGTAAGCATTGGAGCAGCAATCCAAGGTGGTGTACTCACCGGAGAAGTAAAAGACGTACTTCTGTTGGATGTGACACCTCTATCATTAGGTATTGAAACCCTTGGCGGTGTGATGACACGTTTGATTGAATCAAATACAACGATTCCCACTCGCAAATCGGAGACTTTCTCAACTGCTGCCGATAATCAGCCTTCGGTAGAAATACATGTATTACAAGGTGAACGCCCCATGGCAAACCAAAATAAGAGCATCGGACGATTCCATCTCGATGGCATTCCACCGGCGCCACGTGGTATACCACAGATTGAAGTAACATTTGACATCGACTCGAATGGTATATTAAATGTGGCTGCCAAAGATAAAGCCACCGGAAAGTCACAAAGTATCCGCATTGAAGCTTCTTCAGGACTTAGCGATGCAGATATCCAACGCATGAAAGATGAAGCAGCTGCAAATGCCGAAGCAGACAGCAAAGAGCGTGAACGTGCCGATAAGCTGAATGCCGCAGACGGACTGATTTTCCAAACAGAAAAGCAAATCAAAGAGTACGGTGATAAATTGCCTGCCGATAAAAAATCGGAAATTGAAGCCGCACTTGAAGAGCTGAAAACTGCACATAAAAATCAAGATTTAGATGCGATTGACAGCAGCATGACCAAATTGAATGGGATATGGCAATCTGCAAGTGAAGAAATGTATAAAAACACACAAGCAGATCCACAAGCCGGCGCAGAACAACAAGCGCATCCAGGACAACAAGGCGGAGATGATGAAGTAACTGATGTAGACTTCGAAGAAGTAGATGATAAAAGCTAATCATTGAAATATTTATAATTTCAGAAAGAGCTGCCTCGCATGAGGCGGCTCTTTTTCATGAAAATGCTGCAAATAATACCGATTTTAAACATTTTTTTAGAATTTATGTTGGTGGTAATGATATTTTTACGATTTTTGCAGCCTTAATTTTAATTCTAATCATTTAATATTTTTTTATTATGCCAGCAAAAATGAGATTACAGCGTCGTGGTAAAAAAGGACAACCTTTTTATCATATTGTAATTGCGGATGGTCGTGCACCTCGAGATGGTAGGTTTATTGAAAAAATTGGCACTTATAATCCGATGACTGACCCTGCTACTATCGAATTAAATTTCGATAAAGCTTTACAATGGTTAAACAATGGCGCACAGCCCACTGATACGGTACGCGCTATCCTTTCCTACAAAGGAGTTTTATTAAAATCACACTTACTTAAAGGTGTTACAAAAGGAGCTCTCACCATCGAAGAAGCAGAAGCTAAATTCCAAACATGGTTGAGTGAAAAAGAAGCAAAGATTGAAGCCAAGAAGAAGGGTCTTGTTGAAAAAGATCGGAACGAACGGAAAAAGAGAATGGAAGCTGAAGTCAAAGCTAAAGAATTAAAAGAAGCAGAAGTAGCCAAAAAACGTGCTGCAGAACTTCAAGCCGAAATCGACGAAGCAAAAGCTAAAGCTGAAGAAGCTGCCGCCGCAAAAGCCGAAGAAGGCACAGAAGAAACAGAAAGCGATGAAAGTGCCGAAGCAGGTACTGAAGAAGCATAAACATTTGTTATTTACGTATAAAAGCCGACAGTCAACTGCCGGCTTTTATTTTTTAAGACCCATAAATCAATGAAAAAAGAAGATTGCTTTTTGTTTGGCAGAATCATTCGTACACACGGACTTGATGGCGGACTAAGTATTCATATTGATGCCGATGAACCACTCAATTATGCCGAGCTGCCCATGTTCTTTCTCGAAATACATAAACAGCTGGTTCCTTTTTTCATACAATCAATTAAAATACAAAAGGATAAAGCAAATATCAAACTCGAAGATATACATGATATCGAAGCTGCAAGTGCACTTACGGGTAAAGATATTTTTCTGCCACTGGAGCTGCTTCCCAAATTGACAGGAAATAAATTTTACTACCACGAAATCATTGACTTTACCATTATTGACGAAGAATTTGGCACCATCGGCCAACTGGCAAATGTGTTGGAATATCCAAATCAAACACTTATGCAGATTTTTCACAACTCAAAAGAAGTGTTGATTCCAATTATTGATGAGATGATTATCAAGGTAGACCGCCAAAACAAACAAATTATTGTACGTACACCCGAAGGATTAATAGATCTTTATTTGCAATAAATCATCACAATGGAACGGCCGTTTCATTTTCGTAAATTCAGTATGCTGCATGCACGTTCCACCATGAAGATAGGAACAGATGCCGTGTTGCTTGCAAGCTGGGAGACTGGGCTAAACCCGAATAGCATACTCGAAATAGGAACGGGCAGTGGCATTATTGCACTGCTACTTGCACAAGGTTTTCCAATGGCTGAAATAACGGCAGTAGATATTGATGCCGAATCTGTTGATGAAGCAGCGGAAAATTTCAGGCGTTCAGCCTGGAGCAGTCGCTTGCAAGCTATACATGCCGATATCAGACAGTTTTCCAAGTTGGAATCACAAAAATATGAGCTGATAATCAGTAATCCACCATTCTTCTCAGCCTCATTCAAATCTGAAAAAGAAAAGCGTAACTTAGCCCGACATACCGACCAGCTGTCATTTGACGAATTAGCAGAAGCCATAGCAAAAAATTTGGACCCATCCGGAAGCTTTGTACTTGTGCTGCCCGCCGATCAGTTTGAAAGCTGGGACAAAGCCGCCACAAAGCAAAAACTAAAATTGAATGCAGTAGAAAGTATTATTCCGGTTGAAGGCATGCCGCCAAATAGAATAAATATGTGTTACAGCTTTACTGCCCACTTACCAATAAAGCGCGAACAGTTTACCATTCGAAAAACAGATAACCAGTTCACCAATCAATATTTTAATCGCATAAAAGAATATTATCTTGGTATAATCTGATTGAAAATTGTAATTTTAAAGGCTTAAATAATCCGTTATGACGCATTTTAAAATACGCTTGTACACAATTTTCATCATTTTTTTGGTATTTTTCCAAGTTGGACTGGCACAAACCAATGGGAATCAACTTGTTATCGCAATATCAAAAGAGCGTGCTCTTGTAGGCAAAAAATACAGCGAATGGCTTGCAAACCAACAAATTCCATTCCGATATATTGATTTGAGTAAAGTTGCATACGCTAATTTATCCGATTCCTTGGCTATCTCTCATGGCTTAGTTTTAACCGGTGGTGAGGATATTTATCCCGGCAATTACGGTAAGGAGCATGACACCATCCGTTGCGGAACCTTCGACATCAAAAGGGATAGCATTGAGTTTGAAGCTTTTCGCATTGCTTCAAAGCTTCAAATGCCGATTCTTGGCATTTGTCGAGGAATGCAGCTTATAAATATTGCGTCAGGCGGCACACTATATATTGATTTGCCGGAAGACACCGGCAGTGGCACATTGCATCGCCAAGGAAAAGAAGGCTGGACACAACATGCAGTCCTTTTGGAAGCCGAAAGCCTGCTTTCAAAAATTGCAACGGACAAGCAGCAAGAGGTAGCAAGCAATCATCATCAAGGGATTGAAAAGCTTGGCAAAGGACTTGTTCCGGCAGCCTATAGCGAAGATTCACTTATTGAAGCCGTAGAAGGGAAAAAGAGTTTTTTATTGGCTGTACAATGGCATCCCGAGTGGATGGATTATGAAGACCAATTATCTGCCGCCATAGCCCGCACATTCCTTGAAGCTGCCGGTAAGTATCAGGCTGAAAACGAATAAATTTCAAATTTTAGAGCTGTTAAAACTATGATAACAACCATCTTACAGCAAACCTTTATCATCACTACCTTTGTTTTGGGGATGATGATGGTAATTGAATATTTTAATATTCAAACTCGTGGACTTTGGAGCAAAAAGATACAAAAGTCACCCTTTGGGCAGATATTGCTGGGCACGGTAATGGGTATTATCCCGGGTTGTTTGGGAGCTTATACCATGATTTCACTGTATATTCATCGCGTGGTAATGTTTCCTGCCATCGTCGCCACTATGATTGCCACATCCGGGGATGAAGCCTTCCTAATGTTTTCCGTAATGCCCGCCACAGCCATAAAACTTCATATCATACTGTTTTTTATCGCGCTTATTTCAGGGGTAATTGTGCATTTCACTGTGAAAAATAAATATATCGGACTAAAAGAACATGCTAAATTCCCGATTCACAAACATGATGCGGACTGCCACCCGGTAGGTCTTTCATCCATCAAACACAATCTGAAGCATATGAGCTTTACGAGAGCATTGCTCATCACAGGTACCATCAGCATACTTTTTTTATTGATGAGCGGCATCATTGATGGCGACCACCACCTGAATACCCTTATGGGAAACAGCAGCGAGCATGTACTGGCGCACAAAGGCGGTGATCATCATCATGCTGAAGCAGATTGGATTCGCTACATCTTAATTGGACTTTTTAGCATTATTTTATTCATGGTAACAGCCGCCGCAGACCATTTCTTACACGAGCATTTGTGGCAGCACATCATCAAAAAGCATTTTCTTAAAATCTTTTTATGGACATTGGGAGTGCTGATATTAATCTACGTATTAAACAGCTATATCGATCTTACTCAATGGATTTCGGCAAACGTTTGGATTGTATTGGCAATCGCCCTTTTAATAGGCATAATACCCGAATCAGGTCCCCATTTTATTTTTGTAATCCTCTTTACACAAGGGGTGCTGCCTTTCAGTATATTACTTGCAAACTCCATTGCGCAAGACGGTCATGGCAGCCTGCCCTTACTTGCTGAATCGCAAAAAAGCTTTATTGCAGTAAAAGCCGTAAACTTACTTGTGGCACTAATTGTAGGCGCTTCAGGCCTGCTTATGGGATGGTAAAGAACTAAAATAATTTGCAGTTTTTTTAAAACTTATGTAATTTTACAAAATAACCTAAAAAAATGGGCTATGAAGATTATTCTTTCCACTGATTTCAGCGAACAAAACAATATGTTATTTCCTTATGCAGTTGATTTGCTAAGGACGGGAGGTGGTAAAATAATCTTATTTCATGCATATATGGATCAGGTGCGCATGAGCGATGGCGGCTTTTCGACCGGCATGGGCTCCGATGCATTTTATCATCGCGAATTATTCCTTGAACTCAAGAACCAGGCTATGGAATTCATGAGCGAAAAAGAAAAATATCTTAGCAATTTATTGAAAGAGAACGAGTTAACCAATATTGAAGTACAAACTTATTTAAAAGGAGGAGAACCCGAATACGAGCTTTTGGAACTGACAAGAGCCGAAGAGCCCGACCTTATATTAATGGGCACCAAAGGCTTGGGACGAAAAGCATTTTTGGAAGGCAGCATGGCAAAAAAACTTATGTCGAAAGTAAATGTACCCCTGCTTGCCATACCCGAAAATTATATTTGGTCGAGTAAAAACAACATCTTATATGCCACCAATTTCAGTCATTATGAAGTTTCTACAATCAATCAACTCATGAAACTCACTGATCGGCATAAACCGACAATACATATTGTACATTTGGTATTTGAAGCAAAAAAACAAAAGGCAAAACTTTTGATGAATGAGCTAAAACAAGCATTTGAAGAAGAATATCAACAGCAGAAGTTAGATTTTCATCTGCTTCCCACAAAAAATGCTGCGAAAACTTTAAAGGATTTTGCAGATACACATCAAGTCGGAATGGCTGCATTTATCGCCAACAAACGAGGATGGATTGACTATATTTTTAAAGATAAAGTTGGAAAAGACGACTTTTTCCAATTAAATACTCCGCTTTTAGCATTCAAATGTCCGGATTCGTAGTGTCATAGAAAAGTTTCTTAGGAAGTAAAGGCAGCATTTTAAATATTATCACGCGTTATTTTTCAAATATCAAGTTTTTTCTTGACTTTTATTTAAATCAATAGTTTTTGGCACAACTTTTGTAGATTTTTATATAATTCCATAAATTTTTATTTTATTAAGATTTGATGGGCAAATTATGCCCGCGTTCTTTGAAATCTTGTTACTTTAACAACATAATAACTTGATTTTATGTGTATTATGATTCTAAACCTTTAATATAATTCGTGTATGATCCACACGAAAAGTCTTATGGATACAGTTGAATATTTAAACTGTCCATTAATTAATCTCGACGTTTCAGCACGTTTACTTTTCGGTTTTTCAAAATTAAAAATCGAAGTATTACTTGATCTTCTCGTCCTCATTTATAAAGAAGATCCGAGCCTAGACAGAGTGCTTGGTCTTGTTTCCAGAACTGAAATCTATGCGCTCTTTTATCACATCGACCCCGTGATAATTAAAAGCCTGCCTTTTGAATGGCAGCAGTACTACTCCATGAATCCAAGATTTGTTGGAAGATTTTAGTCGCACACAAAGTGTTTGACTTCGCCTGCAAGGCGGCAATTGATTCTCAAACCTGAAACACTATTATTTACAAAAGTTTAAAATCAGTTTTAATCCTAATAATTTATGGAAAGAAAAATCTCTATTACTTCTGACAACCCTTACGATCGGTATCTTCTTCAGCCTCAATTGAGTGCAGAGGAAGCACTAAATTCACCGATTTATATTCTTAATTTAGGAGATGACTTAAGACATCTTTTTGAAAGCCTCAAGGTGGAAACCTTATTAGACCTTTTAAGTCTAATTTACAAGCACGATTCCCAAGTGACGGAATTGGATGAAGTGATTCGTGGCAAAATATGGGTACTCCTACATTCCATGGACCATGATTTTGTAAAAGAATTGCCCCAACTGTGGAAAGACAGTAATCCATATGCCAAGATGGAAGGTCCCATGCATTTATCAATTTCTTTGTAACAACTTTTTCCCCTCAATATTATTTTTGTTGAGGGGATTAAATAAACTTCTAACTCCTTTTATAATTTAAGATATAACTCATTGATGGTAAGTTCATTAAATATAGATTATGAATTATAGAATTACACCAAGTTTAGTAGAAACTTTAAATATTCCGGTTATAAATTTCGACTTTAGCGTCAGGCTATTAATGGTTTTCAAACATTTCAAGGTAGAAACCATTTTAGATTTTCTTAGTTTGGTTTACAGGGATGAACCTGGTTTAGAGCGGTTTGGAAAGAAGTCAAGGAATGAAATCCATGATTTTCTTATTGACTTGGAACCTAATATTCTAAAAAGTCTGCCTGCTGAGTGGCAGGCGTACCACAAGTTGGGTAATTAATTTTAAAGAGGCAGAGCGCCTCTTTTTTTTTGCTTATTTTTCAAACTATCAGCTCACACTTTCACGATACCACTGATGCAACAATTTCCCTACTGCCTCTTTGCCGTAAGTTGATTCTACCATGGCACGAATTTTATGCTTTTCGAAACGCTTCGGGTTCTCAAAAATTGAAAAAATGGCTTCTTTCAATGCATTTTCATCGGCTCGTTCGATTAGTATTCCGTTTTCATTCGTAATAATTTCCGGAATCCCTCCTACTTTGGTAGCAATTACCGGCAAGCCGCAAGCATATGCCTCCGGAATGACTACCGGCAGGTTTTCATAATTGCTGAAGATAACCAAAAAGTCAGCTTGTGCCAATTCATCTACCAGCTGTTTGCCTTGTAAAACTCCCGTAAACCGTAGCTCAGGCTCTGCCAAGCCAAGAGCTGCAGCACGCCTTTTAAGGAGCTCAAAATCAAGCCCATCCCCTATCATCACCGACTCCAGCTGAGGTAAATCTGTTTTTAAATCAGCCAACACATTTAAAATACCCGAAATATTTTTGGACCTATCTTCAAAACAGCTGATATGTGCCAAGCGCAACTTGCCATCATCCTTTCGATCTTGGATTCCAAATTTATGCATATCAACCACATTCGGAAGAATCGTCATCCGTGGGCTTTCAAGCTTATGCCCCAGCATTGCCTGCTTCAGGTTTTCAGTAACACTGGTCAGCATAAACGAATTTCGTACGATGATACGGCTAATCCATTTCCTTAAACGACCGTTAAACTCATTTCTGTACGGCAAATAACGTGACCAATGTTCCGTAATCAGATAAGGTGTTCCGCGAAAAATCTTATAATACAAGGCGGGTATTCCCAAACGACTTAAAATGTGAAAATGAATTACATCTGCCTTTCCATTATGCTTTTGAGCGAGCCTCATACCCTTAAAAATCGCCCGATAATAGCTAAAAAGGTTCATTAAACGTGCGATTTTAGTATTGCGTTTGGAAACAGGATAATAAATTCGAGTATTTTGAACGCCTTCTACATTTTCCTGTTCGATTTCGGTTCTGTTTCCATCAGACTGATTGGGCTCGGCATATACTACCGAAACGGTTTCAAATAAAGCTGCTGCTTCGGCATGACGTTGCACAAACAAACCAAACATTGGGTCATAACGATGTGGATACCATCGTGCTAAATGCATTATATGAAGTCGTTCTCCTTGTTTTTTCATATTTGTTTGATGTATGCATCCACAACTTTTAGCGCAGATTGAAAGCGATTGTCGCCAAGACCTTTTATTGTATAAAAATTCCAACTCATCTGCTGCATCATTTGTTCGTATAAAGCATAAAGCTCCATGCGCTCATTCGGATGCTCACGCAATGGGTCCGGCTCCCACGGCAAATCAGGATAACTAAGCAAATATAACGGAAAATCTTGATTTTGCAGACGCTGCATAATGCTTGGAGGCACTTCTCCAAATACATAATCAGCCCATATGTAACACATAAGCGTTTCCGTATCTACAAATATCGGTTTATTTGTCTTTTTGGCAGCAGCTTTTACCAAGCTTTCCTGACGGGCTGCAATCCATTCCACATCATTCAAGGTGTAGGGTCTGGCTAAATCAGAAAGATAATTGCGGGCATATTCCGGAATCCAAATTGTATCATAATGCGCAGCAAGCTGCTTTGCAAGCTGTGTTTTACCTGAAGATTCGGGACCGGTAATAGCAATCACATTAGGCATTCAAAGCCTCCTTTCGCCACAAAATAAGCCCTTTAATTGCTAATATCAAAAAGACTAAGTATTGAAAACTGGTGAACGCCAAGCCTTTATAGAAATACAACGGGATTGACAGGACATTTCCGATAATCCAATAAACCCAGTTTTCAACTTTCTTAATTGCCATAAAATACATTCCCACTATAAAGATTGCAGTAGTAAACGCATCAATATAAGGCACAGTGCTATCTGTATATTTTACCAATACCTGGCTGATAATAACAAAAGAAACCGCTACAGCTACTATTCCGATTATCTGCTGTTTTTTAGTGTTAAAACTAACCGGTAATTCCTCCTTTTCAGCAGTAGGTCGCAGCCAGTTATACCATCCGTAGACGCTCATGGAAAAATAAACCACGTTAATTGCCATATCCGCATACAAACCGACAATAAAACAAATGTAAACGTAAATCAGTACATTGATAATGCCGGTTGGATAAACAAGGATATTTACTTTTGTGCTATACCATACGCTCAACAAACCAAATATTACTGCAACTACCTCGAGCCAAGTGGTTTGATATATGTTTTGCAAAAATAAATCCCATAATTCCGCTATACCCATAACAAATACAGTTAAAACATAAGAGGCAAAGCCCTTAAGAAACGCTAAAGCCTGTTATAAAGCGGCAAAAATACAATGTTTTTCCGCCCAAGCCTCTTAAAAGAGTTTAAAGCCGATAAGATTAGAAAACCGGGAGTTAAATTTATAGAGAAAAGCAGTGTTTGAAATTGCGGAATACCTTTGCATTTTACTCTTGTTCCACAATCAAATAAATTTCTTCATTATCTTTTTTTAGCAAATAATGCTCACGGGCGTATCTTTCCATGAAGGCAGTATCTTCCGTCAAATCTTGAATGAGCTGTTGATTGTTCTCAATTTCTTCAATATAATATTGCTTTTGATTCTCTAAATCGCGTAATGTACGTCGCATCTTCAATTGATTTAGCATGCGATTTTGATCAAAAAACAGCATCCACACTACAAATAACAGTATGGTTAACAGATATTTATATCGAATAATATATTTAAAAAACGCCTTCATTCAAGATAGAAGCTCAAAATCATAAATTTGTTGTACAAAGGTAGTATTTATCAATATAGCTTAAAAAAATACTTTCTAAGATTTCATTTTTCACTATTACAAGCAATAATTATCAACTCAACTACCGGAAAGTACGGAAAATATCAAACTTTTGGTCTTAATTTCAACAAAAGTATTATTTTTAACTTTTTCAAGTGAGGCTTTAAGCCTAAAGCATGTTAATATTATGGAACAATTTGATTTACAGCCATCGTCCGAAAAAGAATTAGTTCGAGAAATAAGCCACAATTTAAGCAGTGCTTCAGGGTGGATGAAGTTTTTAGGGGTGATAATGATATTTTACGGCATTCTCATCGCAATTACCATCGTGGGAATTATATTTGCATGGCTGCCGATTTGGATGGGTATCTTACTTTTTCGGGCAGCCTCTCAAGCAAACTATGCCATTAATTTAGGTGACAAGAAATCTTTAAAAGCATCACTGCAATACATCAATAACTTTTTTACAATCAATGGCATATTATTCATTGTTATGATGTTGTTGACAATATTGAGTCTGATTATTTTGTGGGGAACGGGTATTTCACTCGAAAGATTAGAGTCAATCTTATTATAAATCCTGAGGATAAATTCGATTTTGCTTAATGCATAATCCTGTACATCATCTCTTTATACAAATCTCCTTCATTTACATTACTGCTTCCGTAACCTTTTGATTTCATATCATATTCGCGGAGCAATCCAATAATTTGCACCAGTTTAGCAATGCTGTATCTCGAGGCCGCTTCCAAATAATCATTCACAAAAAACGGATTTACCCCTAATGAGCTTGCCAATGCATTTTTTGATTTATCCTTGGCATAATGAACTTTCAGCACTTTTGTGAAAAAGCTGTAAAGCAAGATTACAGTTTTTATAATCGGGTTATCCTTGCTGTTGGCAGCAAAATAATTTACAATTCGATTCGCTTTCAGCACATCTTGTTTTATTATGGCAGATTGCAATTCAAAAATATTGTAATCTTTTGATATTCCGATATTTGAATCAATTTCAACTTCGGTTATTTTTGTCGACTTCTTGGTGGTGATAAGCAATTTATCCAGCTCATTGCGCACTTTATGCAAGTCGGTACCCAAGAAGTCGGACATAATTTGAGCAGCTTTGGGCGTGATGCTGTATCCTTTTTGCCGGAGATAATTCGTTATCCATCCCGGAATATTATAGTCTCGCAATTTTTTCGACTCGAACAGCACCCCCCGCTTGTCAATTGTCTTTGCGAAACTCTTTCGTCCGTCAAGTTTTTTATATTTATAATTAATTACCAAGATAGTACTTTCGGGAAAAGTCGGGAAATACTTATCCAGTTCTTCGATGTTTTTTACATCTTGGGCTTCTTTAATAATTATCAGCTGATAATTTCCGCTCATCGGGAAGCTACGTGCCTGATTAGCTATAGTCGGAACATCCACATCACGCCCATACAATACAAGCTGATTGAAAGCACGATATTCTTCTTCGAGTACGGATTCTTCCAGTTGCTCCGTAATTGAGTCAATAAAATAAGGTTCATCACCCATCAAAAAGTAAATGGGATGGAATACCTTATTGTGGATATTCGATAAAATTTGTTCGTAGCTTAAAGCAGGCATTAGAAACGAAGATGTTTTACGGTAATTCCGTTATTTATCAATTGCTGAAGTGCTTCAATTCCAATTTTCAAATGCTCGTTCACAAAGCGTTTATTCACTTTGCGGTCACTTTCCGAGGTTTTTACTCCTTCAGGTGTCATCGGCTGGTCGGAAACCAACAAGAGTGCACCGGTAGGAATTTCATTCGCAAATCCCACCACAAAAATTGTAGCAGTTTCCATATCTACTGCCATGCTGCGTGTTTCCAAAAGGTATTCTTTAAACACCTCATCATGCTCCCACACACGACGATTGGTGGTAAATACAGTACCTGTCCAATAATCTCTCCCGTGGTCTCTGATAGTAGTAGAAATAGCTTTTTGCAGGCTAAAAGCAGGTAAAGCCGGAACCTCAAAAGGTAAATAATCGTTTGAAGTACCGTCGCCTCGGATGGCAGCAATAGGTAAAATGAGGTCGCCAACCTGATTTTTCTTTTTCAAGCCGCCACATTTGCCTAAAAACAATACAGCCTTGGGATGAATGGCAGCAAGTAAGTCCATTACTGTAGCTGCATTGGCACTACCCATACCGAAATTGATAATCGTGATATTACCTGAAGTGGCACAAGGCATCGGAAACTCCGCTCCTATTATAGGTACATTGTGCCATTGCGCAAAAAGTTCGAGATATTGATTGAAGTTGGTCAATAAGATGTATTCGCCAAAATCTTCCAGGTTTTGCCCTGTATAGCGTGGCAACCAGTTTTTTATGATATCCGTCTTGGTCTTAAGATACGGAGCTTGTCGTTGAATGTTTGTTGGATTCATATTAATTCATTTTTTGAGCTACAAAAATAATCTAAATTTAATGATAAGTGCACCGGCTAACACGAATTCCAGTAGATTCATACATCAAGTTGCAGAAAGATCAAAAGAAAAAACGCAATTTTAAGTGGATAGTTTGCTTCAAGTTGTTGAACGGATTAACTTTGCGAATATTGGCGAATATGCATTGAATAGTGGTTATGGAATGGTTTAAAACGAGAATCATCAATAATAAAACCGAAGTTTTTGATCCTGTACGGAAAAAGTATGTATTGCTTAGTCCCGAAGAAGAGGTACGCCAAATCACACTCCATCAGATGGTTGAAAAATGGGATTATCCGCCCGGTCTGATTGCCGTGGAATATTCCTTCGATTTGCACAAATTAAAAAAACGCTCGGACATTGTTGTTTTTTCAAAAAGCCTCAGCCCTTTGATGATTGTGGAGTGTAAAGCAAGGCATATTCCAATTACGCAGGCAACAGTAGATCAAGCGATGCGCTATAACCTTAAGCTCAAAGTAAATTTTCTTGTGCTAACAAATGCCGAAACAACTTTTGTTGTAAAATTGTTGGCTAAAGATAACGAATATGAATTTTTGCAGCATTTTCCATCTTACCATGATTTATTGAAGGAGTAAATCAAGCAGTATTATTTACCTGCATAATTCACCAATTCATAAGCTTATCAATCTAACTTTGCCGTAATAAGCTTATGATCATTACTTTAAGAGGTTTTAATGGTAATTAAAAAACTATTTATTATAAAATGAATTTTGATTTAATTTTGGTAATTTTTACGTTAAGAGTTGTTCGCGCTAGTTGGCTACAGCTTCGCAGCTCAAGCCTTCAAATTTCTCAAAATTAAATTCATGGATTAAGCAGGTTTAATACATATGAAACACATATTTCTAAGCACACTTATTGTAATTTCAAGCATTATGCCGGCTATCTGCCAAAACAAGCTTGAAACGCCTGAGTTATTGCATGCCGAAATACAAGATTTATTTTTCATGGCAGAAAACTCACGGGCAAAATCGCCGGAAAAATCCTTGGATTATAGCTTGAGGGCATTGGAAAAAGCTAAACCGTCAAACAATGACAGCCTTCTGGCAGAAAGCTATCAACATATTGGAAAAGATTACAAGCAAATGCAAAATTATGTGCTTGCCATAGATTATTTGGATTCATCAATGATGGTTTTTTCTAAAATAGGTGACGAAATATTGCTTGCAAGGGCTTTACACATTTTGGGAATGATTCATCAAGAAAACAAAGACTATCTTTCTTCCATCGAAAGTTATTTGAATGCTGCAGAAATGTATAAAATTGCAAATGACAGCAGTAAAATCGGTAATGTCTTCAATAATCTTGGAGTTTTATACCACAGCCTGTTTGATTTCGACAGGGCTGCACAATATTATTTAGATGCCTATAATGTAGCTGACAAAACCGGCAATACAAGGTTAAAACTCACCGGCTTAAATAATTACGGCCTTATTTTATTGCACTACCATGAAAATGACAAAGCCTTGCCACTATTTACCGAATGCAGCAAGCTTGCCAAAGAATTAAATGACCAAATTGGTTTAGCGGATGCATATTTGAATATTGGAGGCATTTATAAAGACAAACAACAAATTGACAGTGCTTTAAAATATTTTTCCATTTCACAAGAGCTATACGACAGTGCTAAAATCCTTGAAATTCGCTCTCTTTTAGGCAAAAGCGAAGCACTTATTTTACAGCACAAACAAGATGAAGCCATTCATGTTTTGGAAACAGCATTTGACAATAAAACGCTCGAACAGGAACCACGGCAGAGGCTTCAACTAATTAAAAAGCTATACGAATATCATGAAGATGCAGGCAATTTCACGCGTGCTAACTATTGGCTTAAAAAGTATATTGACTTTCATGATGAAGCTATTGCCACAAATCAAGCCGGTCCTTCAGAGATACTGCATTGGCGTGAACTTGTAAGAGAAAAACAGCAAGAAATTGAAGATTTACTGCTCATGCAGCATCAACAGCAGGATAAACTGAAGGAAGGGCAATTTGCCAGGCGAAGAAACTTTATTGTCGCAATATTAAACGGTCTTGGATTATTGATTGCCATGCTGTTGCTAGGTTCATTCATCAAGCTGTACCGAAAAAACAAGCGAATGAACAAAGAACTTAATGAGCGCATCAAGCTGCATGAACAAATTGAACATAAGTTGACAAGTACCAATGCACTTATTGCCGAACAAGAACGCAATCTGCGCATGCTGCTTAACATAAGCCCCGATTTAATCTGTGTCAAAGACGGAGAAGGCAGATGGCAACAAGCAAATAAAGCAATATTGGAACGTTTTGATCTCTTAGACAAAGATTATCTCAACAAAACCGACCTTGAGCTGATAAAATTAACACCTGCCTTTAAAAAAGAACTGGAAATCAGTCATTTATCTGATGAGTTATGTTGGCAAAGAGGGAGTACCTCGCGCAATGAAGAACGATTTACAGATGCTGAAGGGAAAGAATCTATCATCGACTTTATTAAAATGCCGGTGTATGGAGAACGGAATAACAGAGAAGCAATGATTGTCTTGGGCAGAGATATTACAGCACTAAAAAGCCCTGAAAAAGAGCTACAAAAGATGCTGAATAAAGCCAAAGAAGAAAACAAGCAAAATGCCGAAATTCTTATTGAGTTGTTAAATGCGATTCAAAAAACTCGCAAAGATGTTTTTGAGTTTATTAAAAAACAACAAGAAGCTGCCCAAATAAAGGAAATCGAACAGTTTATAAAACTCATTGATAACAGTGAGCTTCAGCTTACCAATTTGATAAAAAAACTGCTTATCAGTTTTTCAACAAATTCCGAAATATCCAAATACTTCAAAGCCGACAGCATGAGTAACAGCTCAAAATCAGAAGATAAATTCCTTACTAACAACAACATACTTGTAGTAGAAGACGATAATGAAAGCTTTATTCTGTTAAAAATCATTCTGGAAAATTTAGGGGCAAAAGTATGGCATGCTCAAACCGGAAAAGAAGCCATCAAACTATTTCAAGAAATGGAGTCTTTCAATTTGATTTTAATGGATATTCAGCTTCCTGATATTAATGGAATTGAGTTGACGAAAAAAATCAAGGAAATGAATCCCAAAATCGCCATTATTGCTCAAACTGCCTATGCCATGGATACGGATAAGGAATCCTGTTTTGAAGCCGGATGCGACGCATATATCACGAAGCCCATACAAGTAGAATTACTTATTCCCGTATTGCGCGAATTATTGCAAATAACCACGCATTAATTCTTGAAAAGAATAAAACTAAAATTCAAAAATGATCTTTTTACCAATTAAAATTGAATAGAAACACGAAAATCTCATCAAAATATTCTTTAAGAAGCATGATTTTAGCTAGAATCGACACTAAAATAAATAAATGATGATAAAGTATTGAAAAAACATCATGTTATTTAAACGGAAACACTTACTTTTGCATGAGATTAAAAATCATATGTTATGAAAAATACCATTATCAAAATCGTATTAGCAGCAGTTATCATTGTTTTAGCATATCTGGTTTACGATAGCATTCAGCAACCGGTGCAGTTTATGAAAGAAAAAAGACATCGTGATGTTGAAATTATCCAACGTTTAAAAGATATCAGGGAAGTTCAAGCATATTACAAAAATGCTAAGGGCAGCTATACCGATAATTTCGATTCATTAATCGACTTTCTATCGTATGGTGAAATTCCGAAGATTAAACTAATCCCGGACCCTGAAGACACCACCTTTACCAGAACCATTGCCGATACTTTAGGTTTTATTAAAGTGAGGGACTCTCTTTTCTCGCAGCGTAGAAACTTCAAAGATGCAAGTCTGAAGCTTGTTCCATTCACTGATGATGCAGTATTTGAGTTGGACGCCGGAACAATTGACCGTGGTGGTGTAAAAGTTCCTGTATTTGAAGTAAAAACTCCTTTTGAAATTTATCTGAAAGGCATGGATGAGCAACGAGTACGCAATCTTATTGCCGCAGAAAAAGATATTGATAAATATCCGGGTCTGAAAGTAGGCTCTATGGTAGAACCTTCAACAGACGGAAACTGGGAGTGATGTTAAGCTAGATTATGGGGCAAATAATTAAGCCATATCTCAGCCGTTTTGACAAGGCATTCAAAGAAGATTCTTCACAAAATTATTCTTTAACCATCCGCTTATCAACGGATGGTTTTTGTTTCGTGATTTTCGATCCGGAGAAGAATCGATTTCTTGGCTTGGAACATTTTCGATTCCAAGATTTTGATAATGAAGATAGAATATGTCGTGCCTTGGATGAAATAGGTATGTTCCGACAATGGCTCAGCTTCCCTTTTAAAACGGTAAGCATGCTTATTGATCACCCGTATCATGCGCTTATCCCCTCTCCCTTATACGACGAAAAAGCAAGGGAAACATATCTCAGCTTCAATCAGCAATATCGAGAAGACTCAAAAATATTACATGATCAGTTAATTACTGCTCAAGCTCATAATATCTTTTATTTGTCGAAGCGCCTGCATGCCAAGATTAAAGAAATGTGGGCAAATGCCCATATCATTCATAGCAGCAGCGCATTTATTGAAAGCATATTGATAGCTAGTCGAAACCTTGGTGACGACAACAAAGTCTTTATACAATTTGCAAAAAACAGTTTCGAACTGCTGTGGGTAAAACAGCTTCGTTTAGGTTTTTTTAATCGCTTTAGATTTCATAAGCCGGAAGACTTTATTTATTTCATCTTGTACAGCCTTGATCAGCTGAAGCTAAGTCCGGAATCTATTGAACTGATTATATCCGGCGATATTGAAAGTGGCTCAAATTATTTGGACATTTGTTCGACTTATATTCGCACCATCCGTTTTGCAGCGCGCAATACGGCATTTGAATACAGCTATGTGTTGGAAGATATCCCTTCGCACAAATATTTAAACTTATACAACAGATTGCTATGCGAATTATAAAGGGGAGATTCGGCAGGCGGCTCTTATACCCGCCTTCTGGCTTGCCGGTGCGCCCAAGTACGGATTTAGGAAAAGAAAGTTTGTTCAATATTTTGGAAAACAAAATTGAATTTGAACTTACGCATGCTTTGGATTTGTTTGCCGGCACAGGCAGTATCTCTTTTGAGCTGGTTTCACGAGGCTGTGTATCTGTTACGGCGGTTGACAAGGATTTTCGTTGCATTCGCTATATCAAAAAGGTAGCTGATGAGCTGGGTATGCCGGAATTACGCAGCATACGCACCGATGTATTTCGATTTCTGCAAAGGCACCGAATGAAATATGACTTCATTTTCGCCGACCCTCCCTACGATTTTACTCAAGAAGACTATGAAAAGCTGATACAACTTATTCAGGAGGCGGAGCTTTTACAGCCGGAAGGGGTGTTCGTTATTGAACATTCGAAATGGGTTGATTTTCAAGATATAGATTTATTTACAGAGCAACGGAAATACGGAAAGGTGCATTTCAGTTTTTTTGAGAAGGAATAAAAAGGCACTTTCAGAAAACGCTTAAATATTTGGTTGTCAGTTAAATAAGT
>CAZQBU010000019.1:0-49001 GCA_964592175.1 uncultured Lentimicrobiaceae bacterium
TGAAAAGTGTTTTTAATCCCGAAAATTAGAAATTATTCTGTTTTCTGAAAGTGCCGAAATAATTTGCTTATTCGTTCTGCAAATTCATTTGTTCAAAGAAAGCTTCCAATTTTTCAACGGAATGAACTGTTTCCAGCTTACCGCCTTGCGCAATACTTACGCTTCCACTTTCTTCTGATACAATAATTGAAATGGCATCACTCAGTTCGGTGATACCGAGTCCTGCTCGGTGACGTAATCCCGGTCTGCCGGGTAGGTCCAGCTTTTTTGTTACCGGTAAAATACAGCCGGCAGCTTTAATAGTGTGGTTGTTTACAATCATGGCTCCATCATGAAGGGGACTGTTCTTGAAAAATATGTTTTCAATAAGTGCTTGAGAGAGTATTGCATCAAGTTGTACGCCGGTTTGTTGGTATTCAAATAAATTATGTTGCCTCGTAATTACAATCAATGCACCCGTGTTCTTTTCACTGAGTTTAAAACAAGTCTTTGCAATAATATGCTGCCAATCATGCTGCCTTAAATCAACAACTTTTGAACCTAAGAATGAAAAACGCCTTCGAAATTTAATCATGAATTTAGGCGTTCCTAGTGCCAACAAAAACTGGCGTATCTCTGGCTGGAAAATAATAATAAGTGCAATAAAGCCCACACTTACAAATGCACCCAATATTTCACTTAAAAGTGCCATTTGTAGGGCAGTGACAACCTTCCATATGAGGAAAACAACTACTATTCCTAGAAATATATTGATGGCAGCTGTACCTCTAAGGAGATAGTATAATACATATAAAAGGCTTGCAACCAATATGATATCAATCAGGTCGAATAATTTAAGGCTAAGAAAAAGCGTTTCAAAGAGTAGCATTACAATTCCATTTAACTAGGGTGTACAAATATATACTAATCATTTTGGTTTTCGAGAAACATCTTGCACAAAGCGATGCTTTCTTGGGCAGCTTGCACATCGTGCACACGTAATATATCGGCACCGGACAATAAAGCAAAGCTATTTACGATGCTTGTACCGTTTAAGGCATCCTCCGGTTTTATGTCTAATACATTATAAATCATTGATTTACGTGATACGCCTGCTAGTGTTGGATAATTGTTTATGCGGATATCATTCATGGCAGACAGCAAGCGATAGTTTGCCGGATAAGTTTTCCCAAATCCAAAACCAGGGTCAAGAATAAGCTGATGGGCATTGTGTTTTTCAAAATTTTCAACTTGTTTCATGAAAAAACGCCTTACCTCTTCAAGCACTTCATAGTTTTGTAGCGGATTTACTTGCATTGTTTGAGGTTTTCCGTGTATATGCATCATGACATAAGGTACATTTGCTTGTCCGATAAATTCAGCCATATCATTGTCAAATAATCCGCCCGAGATATCATTTATCATGGAGGCACCGGCATTCAAAGCTGCTTCTGCCACGGCAACCCGAAAGCTATCTACAGAAATGAAGGCATTCGGGAAATTCATTAACAAGCTAGTTATTTTTGGAATTAATCGGTCTAATTCCTCTTTGGTGGAAACCTGTTTTGCTCCCGGGCGTGTGGAAAAAGCACCCAAATCAAGTATGTCGGCACCAGCTGAAAGCATTAGCTCAGCTTGCTGTAACACAGTGCTTTCATCCTGATATCTACTGCCTGAATAAAAGGAATCAGGAGTGATATTAATGATACCCATGAGGAGTGGTCCCTTTTTATTTATACTTTTACCGTTAAATTCAAAGTGAAGTGTACGGGAAAAAGCTGTATTTTTATCCGACCAAATTTTATTGTTACTTGGTTGTAGCATGTATTTGATTTTGAAGCAAAAATAGAAGTATTTTATTGAGTATGTCAGAAAAAGTTACACAACGGCAGTTTTATGTGATTTTCGATCATTGTAAAAAGCTTTTTGAAGCAAAGATGGAAGATTATGGTCCTGCTTGGAGAATTCTACGAGTGAGTTCACTTACCGATCAAATTTATATTAAAGCAAAACGTATTCGAAGCATTCAGCTGAAGGAATTGCAAATGATTAATGAAAGCATAGAAGATGAGTTTACGGCAATCATCAACTATTCAGCTATGGCAATTATTCAGCTAAGGCTTGGTGTTTCTGAAAAAGTGGATGATAACCCACAGGAAATAAGTAAGTTATTTGAAAATACCCTGCAAGAAGCCTATCAACTCATGGAAAAGAAAAACCACGATTATGATGAGGCTTGGCGAAATATGCGTGTCAGTTCACTCACCGATATTATTTTAATGAAGCTGCTGCGTGTCAAGCAAATTGAAGATAATGAAGGCGTTACAAAAGTTTCGGAAGGTATTGACGCTAATTTCTTTGATATCATAAATTATGCTGTTTTTGCATTAATTTTAATTCTTAAACCTTGAAAAACTGAAAGATGAATAAGCTTTTAATCAACTTTAGCAGGCTATTTACGGGTGCTGTTTTTGTTTTTTCCGGTTTTGTAAAAGCGGTTGACCCCCTGGGGACTGCATATAAATTGGAAGATTATTTTGCCGCATATAATATGTTGTGGGCAAATGATTTGTCCTTGGTTTTGGCTATTTTACTTTGCGCAGTTGAACTTTTGGTAGGCGTGGCTCTCTTATTAAATCTTCGGATGCGATTGACTTCATGGGTGTTGCTCTTAATGATGTCCTTCTTTACTATTCTTACATTTTATGATGCCTTATACGACCCCGTACCCGATTGTGGCTGCTTTGGTGATGCCATCACTCTCACAAATTGGGAAACATTTTATAAAAATGTGGTCTTGATGGTCTTTACATTAATTGTATTTATCAATAGGAAACGCTTTAAAGCCTTTTTAAAGCCTATGGCACAATGGATTGTGGTAGCTTTATTGTTTATTTCGTTTGTGCTGTTTTCGTTTTACAATTATATTCATCTGCCAATGTTGGATTTTAGAAGCTGGAAAATCGGCAATCAAATGGCTTCGGCAGCTTCTTCAGAAGAGCGAATTTATTTAAGTTATAAAAGTAATATCACTGGTGATATTCAGGAATATTTATCTCCTGACTTCCCTTGGAATGATAGTTTGTGGTTAGCAGAATGGGAGTTTATTGAGCAGCGTGTTGAGCGCGATATACGGGGAGTAGAACATGATTTGAAGGCAGAAGATGAATTCGCATCTGATTTTACGGATTATCTGCTTGAAAGCCCCGGAATATTTGTTTTTGTTTCATATGATTTGGAAACTGCATCAGTAAAAGGCATGAAGAAGCTTGCTGCACTCGAACATCAATTGTTCGAAGCAGCGTATCCTTCTGTGGTACTAACTGCGAGTCTTCCTGAAACTGCTGCTGAAATATTGCAGGAATATGGCATTCATTCCGACTTGCTGTTTGCAGATGATATTGTTTTGAAAACTATTGTGCGAGCAAATCCGGGCTTGGTTATGTTTTATAATGGCTATGTAGCCGGAAAATGGCATTATAATGATATGCCGAATATAAATGAGCTATTGTTGTTGCTGGAAGACATGTCTGCAATGCATCCGTAATTTATTTTTGGATGACTTGTAAATATTCGGGCAATACTGTTTATTATTTGCCTTATCTTGATAATAATTAATACTTTTGTACATCTTCTTGACGGATGTATTATTCCGTACATAAGAATTGATTTATTTAGTTTATTTACTTAAAAACGAATATTATGCGTAAAAAAATCGTCGCAGGAAACTGGAAAATGAACTTAGGATTTAGCGAAGCTGATGAATTACTCGAAACCCTTATTGAGCAACTTGAAGACCGTGAAATAACAGCTGAAGTTATTCTGTGCCCTCCACATCCCTATTTGGAAATGGCAAGCGATTATGCTCAAGAAAGTAGTTTTAAGGTTGGAGCTCAAAATATCAGCTCATTTGGATCGGGAGCCTATACCGGTGAAGTTTCTGCAGCAATGCTACGTTCTATGGATATAACCCATAGTATTATTGGTCATAGTGAACGCAGAAAATATTTCCATGAAGACGAGAAAATACTGACTGCCAAGGTGAATCAAGCAATAGCAAATGAGATAATTCCTATCTTCTGCGTAGGCGAATCGCTACCAGAGCGTGAATCGGAAAAACACTTTGAAGTGGTGAGACGCCAAGTTCGCCATGGACTTTTTCACCTTGATACGGATGAATTTGCGCAAGTGGTTATTGCCTATGAACCTGTTTGGGCAATTGGTACGGGCATGACGGCAAGCCCCGAGCAAGCCGCTGAAATGCATGCATATATACGTACACTTATTGCTGAACGCTATAATGAAGAAGTAGCAGAATCTACACGCATATTATATGGCGGGAGCTGTAATGCAGGGAATGCTGCGGCAATTTTTGCACAGCCGGGCGTTGATGGAGGACTTATCGGTGGTGCTTCATTAAAAGCAGAGGAATTCCTGTCAATATGCGAAAGCGCAAAATAGATTATGACCTATATTGAGTTGGTTTTGGCAGTGTCGGATGAGCTTTTAATTAAGGATTTGCTCATCAGTCACTTATTGGATGTCGGCTATGACAGCTTTATGGAAGAGCCGGATGAATTAAAAGCATATATCGAAAAAGAAGCTTTTGACTTAAAAGAAGTCGAACGCATATTAAAAGATGAGCTTTTTAAAACTGTGAAAATCATTCAGGCAGAACCATTACCCGATATAAATTGGAATGCAGAATGGGAAGCTGCTTACGAAAATGTGATAATAAATGAGCAATGCCGGATTAGAGCGCCTTTTCATGAGCCGGACCCATCTATTGCCTTTGATATAGTGATAGAGCCCAAAATGTCGTTCGGTACGGCACATCATGAAACCACTTCACAAATGCTGCTGCTGCTTTTTGAAATTGATTTCGAAAATAAGGCAGTGTTGGATATGGGCTGTGGAACCGCTGTGTTGGCTATTGTTGCCAAAAAAAGAGGAGCCACTTCCGTACTGGCTATTGATGTAGATAATTGGGCTTACGAAAATGCCAAAGAAAATGTCTTACTCAATAATGAGCCAAATATTTTGGTAGAGGAGGGGGATGCAACCTCAATTGGAAATCGGTACTTTGATGTGGTTTTAGCAAATATCAATAGAAATATATTGCTAAACGATATTCCATCTTATGCTGCTGCCATGAATAATCAGGCATTGCTGCTTATGAGTGGATTTTATTTGGACGATTTAGAAGCGATAAAATATACGGCAGCTGCGAACGGATTGACGTATCAAAAACATATTTCAAAGAATAATTGGGTTGCAGCCGTTTTTTCTAAACAATCTTGAATTGTTTTGCCATGAAAGCGATGCCTCCCATCTTTATACTTTTAAGCTGCTTTATTATACTGCTGTCTTTTAGGTCGTTAGGGCAAAATGATTCAAAAGATTACCTGCCTTTTAATGAAGATGTAAAAGCACGTCTGCTGGATACGCCAAACAAACAGTTTATTTCCAAATCGCGCACGTTACTTACTGATTTTGAGCATGAATGGAATAAAGCAACCATATTGCAACAAAGGCAAGGGCAATTGGAAGAGCTCTTGCTACTTTTGGATGAAAATCGCCTAAGGAATTATCCCTATTTATACAATCTTCTTGAACTTATTACCGAATTTTCGATTCAAAATCAAACTGCTGCCAGTTTTGGAAACTGGCTGGATGAATTAGCTTCTCAAATTCATGCCAAACAGCCGAAACTACTGGATTTATTCATCAGTAGAACAGCTGATTTATTTAAAAATCATAAATTAGGCGGGAAGGGAACAACTGCATGGTATTTTAGAAACGGACAATTTAGCTTTGTGAAAGATACGGCACTTGCAGTAAAGCTGAATTCAATTGATTTGCTAAGTAAAACCCGAATGGACAGTCTTGTCATTCATCAAACTGAGGGCGTGATGGATTTCCATTCCATGCAGTTCAAAGGCGAAAACGGCAGGGTATCATGGCAACGCTTTGGAATGGATGAAGCTGCACGATATGTTGATTTTCAGACTTATTCGATTGATTTTACACGGCCGCAATTACAAGTAGATTCTGCCTTGTTAAATATGCCGGAATATTTTGATCGACCGGTATTAGGTCAGTTTAATGATCAGGTTTTTCATAGCCCACCAACTGAAAAAACGCCTTATCCGAAATTTCGTATATATCTGGATGAGATTGAAATAGCGGATTTTTTCCCAAACATAGATTATATAGGTGGACTAAAAATTGAAGGAGAACGTATAATTGGTGCATCAGCTGATAATCAGTTGGCAACTTTACAAATTAAACAAAATGGAAAACCCAAAGCACAAGTACGTTCTAAGAGCTTTACCTTCACTGAAACTCGAATTCAGACCGACCAATGTGCCATTAGTTTTTCGTTAGATGGCGATTCCTTATATCATGCCGGTTTATGGATGCGTTACGATAAAGAAACTGCCATGCTGAACCTGAGTCGTTCCATGCAAGGAGTAGGGGACCTCCCTTTTCTTGACAGCTATCACCAAGTAAATATTTTTGTGGAATCCTTATACTGGAATGTGCTTAGCGACAAGGTTGAATTTCGCAGCTTGGATGGCATGGCATCTGAAAGTACTGCTGTTATCGAGTCCCTTCAATTATTTTCAGATATTGCATTTGACCGCATTCAAGCCATGGATGACCGCCATCCGATTTATGTAATCAATGATTATATCCATGCATACCAAACAAAAGGTGAACTCAAATTAAACTTTTTGGCTGATTTCATGAAAAAACCACCCGAACAAGTAATTTCATTGTTTTTGCGCCTGGCTTCTTTGGGATATCTTAATTATGACCCGATATCAAAAACGGCATATGCAACTGATCGTTTTTTTCATATTTTAGAAGCTAAAGCGGATCGCGCTGATTTTGATGTGATTGCACTACACTCCCTTACGCCAAGACGCCAAAATAATCTGGTACTCAACTTGTCCACAAACGATTTAGAGATATATGGACTTGATGAGGTTTTGTTGAGCAAAGCACATGGTGTACGTCTTTTTCCTGAAGAAAAGCATATCGTTATGAAGCGGAATCGTGACTTTAGCTTTAGTGGTCGTGTTCGTGCAGGTTTATTTGACTTTTATGCACGTGAAGCTTCTTTTGAATATGATCCGTTTAAACTGAATTTCAACTTTGTAGATTCCTTGGCTTTTGTAGTAAGGGAGCGGACGACAGAAACTGATCGGCTTTTTACAAGTTATGTGAAAGTAAATAATGTGATTTCCGATTTGACCGGTACTTTGTATGTGGATCATCCGGATAATAAATCAGGCAGTAAGCAAATTAGTGCATTCCCCAAGTTTCAAAGCAAGAGCGAAAGCTATGTATATTTTGATAATGAAAACATACAGCAAGGTACATTAAACCGCGAATCATTTTATTATGTAGTCGATCCTTTTGTTATTGACAGCCTTGATAGCTTTAGTACAGATAATTTACGATTTGAAGGCTATTTGAATTCAGCCGGTATTTTTCCTGTTTTTAGGGAGCCTTTAACGGTGATGCAAGACTATTCCTTAGGCTTTGACCACAAACTACCGAAAGAAGGATATACGGTTTATGATGGCTTGGGACGTTATGAACAATCTTTACATTTGTCAAATCAAGGTATGTTGGGCTTTGGCGCATTACATCATTTGACTTCAACCGCATATTCAAAGGAGTTTGTTTTCTACCCGGATTCTGTTGTCACGCTTGCAGAACAGTTTGTAATGAAGGAGCAAGCTAAAAACCCACAGTTTCCTTCCGGAAAAGGTGAAAATATCCACTTGCAATGGGATGTTTCTCAGCCTGTGATGATGCTAAACACTTCCGATACCCCATTTGAAATTTATGGTCAGAATGATTTCTATGGAACCTTACTGCTACATACTGATGGACTTAAAGGAAGCGGAGATATATCATTTGAAAGTGCAAAAATGCAATCAAGCTATTTTGATTTCTTTGCTCGCTCCTTCGGAGCAGATACTGCCAACTTTAGCCTGTATACTGCGGATGGAAAGAAAGAAGCTTTCTTGGCTCAAGGATATAAAGCCTTGGTGAATTATGAAAATCGTAAGCTTGGCTTTACGCATTTGGACGAAAACAGCAAGCTGTCATTTCCTTTTAACCAATATTATTGTACTTTGGATGAAGCCGAATGGCTGATGGACGAACAACGCGTTTTACTCAACAATCAAAAAGCAGCAAATCGTTACAAATTTGATGCAATGCCGTTGGCAGATATTATCGATTTAGATTTAACAGAATCGGAATTCGTTTCGGAACATCCACTTCAAGATTCATTGTCATTCTTCTGCCTACGTGCGGATTATGATTTGAATAATTATGCAATTGTAGCACGCGATGTGAAGATTATCAAGGTGGCAGATGCGGCTATATTCCCTGAAGATGGGATTGTGTCTATTTTAGGAGAAGCAGAAATGAAACCGCTTGAAAGTGCCACAATAATTGCCAATGTCAACAGTAAAATGCACCGTATCCACCGTGCTCGCGTGCAAATTACCAGCAAAAATAAATATACGGCTAGCGGAAATTATACCTATACAGATTTAAATAATCAGCAGTTTATTTTGGAAATGCCTGATATTTATGTTTCTGATGAAGGTAATACCATTGGACGAGCTGATATCACAGAGGAAGATGCTTTTTATCTTAACCCTTGGTTTTCGTTTTATGGAGATGCATTTTTAGATGCCAAAAATCCGTATATGCGCTTCAAAGGAGGTGTCAGACTCATGCATAACTGCTTGCAAGACCATAGTTTTTGGATTTTGTTTGATACGCTAATCGACCCATTGAATGTGGCGATTCCCGTAACGGAAGCCAGCACGGATGTAAATGGAGGAAGAATTAGTAATGGCTTGTATTATGCCACCGTGAATGATAGCTATTATGCTGCCTTCATGCAACGTCCGAAAGGAGCTGATCGAGCAGCAGCATTTATCAGCGGTGACTTGGTTTATGACAAAATCAACTCCTCTTATAATATACGGAAATGGGAAAATGACCGACCACGTACTTTGCTCAGCTTGAATACAACAAGATGTATCATTGAAGGGCGATCTGAAATTGATTTGGACTTAAAGCTTGGACAAATAAATTTAGAAAGCTTTGGAGAGTTTAGCTATAAAATGATACCTGATTCGCTTTATTTAGATGTGTTCGCAAAATTTCAATTCTCATTTGACGATAAATTGATGAAAATGATGGCTGACAGCTTGGATGCAGCCAATCTGCCCGGGGCAGAATTAAATAAAGGGAACTATCTTTCCGCAATGCGACACTATTTGGGTGAAACAGATGCAGATAAAATACAAAATGAAATTGCTTTATACGGAGCACCGCGTAAATTACCGGATCAATTACAAAATGGATTGGTGTTTTCAGATATTAAATTAAAGTGGAACCCTGAAACAAGGTCATTTGTTTCCATGGGACCAATTGGACTTGCCAATGTGCTAAAGTCTAATAGCAACAAGCTTATTGAAGGCTTTATTGAAATAGAAAAAAGTAGGGCAGGAGATGGGTTTTCTATTCATCTAATGCCAAATGCACGACAATGGTATTTCTTCAATTATCGTGCCGGAGTACTTCAAGCTTTGTCCTCATCCAATGAGTTTAATACTGATTTAATGAAGATAAAGCAGGATAAAAGGGTAATAAACAGCCCTACAGCTGGTCGTTATGAATTCGTTATATCAAGCCGTCGCAAGATGGTTGACTTTTTACGGAAAATGCAAACCCTGGATTTTTAACGGAATTTTATACGACTATGAGCTATTTTTTAGATTTTTATTGTTGAATGTAAACGAATTATATGCTTGAAATACTTATTTCACTTGTAGTTGCCTATTTATTAGGTTCAATTCCCACAGCGGTTTGGATTGGCAAATGGCTTTATAACACGGATGTGCGAGAGCATGGCTCAGGCAATGCCGGAGCAACAAATACCATCAGAGTATTAGGAGTTAAGGTGGGCGTGCCCGTACTTTTGATTGATGTTTTTAAAGGTTTTATTGCGGTTTATATTGCTGGCCGTCTCAGCCGGATGGCTGGCTTTATAGAACCCTCACCTTATCATATGGTTGCTGCGGCAGCATTGGCGGTAATCGGTCATACATTACCGATTTTTGCAGGCTTTAGAGGTGGAAAAGGCGTAGCAACATTGTTGGGAGTGGGAATTGGACTGTTTCCTGCTGCGGCATGGACGGCATTGGGTGTATTCATTGTGGTAGTGTCAATAACCAGATATGTTTCTCTTGGTAGCATTTCTGCGGGAATTTCTTTCCCTTTATTGATTTTCTTTGTATTTCCTCCAAGCCCGCCACATTGGTTATATTATTTGCTGGGAATAACTGTCGCATTATTTTTGCCATATACACATCGAAAAAATATTGGGCGTTTGCTGAGTGGAACAGAATCAAAGTTGAGCTTTAAAACTAAAGGGTAAAAGGTTGATTAGCAGGCTTTATATACTGTTTGTGTTGCTTTGGATCAATGTTTAAAAACTGATGTTTTATAGGCGTAAAATCACAAGATAAAGCAATGCGCGGAACCATGACTTAGGGAGTTGTTAGTAAAGTTTTGGTATATTTTATTATTATTTGCTTTTTATAGCTGTTTTTTTTCTAATTTTACCATGTCATTTAATACATAATTAAAATGAAATTTATCATCTCAAGCTTCAAGTTATTAAAGAGCCTTCAGGCTCTCAGCGGTGTTCTTAATCCAAATAACACACTGCCGATATTAGACGATTTTTTGTTTCGAATTGTTGATAATGAGTTGCTTATTACAGCCTCTGATTTGGAAACAACAATGAGTGTTTCCATGCAGCCTGACTTGGTTGAGGGGAGCGGAGAGCTTACTATTCCTGCACGTATCCTACTCGAAACAATGAAGACATTTCCGGATATCCCAATAACTTTTGAAGTAAATTTGGATCATTATTTTGTCGAGATTAAGGCCGGAGAAGGTAAATTTAAGCTTTCAGGTCATAAGAGCGATGAGTTTCCACAACTGCCTCAGCTTGAAGAAACCTCCGGCTTTCAAGTGGATGCTGAAGTACTGGCAAACGCATTTGAGAAAACAATATTTGCTACCGGTAATGATGAGCTTCGCCCTGCTATGGCCGGTGTGTTGTGTGAATTAAAAGAAGACCACCTGACTTTTGTAGCCACCGATGCTCATAAATTAGTGCGTTATCGTCGACCGGATGTAAAATCCGATGTGGAAGCTTCATTTATTTTGCCCAAAAAGCCGATTAATCAATTGAAAAGCATTCTTGGCTCAAAACCGGAAGAAAAAGTAATGGTAGAATATAATCCTACAAATGTTTCTTTCACCTTTGCAAATTTTAAAATGGTTTGCCGTTTAATTGAAGGGCGTTATCCGAATTATGAAGCAGTGATACCAGCAGTTAATCCAAATAAACTGACGATTGACAGAAATTCCTTGCTTAATTCGTTACGCCGTGTTGCAATTTTTGCAAATCAAAGCACATTGCAAGTACGTTTTAAAATTACAGGACAAGAAATGCAACTTTCTGCCGAAGATTTGGATTATGCCAATGAAGCAAAAGAGCGTTTAAGCTGTAGCTTTGAAGGAGACGATCTCGAAATAGGATTTAATTCACGCTTTTTCCAAGAAATGCTTAATAACTTGGATAGCAATGAAATACGGCTTGAAATGTCGGCTCCAAATCGTGCCGGAATTATATTTCCTGTTGATAATCCAAATGAAAATGAAGATATTCTCATGCTCATTATGCCGGTAATGCTTAATGCATAAGGACATCATTTAACGAATAAATATAGGCTTTGAAAACTATTCAGAGCCTATTTTTTTTTTTTTTTTTTTAAAAACTGATTAATGCTTTAATAGAGTGCTATTGGCTTTCTTCCAAATCTATATATATTGGCAAATGATCGCTAAAACCACCTATATATGTAGGACCACTATAAGTTCGATGAAGTTTGATTCCCAAATGCCGCTCATCTTCTTCAAAAAGAAATGGAGCTGTAAAAATCCGAGCGCTGCCGGCCTTATATCTTAAGCCTTGCTTTGCATGAAATAATGGTTTAGAAAGTATTATATGGTCAAAAATTTGCCATGCGTGCTGATATTTCAATGTGCCTTCAAACCCAAGTTCTTTTGGATTTGTAAATAGATGAATCAGGCTATGATCGGTTTCAAATACCGGAGCCAAAGCTTGAAGCCATTTTGTAACACTTTCATCTTCAGGGCTATCATTGAAATCTCCCATGATTACAATCTTTGCATTTGCTTGTTTTAAAAGAAGCCGGTCGATATCCTGTCTTAATGTTAAAGCTGCGAGCTTTCGCTTTCCAATCGTTTCTACTTGTCCGCCATAGCGCGAAGGCCAGTGGTTCACATACACATATAAGCTGTCCGTAGCTGTTAAAAATCCACAAAACAAAATATCGCGTGTCACAAAACTTGGATCCAAACTATCAATTAACGGAATGGCTTCAGAATGAAATAAACGAAGTTTGTCTTTGCGATATAAAAGAGCTACATCAATACCTCGGTTATCCGGAGATTCATAATGAACCACCTGATAATTGCCGTTTTTTAAAGGGGTTTTATAAATAAGCTCATTCAATACATATTCGTTTTCTACCTCACAAAGTCCTACAACGGTAGGTAAATCACCTTCGCCAAGAGCAACCAAGGTTTTATAAAGATTATTTCTTTTTTGCTTGAAACGGAAATAGGTCCAATGTTGTTCGCCTTCCGGTGTAAACGCATTATACGTACGGGTGCTGTCTTCAAATACATCGAAGAAATTTTCAATATTATAAAATGCCAAACGAACTGTGGATGCTTCTTGAGAAAATGAATTTCGTGCAGAAACAGCCAAAATCAACATGAATGCAATTGCTAGATAATGCCGTTTATATTCAAAAGCTTGATAGGATAACATATTTGTTATGTTTTGCTGTTCAAAAATAACAAAAGCATCCACAACTCATGCTATTTTTTGGTTTTGACTTCTTTAAATATATTATTCTCTCTAAATCAATGGATTATGTTTTTATCAGGGGCTTAAAAAGTAGGATTTTTATGGCGATTTGTTCTACTTCATATTTAAAAATCATTAAAAAACGCGTTCTATTTTTGGATTCATTCAAAAGTTAACGATTTTTGACGCTGTAAAAAACACAGTTTCTTTATTCCGGTTTTTTTACAACCGGTTTAATGTAATTTATTTATACACTTTAAAAACTTATAATGATGGAACACATTTGTCCGACCTGCGATATAAAGCCTGCTTTAGAACGTTTAGGCATTAAGCAAATAAATCATGGAGCCAGCACGGGAGCTGATTGGCTTGAAACGACGGGAGCCAAGCTCGATAGCTATGCATCATGTGATGGTCAATACATTGCTTCTGTAAATCAAGCTACCTGGGATGACTATGAAAAGATTATGGAAAAGGCGCAGCAAGCTTTTAAGGAATGGCGCATGATACCTGCTCCCAAGCGAGGCGAAATTGTTCGGCAGATGGGGAATGAACTTCGCAGGTATAAAGAAGATTTAGGTCGTCTGGTAAGTTATGAAATGGGCAAAATTTATCAAGAAGGGCTTGGAGAAGTGCAAGAGATGATTGATATTGCCGATTTTGCAGTAGGTCAAAGCCGTCAATTATATGGCTTTACAATGCATAGTGAGCGGGAGCGTCATCGTATGTATGACCAATACCATCCAATGGGTGTTGTGGGAGTGATTACAGCGTTTAACTTCCCGGTAGCCGTATGGGCTTGGAATACTATGCTAGCTTTGGTTACAGGTAATGTGGTAGTTTGGAAACCAAGTTCAAAAGTGCCTCTTTGTGCTGTTGCAGTTCATAATATAATGGCTGATGTGCTTAAGCGTAATAATGTGCCGGAAGGAGTTATAAACCTGGTTATTGGTAGCTCAAAACATATTGGTGATGATTTTCTTGCCGATAAAAGACTTCCTTTGATTTCTTGTACTGGAAGTACAGTAGTAGGACGTAGGGTCGCTAAAATTGTGGGAGAGCGTCTTGGTCGTACTTTACTGGAATTAGGAGGTAATAATGCCATTATTATTTCAGAAAAGGCAAATCAGGATATGGCTTTGATGGCTACCGTATTTGGTGCTGTGGGAACTGCCGGACAACGCTGTACAAGCACCAGACGACTCATCATTCACGAAAGCATTTATGATGAATTTAAACAAAAACTGATAAATGCATATAAACAAATTCGAATTGGTTGCCCGCTAGATCCGCAAACCTTGGTGGGACCACTAATTGATAAAAGTGCAGTAAGTGCTTTCAGTTATGCCTTAGAACAAGTAGAAAAGGAAGGTGGAAAAATTATTTATGGCGGAAAAATACTTGAAGGTAAGGGATATGAATCCGGCTGCTATGTAGAGCCTGTCTTGGCTGAAGCTGAAAATCACTTTACAATCGTACAAGAAGAAACATTTGCACCTATATTATATTTAATGAAATATAAAACCATTGATGAGGCAATCGAAATGCACAACAATGTTCCACAGGGCCTTTCATCAGCTATTTTTAGTACTGATTTACTTGAAACAGAGCGCTTTTTATCACATGAAGGCTCAGATTGTGGTATTGCAAATGTGAATATAGGCACCTCAGGAGCTGAGATTGGTGGAGCATTTGGTGGTGAAAAAGATACCGGTGGTGGAAGAGAATCTGGAAGTGATGCTTGGAAAACATATATGAGACGCCAAACAAATACAATTAACTTTAGCAGGGAATTGCCTCTGGCTCAAGGAATTAAATTTGAATTATAATTTATTTGTATTCGAAGAATAAATAATTTAAAGGAGGTGCGAAATATATTTTTTTACCTCCTTTTTTTAATTGAAATAAATTTAACAACATATCAAGCGAAAGCTCGTTAGATTTATTCATCATTGGCGCTGAATTAAATAAAATATTACTATTTTTGCAGACTTAAAAAAGAAGAAAACTCCCTGTCGGGAAATGATGATATAAACATTCCTGATAATTTTAATTACTTATTAATCAATGTAATGGAAAATCAAATCGAAACCAATCCTACAGCTGAAAACAAAGAAACAGCTATGGAAACTTCAACGGCAACAACCGAAACTGTTAGCCAAACTGAAACTATTGAAACACAAACCCCTGCTGAACCGACTCAGATTTTGCCACAAATTACTGAAGAAGAGGCAAATACCTTACGAAATCTGATGAAGTCCGATAAGCTTGCTGCAGAAGAAGCAAATGTTGAAGCACAAGCAGAAGCTGTCGAAGAAACAGTCGTAGAAGAGCCTGTTGCTGTTGCTGAAACAGAAAAACCGACAGATCAGCCGCTTGTTGAAACACCCTTGATTTCTAAAACTGAAGCCGAAGAAATTCGAGACTTAATTGCATCCGATCAAGAATTGGATGAAGAAACCCAAGAGGAAGAAGAAGGGGTGGATGAACATAATTTTGAAAGTCTGAATAAGTTGCAGTTGGTGGAGCTGTTAGAAGAAACAGTTGAAGAAGCCGATGTATCATTGATTAAAAATAAAGTGGCTGCCATAAAAGTTTTCTTTTTAAGGCTGAACAAAGAAGAAAATGAGCAAAAGCTTGAGCAATTTATAGCGGAAGGCGGTGATCGTGAAAACTTTGAAATAACCGATGATCCGCTCGAGATTCGTTATAAAGAAGCTTTTAATAAGTATAAAGAGAATAAAGCAAAATATAATGAACTCTTAGAGCGCCAGAAAGGTGAAAATCTGGTTGCCAAACAAGCTATATTGGATGAGCTGAAAGAGCTTATTGCAAGTGAAGAAACCCTGAAAAAGACCTATGATGAATTCCGTGTGCTTCAAGAGCGTTGGAAAACTATCGGTCAAGTACCTGCTGGTGAAATCACAAATCTATGGAATAACTACCACTTCTTAGTTGAAAAATTCTTCGATAAAGTTAAGATAAACAGGGAATTACGTGATCTTGACATGAAGAAAAACTTGGAAGCAAAGATTGAACTGTGTGAAAAGGCTGAAGAGTTATTATTAGAACAATCTGTTGTAAAATCCTTTAAATTACTTCAAAAATATCATGAAGATTGGAAGGAAATAGGACCTGTTCCCCAAGATAAAAAAGACGAAATATGGGAGCGCTTTAAAACTGCTACCGATAAAATTAATGCGATACGTAGAGAGCATTATGCTGAAGTTCAAGCAGATCAACAAGCTAATTATGATACCAAACTGGCATTATGTAAAAAGGCTGAAGAGTTAATCAGTGAGATGCCTGAAAGCGTAAATCAATGGATGAAACGTTCTGACGAGATAGGTGATTTGTTTAAAGTATGGAGAACCGTTGGACCAACTTCTAAAAAGCAAAATGAAGAAATTTGGACACGCTTCAAATCTTCAATGGATACATTCTTTGATTCTAAAAAAGAATTTTTCAATAAGCTGAAAGAACAACAGCTTGAAAACTATAACAGAAAACTTGATTTATGCGTACAAGCTGAAGCTTTAAAGGATAGTACAGAATGGCGAAAAACCACCGAACAACTTAAAGCTTTACAGCTAGAGTGGAAGAATATCGGACCTGTTCCACGCAAGCATTCGGATAGAGTTTGGAAGCGCTTTAGATCGGCTTGTGATACATTCTTTAAAAATAAATCAGAGTTTTTCTCCGGCATACGCGAGCGTGAAGGTGAAAACTTGGAGCTGAAGCGCACATTAATTGAAGAGATTAACACTTTTGAAGTACATGCCGAACGTTCAGAAAATCTCGATGCTATCAAAATGCTTCAAAGAAGATGGATGGAGATTGGTCATGTGCCTATCAAACTGAAAGATCAGCTTTATGCCGAATATCGTGCAGCCATTGATAAGCTTTTTGATAAGATGAAACTTACGGAAAAAGAAATGGCAGCTGCTACGTATAGAAATGTAGTTGAAAATCTTCGTGACGAACCGGGTGGTGATGATAAAATCAGACGCGAGCGGAATACATTAAATATGAAGATTACCAAGCTCAAGGATGAAATTATGCTTCTGGAAAATAATATTGGGTTTTTTGCTAACAGCAAAGAAGCAGATATTATGAAAGCAGAATATGAAAAGAAAGTCGATAAAGCTAAAAACGAATTAGCTATTCTTGAAGCAAAGCTTAAGATGTTAAGAGGATAATTTATTGATTATCTTCATAATAAACTAAAAAAGGATGCGCCAATGAGCGCATCCTTTTTTGATTTTGGGTTTCATCTATTGAAATAGTCCTATTTATTCAATCCTTGAATTGATTTAAACAAAAGAAAGCGCATTTTCGAGGTCTTTGATAATATCGTCAACTTCTTCAATTCCTACACTCAGACGCACCAAGCCTTCTGTTATGCCTGCAGCTTCTTTGGCTTCTTTTGATAACTTTGAATGGGTCATGCTGGCAGGATGTTGAATTAAGGTTTCAATGCCTCCTAATGAAACAGCTAAAAGTGCCAAATGTACATTATCCATCATCCTTTTTCCTGCTTCAAAGCCATCTTTTAAACCAAAGCTTATCATCGTGCCGGGTCCCTTCATTTGACGCTTACCCAGTTCGTGCTGTGGATGAGATTTAAGACCGGGATATAATACCCATTCTACTTTTGGATGATTTTCAAGAAACTCTGCCACTTTTATTGCATTCTCTTGGGCTCTGTCAATCCGGATACCAAGTGTTTTCAATCCTCGACGAGTAAGCCAAGCTTGATGTGGGTCCATATTAAAGCCCATATTCACCATTACATTTCGGATGCTTTTATAATGTGCTTCCGATTTGGTGACGATCATTCCTGCTACGATATCTGCATGCCCGTTAATGAATTTGGTCATAGAATGAAGCACGATATCTACCCCCATATCTAACGGCTTTTGCAAATAAGGGCTGCAAAATGTATTGTCAACACATACAGGAATATTATGCTCCTTTGCAATTTTTACAACTGCTTCAATATCTGTGATACCTATGGTTGGATTTGCAGGTGTTTCAAGATATATGAGTGCTGTTTCGGGGCGAATGGCATCTGCAATATTTTGAGCATTTGTAGCATCTACAAAACTTGCAGTAACACCATAACGAGGATATAGCGTTTCCAAAATACCACGTGACGGACCATATAATGAATTATGAGCTACCACATGTTTTCCTTGTCCTAAAAAGCTTAGATAAACTGAGTTTACTGCAGCCATTCCGGAGCTTACGGCAATGCCACCAAAGCCATTTTCAAGTACGGCAACTGCATCCTCTAACTCGGTGATAGTTGGATTGCCAATACGGGTATAAATAAATCCGGGATCTTCACCGGCAAAACACTTGGCTCCATGCTCTGCTGAGTTGAAACGGAATGTGGAAGTTTGATAAATAGGGCTTACCGCACTATTTCGGCTGTCTTCAAATGCGCCTGCATGGACAGCATTGGAATTGAATCCATAGTCTTTTTTATGCATAATGGAATTATTTTAAAATAAAAAACGATTGAAGCATATGAATCTATGCTTCAATCGTTTGAAAAGAAGATTTTCTAAACCTTAAAATTAAAATGGCCAGAAACTATTGTCATACCATATTTGTTCTTTGAGATCTTCATTCATCTTATGCAATAAATGATGATGGGTTTTTTCCCAGTCGGCAAGCATCTTATACAGCTCTTTTTCATTTGGGTCAGTAGCTTCGTTTGCACGTTGGGTATATAATTCAATAGATCTGTTTTCAAGGTCGATAGCAGCGGAAATGGCGGCAGCTTCAAAACTGGCAGCACTGATTTCCTTTTTAATTTCGTCTGATAAGATTAAAGCAGCATTGGTATCATCGGTAGATTGATGAAACTCAGGCTTTACAAAGGTATTACTCTTTTGATAATGAGCAAATTGCTCAGATAAGAAACGGGCGTGATCGTCTTCCTCTTCCGCCATCATTTCAAAAATTTTTCGAACGGCTGCACTTTGTGTTTGCTTCGCTACTTGCGAATAAAATGCCTTGCCGCGTCTTTCAAGTAAAATAGCAGCTTTTAAAATGTCTGTGGCTTTTGAACTTGTCTCCATGTAGTCAATTTTATTAATTAATACTGTTTTAATACCTGCCTACAAAAGTACGCAATAAAAATGGGAATTCCGAAAGAATAATCTTCAATATTTCTGATTACTTTTGTTAGCTTTGATGCCAAAGAATTTTATAATGATACAACTCAAAACTTCATATTTGAACTTGTTTGAAAAACTTACGGGACAACTACCTTTAAATATTGTACCAATACCCGTAGCAGGCTCCATGCGCAGCTATTTTCGATTTATTGGAGATACCCATCAATATATTGGCACATTTAATGAAAATATTGAAGAGAACAATGCATTTTTCTCATTTTCCAAAACCTTATTTGAAATAGGCATCAATGTGCCAAAAGTAGAAGCCGTAAGTGAGGATGGGAAATTTTACCTGCAAACAGATTTTGGGGATAACAGCTTATTTGACTTGTTGACCGCTGAAGATGCATACACGAATCCCTTAACAAGGAGTTATTTATTTATTGCTGTGGAGCAGCTTGTTCTTATGCAGCTTCGTGCAAAAAATAAAATCGACTTTTCAGTTGCTTGGCCCACTGCGGAATTTTCATTTAAAACCATACTGGATGACCTTTATTATTTCAAATATTATTTTTTGAAAATGTTACCCGGATTTGTATTTAATGAATACCGTTTGGATAAAGAATTTGAAGATTTTGCATTCTTGCTATCTTCAGTGCCTTCAGATTATTTCATGTACCGTGATTTTCAATCGCGTAATATAATGATTCAGGAGGGTAGCTTGGCATTTATTGATTTTCAAGGAGCAAGAAAAGGACCATTACAATACGATTTAGTATCCATGCTTTATCAAGTGCGTGCTGCCATGCCTGAACAATTGCGTCAGGAGCTAATCACACATTATATGACGCATTTGAATAAATTTGAAGATGCTGAATCTCTGCAATTCAAAAAATATTTGCCCTATTTTATTTATTTTAGGTTGTTGCAGGTTATGGGAGCATACGGCTATCGTGGATTAATTCAAAATCGCCCGCATTTTTTGAAAAGCATTCCTTATGCTATTCAAAGTCTGAAACAGCAATTGCAACTGCATCCGCTAGCCTCAGATTTCCCATATTTGTCCGAATTGCTTCAGTCGGTTTCTGATTTGAAAACTTACGAAGATTTTAGTTCAGAGCCGATTGATGCTTTGCAAATCAGTCTATCCAGCTTTTCATTTATCAAAGGCGGTATTCCAATTGATTATTCGGGAAATGGGGGAGGACATGTTTTTGATTGCCGCCCCTTACCTAATCCGGGACGTGAAGCACAGTACAAAAGACTTACGGGGCTTGATCAAGAAGTGAAAGAGTATCTCGAAAAGCATAAAGTTATTGAAGAGTTTTTTGAAAATGTATCACAAGTCATTGCACTTTCAGTAGATAATTATCTTCAACGTAATTTTAAAAATTTGAAAATTAGCTTTGGCTGTACAGGTGGACAACATCGTTCCGTGTATTTTGCCGAACGTTGCTTTGCTTGGTTAAAAGAAAAATATCCGAATATTGTTATTAAGCTGGAACATTGGGAGTTGGATATTCAAAAACACACTTAAAATCTAAAAGAAAACCAAATTGACACAATCACATCAAAATAACACCTTGGTATTTATACTTGCGGCAGGATTGGGGACGCGTTTAGGTAAATTAACGGCAAATAAACCGAAAGCCTTGGTTGAAATTAATGGAGTCCCATTGCTTGAATCATTATTGCTAAAGCTTAAAAGTGAAGGCTTTACACATAGCATTGTAAATGTTCATCATTTTGCCAATCAAATTACTGACTTTTTGAAAAAGAAGAATAATTTTGGATTGGAAATACAGATTTCTGACGAATCAGATCAGTTAATGGATACTGCCGGGGCATTATTGCAGGCTTTGCCATTAATGCAAGGTTTTGACAGCTTGTTGATTCATAATGTGGATGTGGTATCTGATATTTCATTAAGTAATTTTGTTGAAATTGCCCAAAAAGATGAAGCAGATGCTTTGCTTTTGCTAAAAGAGCGTGATAGCAGCAGAAAGCTTCTTTTTGATAATAAAATGCAATTAAAAGGCTGGCATCACTTGATAAAAGATGAATATAAATTTGTGAAAAATGCGCCCAAGCCTTTAAATGAATACGCTTTTTCCGGGATTCATTTCATGAAAAAGCATGTTTTAAACAATTATGAACCTAAAGTAATGGGATTTGTAGAACTGTATTTAGATTTGGCTGAAAAACATAAAGTGAAAGGCTTGCTGCGTAATGAAGGCTATTGGTTTGACTTAGGCAAACAAGATGAAATCCAGCTGATTGAAGAACAATTACTGAGCTTGCAAGCGGAAATTAAAAAAGAGGAAATGCCATGAGAAATCAAGATAAATTCATTGATAGTTTAGCAGAAATTGTTCTAAGCGTCCCTAGGGAATCTCTTAAGGACACGATTATTGTATTGCCTAACAGGCGTGCGGGCTTGTTTTTGCGCAGGCAATTGGTTAATAGACTTGAGTCTTCCACATGGTTGCCTCAGATTTTGAGCATTGAAGAAGCAGTTTCTTCCTGGTCGGGCTTTAAGCTTATTGATAATACGGATTTGATTTTTGAATTACTCAAAATCCATTTTAGCATGGAGTCTGACAATCCGGAAAGTCTTGCGACTTTTGTGCCTTATGGCTTGCAAATGATTCGTGACTTTGAAGAAGTAGATAATTATCTTGTTGATAGTCAGGCTGTGTTTAGCTTTCTTTCTGAAGCAAAAGCTATAGAAAGATGGCATCCTGACGACAGCCCCTTATCAGCTTATGAAATACAATACTTGCGGTTTTTTAAAAAATTAGGTGACTACCATAAAAAACTTACTGATTTCATGGAGGAGCAAAAGCTTGCATATTATGGATTTATGGTACGCAAGCTTGCTGAAATGTCATCTGAGCAGCTGATGAAACAACTTGAATCTAACAATATAATCTTTGCCGGTTTTAGCATATTAACTCGAGCTGAAGAAGAAATTATTGCAAAATTGCATGAAATTGACAAAGCAACAGTCTATTGGAATATTGATGATTATCTGATAAAAGAAACTAATTTTGGAAAACATGAAGGCGGTGCAAGTTTACGAGATTTCTTTGCTAGAAAATCGACTTTGGAGCCTGATATTATGTACAGCAGGCTATTGGAATCGGAGAAAGAAATACAATTTATTGCTGTTTCATCAAATATTGGTCAAACTTTTGCCTTAGGCTCAAAGCTGGCACAGAATTCAAGAAGCCATGAATCCACGGCTGTTATACCGGTCGATGAAAAATTGATGGTACCCTTGCTGCATGCAATTCCTACTGAGATAGAGCAGTTTAACGTGACAATGGGTATTCCTTTTACTCAAGGTGCTCTTTATGATTTGATTCAAAATTTGTTGAATATTGCTGTATTCCGGCAAAAATATGCGAATAGAAATCTCATTCCATTGGAATATTTGACGCTTATTGTTCATAATGGCTTTTCCACTTTATTTTTCAATAAATCACTGCATAATGATTTACATCTATTCCATCAAAAGCTTTTAACTATCGGTACTACAATGATAAGTTATGAGGATTTGGAAAAATATGCGGCTGAAGTTTCTGAGGAGGCGAAAGAATTTATTCATGCTTTATGGAAGCTGTCAGATGTAAATCCTGCAACGTATTTGGAGCAGTTGTATGATTTTTTAATTCAATTTATTTCGATCAATAAAATTGATTTCACAACAGCAAAATCGCAACTACTTTATGAACAGCTGGTTGTAGCACGTCAAATAGTTTCGCGTTTAGCACATCTTTTGGAAAAAATCACTTCTAAAATTGATTTTAAAGCAATCTTTTTGCTTTTTAATCATTTGACAAAGGCATATTCTGTGCGCCTGACAGGAGAACCGATTAATGGCATGCAAATTATGGGAATGCTCGAAAGTCGCAATCTCGATTTTGAGGAAATACATCTGCTGTCTGCAAACGAAGATATTTTACCGGCTTCAATGGCTGCAGATTCTTTGATTCCATCCGATATTCGGCGTGAATTCGGTATGCCCACAATAAGCGAAAAGCAACAAATTTATGCTTTTCATTTTTTTCAGTTATTATCTTATCCTTCAAAGGTTTATCTATATTATAATACCGAACCGGATATATTGGGTGGGGGAGAAATGAGCCGGTTTTTATTGCAACTGAAACATGAATTACAAAGGCTGAATCCACAGCTAAAAATTTCTGAAGAGCTATATGTTCAAAAATCAATTCCAAAGCAGCTGAAATCAGTTATAAGTTTTGAAAAAACAGACAAAGTATTACAGAAAATCCGTGCACAACTTGAAAGAGGCTTATCTCCATCATCCTTGGCAATGTATTTTAAGTGTCCGCTCCGGTTTTATCTGATGAAAGTCTTGGGCATTGAAGAATTTCGAGCGCCTGATGATGCTATTCCTATGAATATTCTCGGAACAGTTGTACACAATTCACTTGAAAACTTGTATGAACCCTATGTGAATGATATTATTTCGGAAGATATTTTAGAAACTATTAAGGCTAATACTCCGTCTATGGTGGAGAAGGTTTTTAATGATGAATATCCGGGAGGATATACCGGCCATGCATATAATAAACTTGCGTTTGAAATAGCAAAGCGCTTTGTGGAAAGAGTCGTTGAATTTGAATTAAACAAACGAATTAATCAGGAAGAAATTAGACTTATTTCATTGGAAAATAAAATAAGTCACACTCTTCAATTTGAAAATATTGCAGTGAACTTACATGGCTATATCGATCGTATAGATGCAAATATAGAATCAATAAATATTATTGATTTTAAAACCGGAAAGGTTGAAGATAGCGAAGTTAAAATAAGTGATTTCGAGGATTTTAAAAATCCAAAAAGAGAAAAAGCCCTTCAATTGGCAATTTATACCTATTTGGTAAATCAAAATCGAGCTGCACTGGATTTGCCCGAAGACATGCCTTTGAAAGCTTCTGTTTTAAGCTTACGGTCAATAAGTAAAGGACTAATGAGTATGAACTATCCCGATACAATGAATTTAGATGAGGCGATTCCGGAATTAATAAAATCAGTGGTAGAAACATTGCTAGATTCGAACACTCCAATTAGTCAAACTGAAAAAGTTGAAAATTGTCAGTATTGTCCTTTTAATTCAATGTGTCATCCCTAACATTATCATGAATCATCGATTTTGTAACTTATAATCAGAAATAAGATTATTTTTACAGTCACTTAAAAACGAATTTTTTATGCGCATTCTTGTTATCAATGGTCCAAACCTAAATATGACGGGTGTCAGGCAGCCCGAAATTTATGGAAATACTAGTTTTGATACATTTCTTGCAGATTTACAGGCTGCATATCCGGAACATGAGCTGATATATTTTCAGTCGAATAGTGAAGGTGCACTAATTGATTTTATCCAAAAGGAAATGGAAAACTGCCATGGAATCATTATTAATCCCGGTGCGTATGCTCATAGCTCGATTGCCATAGCCGATGCGCTCAAAACCTTCGAACGTCCTGTCATCGAGGTACATCTTTCAAACGTACTTGCCCGCGAGCCATTTCGGGCTCATTCGTATACGGCTTTTGCTGCAATTGGTACTATAAGTGGGTTTGGCTTAGATGTTTATGAAATGGCATTAAGCTATTTGCTAATACATTTCTATGAAGATTAATCCTAGTAAGCTAAGCCTTATTTGCGAAAATGCTTGGAATCCAATTGGCTGAAAAAATGCTTTTGGAGAATAAAATACTGTACCACAAGATTTTTTCTAAAGACTTGCGCAACAGCTTTTGGCTGTATCTTTTTGCGTTGTTTATGCAATTGTGGTAATCTGCGATAAAAGTGAAAATGAGCACGAATTACAGCAAAGAAATCTCTAATCCCGCCATCCAATAGGAATTTAAGACTTGCTATTCCATCCAATATTAAGCGCAAGAAAATAGTAGATAGTAAAAACCGCGATGGCAGGTTTTTATATAACATGCTCAAGTTGTTACGGAAATTCAAATATGTCTTTCGTGGCGAAAGTTTTGGCAATGTACCCCCTCCAATATGGTAAACCTGTGAATTGGGACAATACATGATTTTATAATTCAAGATTTTTGCTCTCCAGCAGAAATCGATTTCCTCCATATGCGCAAAGAAATGCTCATCTAAGCCTTCCAATTGACGGTAAACCTCAGCACGCACCATCATACAGGCGCCACTAGCCCAGAAAACCTCTATTTGCTCATCATATTGCCCATTATCTTTCTCAATATGTTGAAAAAGCCTGCCGCGACAGAATGGATAGCCGAATTTATCGATGAAACCTCCAGCAGCACCTGCATATTCAAAATAAGCATTATCGGCAAATGATAGTAATTTGGGTTGGCAAGCTGCAATATTTACATTTGATTTCATGAGCTCGTAAAGTGGTGTGAGCCAGTTGTCAGATACTTCAATATCTGAATTAAGCAGTACAAAATATTCATGTGTAAGCTGTGCCAATGCACGATTATATCCGCCGGCAAAGCCATAATTCTTGTCTAATAAGATAAGTTGCGTCGTTGGGAAAAACTCCCTCAGATACTCTATTGAATCGTCGGTAGAAGCATTGTCGGCAATAATAACCTCACCTAAAGGTTCACTCTTTTCAATCACATCAGCAAGGAAACGCTCTAAAAACCGTTTCCCGTTATAATTAAGAATGACTATGGCAATTTCCTTTTTCACTTTAGGATTTATTTGGTTTATGTTTCCATCGCTTATGACTCCAAAGCCAAGCATCAGGCCTTGCGTGAATAGTCTTTTCTAACAGCTGTGCATATTGCAAAGTTATGGAATTGTCCGGCAAGTTAGTACATTCTCGGCAAATTTCTATGGCTTTTAAACTATAACTCCCTCTGGCAAGCCTGCAAAATTCAAGATAAATCACCGCATAATCCAATTTAGAAGCCATACGTTCAAGTCCTATAAAAAAGGAGGTATCCTGATTTAAAAATTTCATCCAAAAATGGCTGTCTCTTTTAAGTGGCGTCTGATCGCCGAGAATCAATACAGCCTGCTGTTGTGTTTTCTTTGCCAAAAGATTTTTGTATGCAGACTTAGATTCAAATAGTTCAAGCTTGCCAAATCTTTGCCGAAGTCGTTTCATCAATGCATCCGAATTGTCATCAGATAGCTTTTTGTAGATAGCACTTAATGCAAAAGGCTGATTTATTGAAAGATAAGATGCGAGTAATTCCCAGTTTGCAGTATGTCCGATAGCAAAAAAGACGCTTTTGCCCGAATCATGAACCTCTTGGATTAGCTCCGGATTTAAAATATGGACCATTTTATTCATTGATTTAGCCGATTGCTTATACAAGGCAATGGTTTCCAAGATGGTATCGCTTAAATTACGGTAAAAAGCAGCAGTTATTTTTTTTATTTCGGCCTCCGACTTTTCCGGAAAGCTATTTCTGAGATTCGTTTTAACAACTTTTAATCGATATCCGAAAATGATGTATAAATTCCAGGCAATAAAGTTAGAAAAAAGGTAAAACAATTTCCGAGGCATGATAGCTAACAGCTTCGCCAAAATGCCAAACAAGGATAAAAGCAGCTTTTTAATAACTTTCATTAATTACATTGCTAATTCCGGTGCTAAATATTATCGTGGATTGGTATAAAAATCCAGAGCACGATTACCAAAGGTATCTTCCGGACCGGTTTGGTCAATATTATTCGGGTCCCAGGTACGTTTATAAATATCCAGTTGCCAACGATAGTTAGCCAGTTCGCCTATCGCATCGGAGTGAACGAGTACAAAATCATTTGTGACTATATCTTTGGTAACAAAAACAAAGCGCTTATTACGTTGGGTTCCCAAGGAATAGTAATGCCAGATTTCATAAGGATACGCCCCGGGCTCACTATGGCTTTCAGCCATTTGATCCGGCGCGCCATATTTTAAATAAACCCTTCCGCGATCGGAAGCATAGCCGGGTTTGCTAATGGTTTTATAGGTGTAATTTACTTTTTTGACTTCTTCAAAATAGTCTAGCCATTCCTTTTCGGGATTGCTGTGATTACGTTTTTGCCAAAAGTTAAAGAAAAAGCGCTGCATAGTTTGTAAATCACCGGTTAAAGCCAAATTATGTGCATAATCGCGCTCAGCTTCCGAAGCAATGGGACCGATACAATTTAAATACATAGCCAGCGTATCCGTATCTTGATAATATCTCACAAAAGTATTGTCAGTGTTGATGGATGAAATATCGGTCAGCTGATGTTCCACAGCCGGATTACTGCGCTGAAAGAAGATTTTATTTGTAGTAAGGATTTCATTCGTTTGATTACGTACTTCAACTGTTAAATAGTAATTCCCTGAAGGCAACTTACTGATATCGATTGAACTCATGAGTACATTTACCGGACGTGCTTCCATGCGCTTCCTGAATAAAAATCCATTCATTAAGCTCAAGTTTTCATATGATTCAATATAATATGTGACCAAAAACCTGTTTTCTTCACCCAAAATAAGGTCAGAATAATAAATCTCGGTATAAAACTGCAATTTGGAAACAGATGTTGGGAAAAAAGCATATACCATTGGGATTAAATCGTAGCCGTTTTTGCTGATTATGCTTGGAGTTTTTGTAGGAGTATAACGTTCAAGTAGTTGAATTGCTGAAACTTGAATCTCGTTTTTGTTAAAATCCAATGTGATTAGCTCTTCCGTAGAAAATGAAGGTGCCTCTTTATTGTTTAAATCGGAAATTTCCACCTCCATGATATACTCGCCGTCTTCCAAAGAAAAACGCTGTTGATCCAATATGCCGAAATTTGTCTCTTCGGGACTGTCAACCAGAGGACTATGTAACAAATATTTGGCAAAATTACGTACAGTATCATTTTGACTAAATATAATGGTTACCTCGATATTAGCCTGAAATTTGTCGTCTTCAACAGGGCTAAAAACCACACTATATGCATCCACTGCTAAATAGGTTTCGATATAGGATTCTTCACCCGGGACAGTAAATGTGCCATAGGATAAAAATGCAGACAAGCTCTTGTCTTCCTGAGCGAACGATAGTAGATGAATACCTAATACAACTAGAATAAGAATTATTTTTTTCATTTTGTTTCGTTTACAAATCATTGCAAATTTAATCATAAAGAATGAGCAAACATAACCTGCTTAATTCATGAATTTAATTTTAAAAAATTAAATGCTGAATTTGATTGCCCATAACCACTCAATTTAAGGATTTTGGCATTAAAATTTTGTGATTAAATAAAAATAAAATATCTATAAATGCATAGAATTTCATTTTACTATTTGCAGGAATGGAAAAAATTGTATTTTTGCAGCGGAGGAATGGCAGAGTGGTCGAATGCGGCGGTCTTGAAAACCGTTGAGGTGCAAGCCTCCGGGGGTTCGAATCCCTCTTCCTCCGCCAAACTCTGCTAAAAAACACTGCTCGAAAATCGTGCAGTGTTTTTTTATTGCTGAATACTGATTTTGACCAACCAACTTATGTCTTCCAAACCTTATTTATAGATCTACACTAAATTTTTAGGCTTGCCCGGAATTTAGTGCTCGGCTTTAATTTGGAATCATTCTTTGCATGTTGTTATTTATCTTTGTCAAAGATTTCAAATCATTTATTTTACTTTAAATCAAAGATAGAATTATGAAAAGAATATTTCTGTTAATGCTTGCACTATCAGCTGCATTTATCGTTGGAGCTCAGGACTTTAAATACAGGCTTGACAATATTGAATCCTCTGATGGAGAAGGATTTATTGATTTTTATTACGGAGATGACGGACTATTGCTTTGGTATAAAACCATTTCGATCGATGGTTGGGGACCGCTCGAACTCATCGACTCATTAAGTTATGACCAAAGGGGGAATATCATCCGAACCGATGTGCATCAGAAAATTGATGGATACTGGCGTCATGTTTACTATATTGAATATACTTACGACGAAAACGATAATCGGATTTCGCGTTCCAATTATAATAGCTTTGAAGGAGTATTTGAACTTCACGGAGTTTATCATTATAGCTACAATGAGTTGAATCAGCTGGTCTATCATGAAATGTACCTTGATGGCGATTTATTTGAGCGGGCGAATTATTTTTATGATGCGAGCGGAAAACGTACGGAAGAAATTATGGAAATGAGATGGGGCAATTTCTGGGAAAACTCTTCGCGAGTTACATATGAATACGATTCACATGGCAATTGTACCTTTAAAAATTATTTTTACTGGATGGTCGCCAACTGGGCATTGAAGGAAAAGATGGGATATACATTTGATGAAGTCGGCAATTGTGAAACACAGATATTCTATTCCGGTTCGCTTCCGGGCAGTCGATTGATCTACAGCTATGATATGGAAACCGATATTGAAGATGTTGTAATGCCCCAGCATATTGAGCCTTTATACAGTAATTTCCCACAATATAGAAATCGCCCCTTGTCATATAGTTATGAGATGGCAGATGCGAACTGGACACTGGTTTATATATGCGATTATATTTTCGAATATGAAGAGGGTAATTTAACTGCCCTTCCACATAAAATGCAAAGCTTTGACTTGAAACTGTTTCCTAATCCGGCAAATGAGCATATTACCATTAGCTTGCCGGGGCTTAAATCAGTAGAGGTGATTAATTTACAAGGTGAAACAGTTAAATACATGAATGCAGCTGCAGCAACTGTAACCATTCCAGTGAATGAGTTGGCTGCCGGTGTTTACAGTGTTCGCGCCTTTGATGGGCAAAGTATTCAATCTGTGAAATTATTGGTGAAATAGGATGTTGCCTAAATAAGGCAGAATTTATTCAAAAATTACAGGCAGTTTTACGAGCTCACTCAAAAAAGCTGCCTTTTTTTCATCTTTTTTACACTCAAGCACCTTTGTTTTGAATTTCCAACAGGTCATTTGGCGTTTGCCTTGTTGTCTGCTTAACTCATAAGTGGATACATCCGGATTGCAACAAACTGTTCGTACGATTTCAAAGGCTTCTAATAAAGGTATCTTGCAATGATGAAACAAGGTGTGGGCTGTAGCCGATTCCTCAGATTTGCATCGGGTGCAACGGCGTGAAAACGGTTTTTTGCCCTTACAATAATTTGTATTGCCACATTTTCTACATACAAAACCATCACTCCATTTGCTGTCAGCCAAAAATTCTAGCAGCATTTCCTCCTGACTGGCAGGTTTTTCATGTACTTTTGGCAAGTTTTTTGTCATAAATGGCTTAAAATTAAATTGTGGTACAGTATTTGAAGCAAAAATACCAAATTTAGTGATATTAAAGCGATTTATTATATATTTGCAACTTTTTAAAACAAATTTCAATAACAATGATTAGAAATGCACTACTTATCACTGCGGCCGTCTTAGTTATGGCAACAGGATGCAGCAACACTACCGGAAAGCAAACCGGCGACAATAAAGCTACTGCAATGGCTCAAAAGCAAGGCAAGGTTGAATACTTAACATATGATACATTTTTGGAAAAGGTGTGGAATTTTGAAGCAAGTCCTCAAAACTGGATTTATGAAGGTGATGTACCTGCCATTATCGACTTTTATGCCGATTGGTGTGCACCATGTCGTAAAATTGCTCCAATAATGGACAAATTGGCAGAAGAATATGCCGGAAAGCTTAAAATCTACAAAATTGACGTAGATAAAGAGCAGCGTCTTGCAGGCGTTTTCCAAGTACGAAGCATTCCTTCCGTATTATTTACACCCGTAAACGGAAAACCAATGATGCAGGCAGGTGCTTTGACAGAAGAAATGTATGTGAAAGTTATTGAAGAACAATTGTTGGATAAATAAATAATTATATAAACCCTGACATTTTATTTACATTATGGTAGAACATTTAACAAAAGATACTTTTTTAGAAAAAGTCTTTAACTACGAACAAAATAAAGATTGGAAATTTGAAGGTGATTTACCTTGTCTTATCGATTTTTATGCTGATTGGTGTCAGCCTTGTAAAATTGTGGCTCCAATATTGGATGAACTTTCAAAAGAATTTGAAGGAAAAATCAATATTTATAAAATTGATACAGAATCAGAAACTGAATTAGCTGCTGCTTTTGGTATTCGCAGTATTCCTTCATTGCTGTTTTGTCCCAAAGACGGACAACCTCAAATGGCAATGGGTGCATTACCCAAAGAAACCTTAGTGGAAGTGATTAACGATATTTTGTTGAAAAACTAATCTTATTTCTTTGATTGAATCATCACGAAAAAGCAATTTAGCTTTTTTGAAAATGAAATAATCGTTTTAAAGGGCTGCGGATTTATGAAGCAGCCCTTTATTTTTAGAGTAAATTCGTTGCTATGCAGCTATAGTAAAGAATAAAAATCCTTTTCTGATTACCATCCCAAAATGAATTATTGTTTCCCGACTCAATGATCATGGTGTATTTGAAATAGGCTGAATCAAAAAATACGTGCCTAATCCTCCCAGCTTAACAAACGTTGTTCACCTTCAAGCTTTTGTATTTCTGTAATATCTTGGCTCACCTCTATAACTCCTTGATATTCACCTTGCTTATTGCGTAGAGCGAAATATTGAATTAATATTCTTCTGCCACGCATAGTAATCCAAAACGAAGCTTCGTTTTTTCGTCCTTCACGGAAAGATTCAACAATTTGTTCGACTATATGGACACTTTCCGGTGGATGGCATTTGTGTACATCACGCCCGATAACAGCTTTCGAGCGTGGAAAAATACGATGTGGCGGATCAGAAAAGAAACAAACTTTGTCATTCGCATCTACATAGGTAATATCTACAGGTAAGTGCTTGAATAAATGCATAATTTGCTCGGCAGATAAACTTCCGGTCTCAAGATTTATTTTTCCATCCATCTGTAAAGGGCTTTTTGTTTCATTGTTTGTTTTGCTTTTCGGATTAAAATACGGAAACCCCATTTCAATGCATTCATTCAATAATTCTGTTGTTTGCATTTGTGGGATGCAGCGCATCATTTCAGGGAATAATATATGGATATCACGTAACCAAATTGCATGTATATTGAAGTAAACATCCGCAATACTTCGGTTAAAGCGCTTTAAATCAAATACTTTGTTTTCTAGCAGTTCTATAGATAGCTTTAAGTTACGACCAATATCATCGTGAAATGACCACATTACTGTAACGCAATGAAAGTCTGGGTAATGCTTTTCCATTAGCGGAAATAATACATTTTCTTTGATTTCATAAAATGAAATGAATTCATGAATTCGTTTTGTTCGCCTCAGGATATCAGCCCTCAATGTTTCATCTTCAGTGAAATCATTTAACTGTTTAATTAAAGGTCGCATTTCCTTCAATTGTGTGTTCAGAATTTGATAGTTGTGTAGTAAGGCATGCATCAAACTACCTTCCTCTGCTTCAGGGATGGGCATGGATTTTACTCTAAGTCCCAAGACATTTAAAAGCTTATTGATATTTTGCTTTAATGTGGGCATGGGAATATCCAGTTTTACAAGGCGGTCTACTGCGATGATGATATCTTGCCCGCTCACAGAATCGATTTCTTTTTCGTGCGAACGAATAAAATCAATCGCTTGACGTTTTTTATCGATTACATCATATAATTCGAGGATAAAAGCAATGCGTATTTCTTGTTGTGAAGGTTCTTTTGACATAGTGAATCAAATTTAAAGGCTTTAGTGTTTACAAAAATACTAAAAAAGCAAATTGATTTTACGCAAAAGCACAATTGAAGGAGTCTAGCGAAGGAATTGAAAAATAAAATAGATTTGTATACTAAATTGATTTAATGTGGCGTTTAGTTGTTGCATTTAATTAAAATTCTGCTTATGAAACAAGACTTTACGCAATCTAATTCATTTTCAACTTACAACAAACCGGATGAAAGTTTTATTCGCAGGCTAAAGCAGTCAATGCGGTTATATCATTCCGATGCCCATGTAAGTCCGATTGTTTTAAAACAAATTGTACAATTTGCTGCAACAATCGATATCAAAAGGACGGATAATATCGGGCTGATAGAAAACTTTGCGAATTAGTTTTATCTATTGCTTTCAAATGTTGTATTATTTGGCTAATTTGGCAGTCAAATAAATTCAATACGGACTGTTGTGACCAAGAAAGAACGCTTTACACGTTTTATCGATTATTTTTCGGAAAACATGCCTGTTGCCGAAACGGAATTGCATTACAATTCACCATATGAGTTGTTAGTTGCTACCATATTGTCTGCTCAATGCACCGACAAACGTGTAAATATGATTACGCCGGCTTTTTTTGACCGATTTCCTAATCCGAATGTACTTGCTGAAGCAAGCCAAGAAGAAGTATTCAGCTTAATCGCCAGCTGTTCGTACCCAAATAATAAAGCAAAGCATTTGTTGGGAATGGCAAAAAGCCTTCTTGAGACTTTTAACGGCATTGTTCCGGACAGTGTGGAAGAACTGCAAAAATTACCCGGGGTAGGACGAAAGACGGCTAATGTTGTAGCATCGGTAGTTTTTAATAAGCCTGCCATGGCTGTGGATACCCATGTTTTTCGAGTTGCTGAACGGATTGGGCTCACTACGAATGCCAAAAATCCATTGGACTCGGAGCGACAATTAGTGAGGCATATACCGGAAGAGTATATTGCTAAAGCACATCATTGGCTAATACTGCATGGAAGATATGTGTGCAAAGCTCGTACGCCCATGTGTGAGACTTGTGGCATAAAAGACTTTTGCCGATATTATGCAAAGAATAACAAAAAAGGCTGATTGAGCTTCTACTTTATCAAACAAAATTAAATTACCAATGCAATACTTTGGTAATTATACGTATTTTTGCTCTTCTAAAATTATTTTATTATGCTTCAAAAAGGAGATAAAACCCCTGATTTTAAGGGGATAGATCAGTTTGGAAATACAATTGAACTCAGCAGTTTTGCTGGAAAAAAGCTAGTGGTTTATTTTTATCCCAAGAATAATACACCGGGCTGTACCAAAGAGGCTTGTAATCTGCGTGACAATCATGAATTGATGTTGCAACAAGGTTTTGCTGTTGTGGGGATAAGTCCGGATAACGGCGATTCCGACAAGAAATTTTCAGAAAAATACCAATTGCCCTTTTCACTTATTCCCGATCCTGATTTAAAGATTATAAAAGCTTTTGGAGTATGGGGCATGAAAAAATTATACGGTCGTGAATACGAAGGCTTGTTTCGCACAAGCTTTATCATTGATGAAAATGGAATCATTGAAGAAGTGATTAAAAAAGTGAAAACAAACGACCACGCCAATCAGATATTTAAACTCTATAATAAATAAGCCATGACAACAGAAAAAGCTAAAAATCAACTTGATAAACTCCGCCTTGAAAAACTTAAGGCACTTGAATCCACTTTAGGCAATATTGAAAAAACCTATGGTAAAGGCAGTGTTATGAAACTCGGCGATGATGCAGTGGAAAAGATAGATTCTATTTCCACCGGCTCCATTGCACTCGACCATGCTTTAGGCGTGGGAGGCTTGCCAAAAGGACGTGTAGTTGAAATTTACGGTCCGGAAAGCTCCGGAAAAACCACTTTGGCTTTGCATGTTATAGCCGAAGCTCAAAAGCAAGGCGGGATTGCTGCATTCATTGATGCGGAACACGCCTTTGATCGCTTTTATGCTGCAAAGCTGGGTGTAGATATTCAAAATCTGCTTATTTCTCAGCCTGATTATGGCGAACAAGCGCTTGAAATTACTGAAAACCTTATTCGCTCAGGCGCTATTGATGTGATCGTGATTGACTCGGTTGCAGCCCTAACCCCAAAAAGTGAAATAGAAGGGGAGATGGGCGATTCAAAAATGGGACTACAAGCTAGATTAATGTCACAAGCTTTAAGGAAGCTGACCGCTACCATTAGTAAAACAGGAGCTGTATGTATATTTATTAATCAGTTGCGTGAAAAGATTGGCATTATGTTTGGTAATCCTGAGACAACGACCGGTGGTAATGCATTGAAATTTTATAGCTCGGTACGTTTGGATATTCGTAAGATAAGCCAAATAAAAGACGGGGATGAAATTAGTGGTAACAGGGCACGCGTACGTGTAGTTAAAAATAAGGTGGCACCACCATTTAAGAAGGCTGAATTTGATATTGTGTATGGTGAAGGGATTTCCAAAGTAGGGGAGATTATCGACCTGGGAGTTGACCATGGAATCATTAAAAAAAGCGGTTCATGGTTCAGCTATGGAGAAACGAGATTGGGACAAGGTAGAGAAGCAGTGAAAAATCTTATCAGCGAAAATCCTGAGTTATCCGAAGAGCTGGAAACAAAAATCATTGAAGTTTTAAAACAAGAATAGGTTCATTCTAAAATATATTCAAGCCGCCAATAATTTTTATTTGGCGGTTTTTTCTTCCTTAGATAAAGCATTATGAAAATAAAATATATCTGGCTGATTAGCTTTATATTACTTGGAGTTATTTCATGTAATACTTCACCAATCGAAAATGAATCTGAGCAAGATGTTTCAATGCAATCGCCACTGGATTTATTAAATGCTGAGCTGATGAAAGACAGTACGAATGCTGAACTTTATAATCAGCGGGCTATGCTTTATTTGCAGTTAGGAATGCCCGATAAAGCTTTGTTGGATGTATCTCATGCACTTGAGTGGGACCCTGCAAATGCAGAAATATTTTTGACACTTGCCGAAGTTTATTATGTGATGGATCAAACGGACAATGTACAAACAGCATTGTTAAAAGCGTCGGAGCTCAGTCCTGATGACCCCAAGCCTTATGTAAAGCTTGCCGAACTAAACCTTTTAACGGAAAATATTACAATGGCGCTTGGATTTACGGATAAAGCCTTAAATCTGAGTTCCTACAATCCGGAGGCATATTATGTACGTGGGATTATTTTTCTTGCCCGACAAGATACGCTTTCGGCATTAAAAAACCTTCAATTAGCTTTGGATCAAGATGAAGAGTTTTATGACCCTATGATGCAATTGGGTAAGATTTATGCCGCACAATCCAATGAATTGGCAGCATTATATTACAAGCGTGCCATTCAAATGTATCCGGAAAGAGTGCAGTCTCGTTATGAATTGGCTTTGTTTTTACAAGATAATGAAGAATGGCATGAAGCCCTTGCACACTACGATAGCCTACTTTTAATAGCACCAAATAATAAGTTTATTAATTTCAATATTGGCTATGTTTATTTGGTTTACGAAGAAGATTTTACAAAAGCCATTGAATATTTTGATGAAGCTTTATTAAGCGATCCAAACTATATTGATGCCTTGTATAATAAAGGAAGAGCTTTGGAAGAGCTGGGACGTTATTCCACGGCAAGAGATATTTACAATGAAGTATTGGAGCGCGAAACGAATTACCAACTGGCAATTGATGCCTTAAATCGTTTGGATAGAAGACGTTAGACTTACTTCTTATTAGTCGTAGCGTAAATAATCGGTAAATAATCTCCCACGAAGGTGGTCAATTTCGTGCTGGAAGATGCGTGCAGTATAATCTGTTACGGTTTCTTCTTTCCATTTAAAGTTGCGGTCTTGATATCGAATGGTGATTTCCTGAAAGCGCATCACCGAGCCACGAACATAAGGGATTGATAAACAACCTTCTTCACCACCAACTAAGGAATCACCTTTAGCAATTATTTCAGGATTCAGATATGCTTCAAAAGGCTTATTCTCTTTATCGAAACGTTGAACGAGTATAAGATTTCTATTGACACCAAGCTGAGGTGCGGCAATACCTACACCTGCATGTTCGGGAGATTGAACTGTTGCCAACATACGTTTACGAAGCTTTTTTGTAGTGCACTTTCCCCTTTTGGGGATATCTGTTGATTTTGTGCGTAAAATTCGTTCCCCTTCTTTGTCGGTAACAAGAATAACTGACATCTTTTCAGTTGATTTACCAGTCTTAATTAATTTTTTTTCTGCTTTATTATAGGGTTGTGCATGTAGCTGAAATCCAAAAACGATTATAAAAGCCAATAATAAATACTGTCGCATCCTGTAATAATTTAAAATTTACTGTAAAAATACCTTTATCTTTACATTCTGAAAGAAAAAGCTGCATTTTTCTTTTTAAATCATTCAATTGACATTAATTTATCAAATGAATACACCTAATTTTCTTAGTACTTTTTTTAATATAAAAATCATATAACAATGGCTGCAAATACCTTTGGTGAAATTTTTCGCCTCAGCTCCTTTGGTGAATCGCATGGGAAGGCGATTGGTGGGGTTATTGACGGATGCCCGCCGGGTTTAAAGCTTGATTTTGAGTTTATTCAATCCGAATTAAACCGCAGAAGACCCGGTCAATCCTCTTTATCAAGCCCTCGTCAGGAAGAGGATAAGGTTGAGTTTTTATCCGGTATAATGGATGGACTTACTACCGGTACTCCACTGGCTTTTGTGGTCTGGAACAAAGATCAAAAATCGGGAGACTATCAGCATATAAAAGATGTTTACCGTCCCTCACATGCCGACTTTACCTACCAATCTAAATATGGCATACGCGAACATAGGGGCGGAGGGCGGTCGTCTGCAAGAGAAACGATTGCGCGTGTAGTGGCAGGCGCGATTGCAAAAACTTATTTGAAAGAAAAAAATATCAATATTCAAGCTTATGTAAAAGCCATTGGTCCAATAGAAATGCCCGAATCATCTGAAATACCATCATTTGAAAGTGTGGAAAAATCAATCGTTCGCTGCCCGGATGAACAAACTTCTGCGGCAATGCAAAAATTGATTGAAGAAGTAAAAAAAGAAGGAGACACCTTGGGTGGTATTATAAAATGCCATATTAATGGGCTTCCGGTGGGATTGGGAGCTCCGGTTTTTGATAAGTTTCATGCTGACCTTGCAAAGGCAATGCTTAGTATTAATGCTGTAAAAGCTTTTGAATATGGAAGTGGTTTTGCCGGTGTACGAGAAAGAGGCAGCACGCAAAATGACCGTTTCATCTCAGAAGGAGGAGTGATTAAAACCTTGACAAATAATTCCGGTGGGGTACAAGGTGGTATCACAAATGGTGCAGATGTATATTTTAATGTGGCATTTAAAGCAGTGGCAACATTAATGAAAGAGCAACAAACGGTTGATAGAGAAGGGAATACAGTAATTATGAAAGGCAAAGGACGCCACGATGTGTCAGTAGTTCCGCGTGCAGTGGTTATTGTAGAAGCAATGGCTGCATTAGTGGCATTGGATCATTATTTGAGACAAAAAATATATCAATAAAATAAATCATGAGATTTTTAAAAATTTTTCTTGCAGCATTTGTGGTTATAGTGGCACTACTGTTTACCGTGCCTTATTTATTTCATGAAAAAATTACTATACTTGTAAAAGAAGAAATAAATAAAAACTTGAATGCTACCATTGATTTCTCATCTTCCCAACTAAGTCTGCTAAGCAGTTTCCCTGACTTTAACCTTCGATTGCGTGATTTTTCAATCATGGGAAAAGATGTTTTTGAAAACGACACCTTGCTTTATGCCACTCAGTTTAATTTAAGTCTCGACTTTTTAAGCGTTTTTAAAGGTAGCCCGTACTCGATTAAGAAAATTCGATTAAATGAGCCTTTTCTTAATTTATTAATTAATGAGGAAGGACACTATAATTGGGATATCATTCCTGAATCTTCAACAGAAATTGAAGACCACACAGCTGATACAGAAAACTTTACTTTAAACTTTCAATCAATTGCAATCAAAAATGGTACTGCGGTTTATACTGATAGAGAACTTGTATATTTTTTGAGCTTAGATGAGTTGAATGGCTTAATCCGGGGTGATGTACAGGCTGATAAAGCAAATTTATTGGCAAAGCTTACATCTTCTAGCGTTTCTACAGCCTACGAATCCTATACATTGCTGAATGCTGTTCAAGCTGTTGCTGAGCTAATCATCGATGCAGATTTTGAAAACGATATATATAAAATTAAAACCAATAGTCTGAAACTGAATGAAATGGACTTGGATTTTACGGGCGACTTCAGTTTTCCCGACGATAATATCGGCATGAATTTTACTGTGGAAGCTCCAAAATCTAATTTTAAGCAGTTTTTGTCTTTGCTGCCAGCTGCATATTTGAAAGATTATAAAGAAATGCAGGCATCCGGAGATTTTGCACTTAAAATGATTATGGCAGGTGAATATGGAGAAGATAGTTTTCCGGCATTTGACATATTGTTAGCTGTGGATAATGGGCAGATTGGATATCAAAATGTCAAAGAGCGACTTGAAAATATTGAATTTAAACTTGCAGTTGTAAATCAAAATGGGAATTTGGATCAAACCTTGATTGATATACATCCTTTGAGGTTTCATTTGAATGATGTTGCGTTTGAAACTGCGCTACTTATACGTAATCCAATAAGTGACCCACAATTTTCGGCATCTATGAAGGGGGGGCTGTTTTTGGAGCAGCTTGCATCTTTTATACCGGATAAGGCTTTAAAGGATTTAGGTGGTGAATTGGATTTGAATCTTGCGCTTAAATCGCGTATGTCAGATATTGAGCAAGGGCGTTACGAAAGTATTGAAGCTGCCGGCATTGCCGATATTCGTGATTTTAAATCATATTATTCGCCTTTGAATACGGAGCTGGAGCTAAAGAAGGCCGTCTTGGAGTTTTCACCGGATTTTGTTTCTGCTGCAGTGGAAGATTTTGGTTTTGGCAATACAAACTTTAGTTTTAGTGGGATATTACATGATTATTTGGGCTATTTCTTGAAGGACGGCATCCTGCACGGTGACTTGCAACTCAGCTCTGCAAATATTGATTTACAAGAGGTTTTGCAATATGCTTCTGCAAACCCCGCTTCAGCTATGCTACATGATACTTCAACCACCATACTACCCGAGTTTCCTGAGCGGATAGATTTAAACTTTACGGCTGAAATAGATAATTTGACTTATGAAAACTATCATTTAAAGGACATCACTGCCAAATTACATTATGTAGATAAGGTTTTAAGTTTTGCTCCCATGAAAGCCAATTTATTGGGTGGCTTTGTTCAACTTTCCGGTTTATTTGATGCAGTATCTCCGGAATCACCTTTGATTAATCTGGATTTTTCTATTTCCGGTTTTGATATCCCGCTTGCCTATGAAACAATTGGATTATTCCGCGCTGCTGCGCCTGTTGCCGCGCATACCAGTGGGAGTTTTTCTGCGAATTTTTCACTTAAAGGACGGCTTGACGAGCAGTTAAATCCCGTTTTTGAAAGCCTTCAAGGATTAGGAGGCTTGTCATCAAGTCAAATTCGGGTTGACGGCATACAATCAATGGATATGATAGGCTCTTTGTTGGGAAATGATGAGTTGAAGCGTATTGTGACAGATGGATTAAATCTCCAGTTTGAAATTATCAATGGTCGATTGTATCAAAATCCTTTTGATTTGACTTATGCCAATTCAGATGTGCGTATAGGCGGTAGTATCGGCTTTGATCAAAGTTTGGATTACGATTTATTGTTCCAACTTCCTTATGATATGTTGGGTGCGGACATAAAAAACGGAATTCTAAAGATTATTGATGAAGCAAAAGCAAAAGGCATTCCTTTGAATGTAGGAAAGACGGTACAAATTAAAGCAGGTATTAAAGGCACTGTAACTGCGCCCAAGGTACATATTGATTATGAAGACTTTGCTTCAAACTTAAAAGATGATTTAGAACGCCTTGCCCGTGAAGAGCTCGAAAAGCAAAAGGAAGAAATCCGGAAAAGACTAAGCGAAGAAGCTGCCAAAATTATGGAGGAAGCTGAGCAGCAGGCACGTAAAATCATGGAAGCAGTAGATGCCAAAGCGGCAGCAATTCGACAAGAGACGGCTAAAGCTGCATCTAAGCTACGAGAAGAAACTGACAAACAGGCTCAAAAGCTTATTGATGAGGCAAAAGCTAAAGGTCCGATTGCTGAAAGATTGGCTAAAGAAGCTGCTAAAAAACTACAAAATAAAGCGGAAGCAACAATTGCTGATTTAGAGTTTCAAGCTGACAAACGGATTCAAAAGCTTCAAGTGGAGGCACAAAACAGTGCCAATGTCGTCATTAAAAATGCGGAGCGTAGGGTAGAAGCATTATAACCTGCATGATTCACCAATTCATGGATTGAGCAGGATGGTTTTTCTGTTTTGGGTGAATAAGAATCGCTTAATTTTCGGTATTGTCTGATTCCTCACTATCATACAGTTTCAAAAAGCTATATCCATTTCCCATTGCATCCAAAAAGCGCACAAAATCTTCGGTAGCAATGCTTAAGCTTGCTGTATTGTCGTTGGGATGAAAGCTGAGGCGTTTGGCTTTTAATAATTCTTCGTCAATGAAAAGATACACATGCTTTTCTTGGTCATTAATAAGCCCAAATGGGGTTACGCTTCCGGGTTTAAGACCTAAATACTTTTCCATTCTTTTTGGAGATGCAAATGTAAGTTTCCCTTGTTTTAAACGCTGCTCCAAATCTCGAATATTCAGTTGTTGCATGCAATGAAAAATCACTAAATAATGCCGGTTACCTTTGTGGTTTCGGAAAAATAAATTTTTGCAATGTACGGCTTCCAAATCCTCCCAATACAGCAGTGCTTCTTCAATAGTGGGGGTGGGAGGATGATAAATAACCTCAAAAGGGATGTCTAGCTTATTTAATACTTCAAAAACCTGTTCATGTAGCGGGTTTTTCATTTTCGATTCCATTATCAGTTTTTAATTTGCAAATATAACGCCATAAATGCGGATTCGGAAATATGCTTGTTAAATGGAAAGAGCATGACTCAACAAATCTATTGAAAGAAAATCTCTTGAATAAGGATAAAAATTAAATTCATAAATTAAGCAGACTCAATAATTTTAGAGCTCAAATTGCTTAAATTTTAGTAATTTTGACGCATCAACAGGCAATGCTTTATGGATAACTTTATTGTTTCTGCTCGCAAATATCGCCCTGCAACTTTTGATATGGTTGTAGGACAGGATGCAATTACTTCGACTTTAAAAAATGCAATTCGCAACAATATGTTGGCGCAGGCATTTTTATTTACCGGACCTCGTGGAGTTGGTAAAACAACTTGTGCCCGTATCATGGCAAAAACGATTAATTGCATGAATCCCACTGCTGATTATGAGGCATGTGATGAATGTGAATCATGTGTTTCTTTTCGAAATTCAGCTTCGTTTAACATTCATGAATTGGATGCAGCTTCCAATAATTCAGTGGATGATATTCGAAATTTGGTTGATCAGGTACGTATTCCGCCTCAGGTTGGGAAGTATAAGATATATATCATTGACGAGGTGCACATGCTTTCATCAGCTGCTTTTAATGCCTTTTTGAAAACCTTAGAAGAGCCTCCGGCTTATGCGAAGTTTATTTTAGCGACAACTGAAAAGCATAAAATTATCCCAACGATTTTGTCGCGTTGTCAAATATTTGATTTTAAGCGTATTACCATTGAGGATATCAAGCGACACCTTCAGTATGTTGCCGAACAAGAAGGAGTAGAAGCCGAAGCCGAAGCATTGGATATTATCGCACAAAAAGCTGATGGAGCTCTCCGCGACGCCTTATCAATTTTTGACCAAATGGTTAGCTTTTCCGGGAATACAATTACCTATAAGAATGTGATTGAAAACCTGAATGTGTTAGATTATGAGTATTATTTTCAAGTCACTAATTATTTATTAAATGCACAAAGTTCGGATGCCTTATTATTGCTTAACGAAGTGATTGATAATGGTTTTGACGGGCAGCATTTTTTAAATGGGCTCAGTAGTCATTTTAGGAATCTACTTGTAAGCACTGATCCGCAAACTGTTCAGCTTCTGGAAGTAAGCAGTTCATTACGTGAACGTTATGCTTCACAAGCTGCAGTATGTAGCCCGAACTTTTTAATTAATGCATTAAGTCTGACAACTCAATGTGATTTAAATTATGCTCGAAGTAGTAATAAACGTTTACTCTTAGAACTCACATTACTTCAAATTAGTGGTCTAAGCGATGGTCCACAGCCGACATCACAGCCTAAAAGGCTTGCTAAGCCTGTAGAATTAAGTGCTACCTCTGCCACTACTCCTAAATCCAATCTGCCTCAGGCAGGAGCAGAGACTGAAAAGGTGGAAATCCCAAAACGGTCGGTGGTATCCGAGCCATCTCCATCACTAGTTAGGGAAGCGGATGTTCCGATGGAAGCTTCTGGCACACAAAAAGTTGAACGTCCTGTAACACAAGCGAAGCCTTCTGCTGCTCGTACTATTTCTATTTCGGCAAGCCTGGAAAAAGAAGCTGTTATCGAGGAAGAAAAAGATATTGCAACAGAATTTACAAATGAACAATTATCAAAGGTATGGATGTCATTTGCGGAGGCATATGAAAGCATATCTCCAAGTTTTGCATCTGCGGTAGTGAGATATGAACCGGTTTTGAAAGAAAACTTTGAGATTCACTTCGATGTGCCAAACTCCATCATCTTTAATGATAAAATAAATGTAAATGCCTTCTTGGATTATCTCAAAGCTGAATTACAAAATACACGGATTACGCTGCATCCAAATGTTTTAGAAATTGTGGCCGATCAAACCCCTTATCTTGACAGCGAGAAATTTCAGAAGATGGCAGCACATAATCCGGCTTTGACTTTATTTAAAGACAAGCTGAATCTGGAAACAGAAATTTAAAGAGACGTCAATAAATTCACGTCTTCTAGCGTTGTGCTGCAGGCATCACCCAAACTTCATTCACATTTACGTGCTCAGGCTGTGAAATGGCATACTTGATAGCATTGGCAATATCAATTGCCTGAAGTGGAGTCACCGGATGTTTATCAAATCCATCTAAAATATCTTGGTCTGTAATGGTATTTCTTAATTCGGTTGCTACTGCTCCCGGCTCAATAACCGACACTTTAATATTTGTAGTAGGTGTAAGCTCCATTCGCATTGCTTCCGACAATGCTGTAACGCCAAATTTTGTAGCATTATAAACCGCGAATCCGGGCCATACTTTACGCCCTGCCGAAGATGAAATATTTACGATATGGCCGCTTTTTCTGGCTTTCATTCCGGGTAATACACCTGCTATACAATACAATAATCCTTTGAGATTTACATCGATCATGCGGTCCCATTCGTCAATTTTAAGCTTGTCCATATAGGAGACAGGCATTAATCCGGCATTGTTAATCAACACATCCACTTGTCCCCAATGTTCGTGAACCTTTTCAAAAGCTGTTGCAACCGCTTGTCGGTCAGTCACATCTACTTTTAAAACTAAGGCTTCAGAGCCTGCCGCCAAGATATCCTTTGCCAGAAGCTGCAAGCGATCTTCACGGCGTGCCATAAGTACTAATTTGGTGTTTTCTTTTGCTAATAAACGTGCAGTAGCTTCTCCAATTCCACTGGAAGCACCGGTGATGACAATTACTTTTTCCTTTAACATGATTTTTTGATTTTATATTTTATTGTTTCTGTTAATAATTCCTTGAAATTCAATTTAATAAGTAAAGTTTATGATTATTATTTTCCGAAAAACCATAATAATGGTTCGTCCAATAATGCTCTCCAGTTACCCCATGAGTGTCCTTCATTTACTTCTATATATAAAAGTGGATAAGCTTTATCATCCATAATCTGTTTCATGGCACTTGCGCGTTCTTGAGTATCGTAAATTGTACCGGTGCTCATAAATATTTTGAGTGGCAAAGGCTCCGATTGTTGATACGCATTAAGAATATGTGGATCGAAAGCCGGTGAATGTATACCTAATAATCCAAACTTATCACTTCTTTGCAGACCTGTATAAGCGGCGCACCAGCCACCGAGTGAAGTGCCTAAAATCATACGCTTTGAAGCTTCCGGAATGCTGTTATAATTTTCATCAATGAAAGGTACAAGTTCATCAGCTAAAAAGTTGACAAACTTACTATTGGCGCTATATTCCTGCATGCGACGATTATTTCCGGAGTTTGGGTCTCGCGGGTCTACAAATACCGCTAAGACAGGTTCAATCTTGCCTTCATGAATCAGATTATCCAGCACAATCAGCATGGCACCCAAGCGGTCATCAGCATATTCGTGACCATCAGTAACATAAATTACGGGCATGGCATCCAGGTTTTCATAGCCATGAGGTTTATATACTTTAAAAGCAACTTCATAGCCTAAGTTTTGTGCGTTGCTAGTAATTATCTGTGTGTCTTCAAGCTTGCCTCTTTGCACATTCTCTCCTAAAACTGTTTCCTCCGGAAACTGCCATTCAGGCATGCGTAGCTCCGAGTTTGGACCAAAGCCGCTATATTGTCTGTAGCTGTTGTTTGGGTCGAGAATCCAGTTGTTGTTGACGACAATTTTATAATCTAATCGCGCATTAGCGGGAAAAGTCTTTTCAAGATACCAAATTGATGTATTTTCCAGTGAATTTGCTTTCCAATCATCAGACGAAGGATTCCAACCGTTGAAATCACCTGCAAAACGTATTTCAGTGGCATTGCTTTTATATAAAAATAAGGCAGTATCACCAATGGTAAATGGTATTTGCCTGTTTGTTTTCAGACTATCCCATAAATTGCTCATACGCGTTTCACGTTCCAATGAATCCGTAATGGCTGCAATGGTTTCAAATATATTCAATAGCTCTTTTGCTGAGCTAAACTGCTTATAATCTGATTCATTCATAGTAGGTGTATCGGTATTCTCTTCTTTATTGCAAGAGGAAAAACCAAGCTGACTTATTATCATGGTCGTAACCAATATAAGGGTTCTTAATTTCATTTTTAAATGATTTATAATCAAAAAGGCAAATATCGTTCTTTTTAAACTTTTATTTGCGATGATGGGATTAATTTAGGAATTGAAATTGTCTAAAATTAAAGGTTTTTTAGCATTTTTAAGCTATTAAGTCTAAATTTGTTGGTTAACTAAAAAATATGCCTCATGAAAAGAATTTCACTATTAATTATCAGCTTGATTCTGCCCTTTTTGGCACTTCATTCGCAAACGGAGCTTAGTCAACGTCTTCCTACTGATCCTGATGTACGAATCCGTACGCTTGAGAATGGCTTGGTTTATTATTTAAAACGTAATGCGATGCCTGAAAACAGGATGGAAATGCGTTTGGTTGTGAATGCGGGCTCCATTTTGGAAAATGAAGAGCAACAGGGCTTGGCTCACTTTTGTGAGCATATGGCTTTTAACGGTTCACGTGACTTCAGCAAAAATGCCTTGGTTCACTTCCTTGAGTCTGCCGGAGTTCGTTTTGGAGCCGATTTGAATGCATATACCAGTTTTGACGAAACAGTATATATGCTTCAAGTGCCCACCGACCGTCAAGGTTTGGTTGATTCTGCATATATGGTACTTGAAAACTGGGCTCATCTGGTGAGCTATGATGAAGAGGAGATTGATAAAGAACGAGGTGTAATTCGTGAAGAGTGGAGGCAAGGCCTTGGGGCTGATGATCGGATGCGCAAGCAATATTTTCCTGTTATTTTTAAAGATTCGCATTATGCCAATCGTCTGCCAATCGGTACCTTGGGTGTAATCGACACAGCAGCTTATGAAAGTTTGAGAGCTTTTTACAGAGACTGGTATCGTCCGAATCTTCAAGCTGTTGTTGTTGTCGGGGATATTGACTTGGATCTTGCCGAACAAAAGATCGTTCAGCATTTTGCACATATCAAAAATCCTGAAAATGAAAGAGAAAGAAAGACTTTTGATGTGCCCGACAATAAAGAACCCCTCATAGCAATCGCTTCGGATAAAGAAGCTACTTCAAGTTCAATCATGCTGTTATACAAACATCCCAAAGAGCTTACAAAAACCTATGAAGATTATCGTAGAAACCTGATGCAGGACCTTTATAGTGGTATGATTATAAATCGCTTACAAGAGATTAATAAGAATCCTGAATCGCCTTTCGTTTATGCTTATGCATATTATGGCGGCTTTATGGGACGTGCAGTAAATGCCTACACTTCTGTGGCGAGCATAAAAGAAAATAGATTCGATGATGCAATTGCAGCCTTAGTACGTGAGAATGAACGTGTGAGACAACATGGCTATACTGCTCAAGAATTGGAACGTCAAAAGCTACAACTGATAAGTAGATTGGAGCGCAGGCTAAAAGAGCAAGATAAAACCAATTCAAGCAGTTTTGTACAGAGCTATATCAATAATTATTTGAATGAATCACCCATATTGTCTATCCAACAAGAATTAGATATAAGCCGTGAATTGCTCGATCAAATAAAACTGGAAGAAATTAATGCTTTAGCAGCAAAATGGATTACGGATGAAAACATGTTGCTCGTTCTTACAGCCCCGGATAGAGAAGAGATTAGCTTACCCACTGAAGCAGGTATTTTGAAAATCATTGAAAACACGAAAGCAGAAACTGTTGAAGCATGGGTGGATAGCTTTGTTGACCAACCTTTGTTTACTAAGGAGTTGGAGACCAAAGCCATTCGGAGTCAAAAGCAGTTGGAAGTAGTTGGAGTAATGGAATATTTGCTGGAGAACGGAATCCGTGTAATTACGAAACCGACTGATTTTAAAAATGATGAGATATTGTTGACAGCATTTGGTCCCGGCGGTGCTTCAATATTTGAAGACGAACAAGCCTTAGCAGCATCCAACATAAGCCGTGTTATTTCTGCCAGCGGAATTGGTAACTTTTCTTCTACCGATTTAAGTAAAAAACTAACCGGAAAGATTGTCAACGTACAGCCATATATTGAGGAGCTTCGTCAAGGATTCAGGGGTAGTAGCAGTCCAAACGATTTTGAAACCATGTTGCAACTTATTAGCTTATATTTTGATGGCGCACGTCATGATGAAATAGCATTTGAAGCTTATAAATCACAAATGGCAAATCAGTATAAATTTTTACGTGCCAATCCGAAAATTGTTTTTGCCGATACTTTATCTAAACTGGCAACTCAAAACAGTAAGCGCACAATTGGTATTCCTACTGACGAACAAATTAATTCTTTACAGTCAGATGAAATTTATACAATGTTTGACAGGCTGTTTGCAACTGCAAAAGATTATACTTTCATTTTTACCGGCAACTTTGATCCTGCCAGTATGTTGCCATTGGTTAGCAAGTATTTAGGTAATCTGCCAACTGAAAAGCCTGCCTTAAAATATGTAGATCATGATCCACATATCCCGGATGGAATTACAGATGTGAAAGTATTTGCCGGAACTGAATATCAAAGTCAAGTGGCTATGTTATTTCAAAATAAGTTCAACTGGTCTGAAAAAGACAAACTCCATTTATCCATGCTAATCAGAGCATATAATATCAAATTACGTGAAAATATGCGTGAGGAGCTCGGAGGTGTATATGGTGTAGGGGTTCGTGCTACTCCAAGTCAGTTTCCAAAGCCTGATTTAAGTATGGCAATTAATTGGAGTACAAATCCCGATATGGTTGATACATTGACTTCGGTAGTTTTCAATGAAATGCGTATTTTATTAAAAGAAGGACCTACGGAAGAAGATTTGGCAAAGGTGAAAGAAACTGCCATAAGGGAGCGCGAAAGCAATGACAAACAAAATAACTTTTGGAATAGATATTTGGAAAATCAGTATTATAACAATGATGTAATTCTGAATTTTGAAAGCTATAGAAAAAACATTGAAGAGGTTACAATCAAAGACTTACAAGCTATAGCCAAAAAATATTTAAATCCTGATCATTATTTACGCTTGGTTTCTTATCCTGAAGAGATGAAGTAAAAGCTCGGTAAATAACCTAAAACAACACAGGCTGCTCTCAAATGAAAGCGGCCTGTGTTGTTTTTTTTGGCACTTTCAGAAAACGCTTAAATATTTGGTTGTCAGTTAAATAAGTTGTATCTT
>CAZQBU010000020.1:0-48217 GCA_964592175.1 uncultured Lentimicrobiaceae bacterium
TATTTTCAAAACTCCATCATTGCGCAAAGTGTTACAATCATTAGCATCTTCATAACCGGCGGCTATTTGCATGATGCGCTGAGAAAGAAGACTCTTGATGTTATGTTTCACATAACTTGCATGTCGTTGGTCATCTAAGCAGTCTGCTATACTATCAATCAGACCTATGTTCTTGTCCACTTCTTTGAGAAAAAGCAGGCCACCATCACTTGATATATGCTCTGTTACAAACCGAACCTCTGTCTTCTTTTTACCAACGTCTGATAGATTAAAAAGGGCGGTTTGAGTAAATTTATTTTCTGAAGTTTTAGTGTTTACTGTTTTTGTTTTATCTTTGCTCATAATGCGGATGTTTTACAACACAAATATACTGATATTCAATGATATATCAGTATATTTACCCGCATTTATTTTTATTTTATGAATTATTCAGGTTAAAAAGTAAAAAAATGAAATTAAAAGCAAAAACAATTATTTTAGGTGCACTCCTGCTTCCACTCGCTTTTATGAGTTGCAAAACCTACCGAAGCTTGGATAAAGCATTGGCAAATCCCGAAGATGTAATAGCCCTCAAGATAAAAAACAAAAATTTAAAGGAGTTGCCACCCGAGATTTCAACACTTAAAAATTTAGAATCTTTGACTCTTTTTAGAGATAATCTGAAGTCTATCCCGAAGGAAATTGGTTCATTGGAAAAACTAGAAACCTTGATCCTGAGCAGTAATAAATTAGAAACTTTACCCGGAGAAATAGGAAATCTGAAAAGGCTGAAAAAAATCTCACTGAAACACAACAACTTAAAATCTCTTCCTGCGGAAATCGGTGCGATTGAAAACTTGGAATATCTCGATCTTCAATATAATAAGTTGAAAACACTTCCTGCTGAAATTGGAAATTTAAAAAATTTGAAGCAAATCTACCTCACTAACAATGAATTATCCTCTATTCCGAGGGAAATTGGAAATCTCGAAAGCCTTCGATACTTGGTGATTGGCAAAAATAGCTTGGTGCGATTGCCAAATGAAATAGGACAATTGGAGTATTTGGTCGAACTCAATTTGGTGCATTGCGGACCCATGGTTGAAGTACCTCAATCAGTCTCAAATTTGAAATATTTGGAATATTTATTTGTTGATAAATCTATTTTATTCCCTATCCCTTTCAATCCTAGGAATCCAAGGCTACAGATAGTAGTTAAATAAAACACAAGTGAACACAATAAGGAAAAATCAAGTGAAGGAGCTATAGTTTATTTGCATTGAATAAGCACCGGAATTTTCCTTTTGGCACAAGACTGTTGTTTCAGTTGGATTGTGTAGCTTTGCAGCCTTAATTTGCGTTTTATGGAAGAAGCAAAACGGATGACGCTTATTATGGGCTCGCTTGCTGTGGGGCTCTCGGCAATTCTTTGGGGATTTGATGGGGTTTTTCTTACCCCTCAGCTTGGTGGTCTTGATGTGGTATATGTAGTATTTATACTGCATCTATTGCCTTTTTTGCTGATGAATCTGTTTTTTTACAAAGAATATCGGCATCTCAAACAAATGCATCGAGCCGATATATTGACTTTTTTCCTGATAAGCTTTTTTGGTGGGGCAATAGGCACGCTTGCCATAGTGAAAGCCTTGTTTTTAATGAATTTCAACAATCTTTCAGTAGTTGTTTTACTCCAAAAGCTTCAGCCTGTATTCGCCATAGCGCTCGCAGCTATTATCTTGAAAGAAAAGCTCAAACAACGTTATTTATTATGGGCTTCCATCGCAATTATTGCGGGCTATTTTCTTACTTTCGGCTTTTCATTACCCGATTTTGATTCGGGAAGCACCACCATACATGCCTCACTTTTAGCCTTGTTGGCTGCCTTTTCTTTTGGAAGCAGTACTGTGTTTTCAAAACGCATTTTAGGGAATTTCAGCTTTGTTACTTCCACCTTTTATCGCTATGGTTTTACAAGCCTTATCATGCTGGTCATCATGCTGTTGATAGGCGATTTTAATTCGTTCGTTGACACAAGCCAGCGTCAATGGTTTTTCATTATTCTCATCGGACTTACCACCGGTTCGGGTGCAATATTCCTTTATTATTACGGGCTTCGAAAGATAAAAGCCATGACAGCCACCATCAGTGAGCTGATGTTTCCTGTCTCGGCAGTGGTATTCGATTATCTACTGAACAAAAATGTGCTTCAGCCCATTCAATGGCTTGCTGCTGCCATTATGGTGTTTGCCATCATACGGTTGAATACGGCTCCCGAAAAGATTTGACCATTAATCAAAACTGTTTACTTTATTTTTTAGCTTTTTTGGCTCTGATACGCAGAAGTCTTCTTACTTTTGAAGAGCAAACAAGTATGTGCGTAAATTGAATTTCTTATTTGTTGATCAAATTTCATAGCTATGAAGATAATTTGTATCGGGCGAAATTATGCCGAACACGCTAAAGAGCTAAATAATCCGCTGCCATCGGAGCCTGTATTTTTCATGAAGCCGGATACGGCGCTATTACCGCCGCATAATCCGTTTTTTTATCCTGCCTTTTCAAATGATATTCATTATGAAGTAGAGCTTGTGATAAAGATAAGCAAGCCCGGACGTAGCATTGACGAGCGTTTTGCCCATAAATATTATGATGAAATCGGGATTGGAATCGATTTTACTGCACGTGATTTGCAAGCAGTTTGCAAGCAAAAAGGACTACCCTGGGAAATTGCCAAAGCATTTGATTTTTCGGCTCCTGTAGGTCGTTTTTTGCCTAAAGAACGCTTTGAAAAGCCATATAATATCCCGTTCGGACTTAAAATTAATGGCTCGTGGCGTCAGCGTGGGAATAGTGCCGATATGATTTTCAGTTTTGACAAAATTATTGCATATGTATCTCAATTTGTCAGCTTGCGCCAAGGCGATTATATATTTACCGGCACGCCGGAAGGGGTAGGAGCGATACAGCTAAACGACCGCTTGGAGTTGTTTATAGAAGATGAATGCCTGCTCAGCTTCAATGTGAAATAATAACAGACTTTCTATTAATCCGGAATGATATTTAATTTTTGTGTAAATGAGTTCGTTTGATGTATATGTGATAGGCTCCGGCTCTGCCATACCCGGACCCGAAAGGGGTGCCAGCAGCCAGCTTGTTCGCTATGCAGGCATGCACATTTTAATTGACTGCGCCGAAGGTACCCAACAACGTATGCTGCAATTTCATTTGAATGCCATGCGAATTAATCAGGTACTTATCAGTCATTTACATGGAGATCATTATTTTGGTCTTATTGGCATGATACAAAGCATGCATTTGCTGGGTCGTGTGAAGCCTCTCCAGGTGTTTGGCCCGCCCCGGCTGATTGATATATTGCGCTTGCAATTGGAGACATCCGATACCCGACTGCGTTATCCTTTATTGTTTTATCCATTGGAAAGAGGGGGGAAGCAGCTCATTTTCGAAAATCGGCAGTTGAGGTTTTACTCCTTTCCGTTAAAGCATCGCATTCCCACTTGGGGATTTCTTATTCAAGAGCGTACCAGGGAAGCCAATCTGCGCCCCGAATTTGTGGAGGCATACAAGCCGGTACCGGAAATGATGCGTCTGATTAAGCGAGGTGCAGGCTATCAAATTCCGGGTGGCAGTTTTTTGCCGCACGAACAAATTACAATACAGCCAAGAGCGCCACGCTCCTATGCATATTGTACCGATACCATTTATGATGAAGATATTGTGGCACATATTGCTAAAGCTGATTTGTTGTACCATGAAGCTACTTTTGCCTCGGATTTGCTTGAAGAAGCTGCGCAAACATATCATTCCACAGCCTCACAAGCAGCAGCCATCGCTAAATTGGCGGATGTAAAGCAATTATTAATCGGGCATTTTTCAGCTCGCTATAAGGATGTGGGGCAACTTGAAGCAGAAGCAAAAGAAATTTTCCCGAATAGCTTAGCCGTAAAAGATGGAGAACGCTATTCCATCGCTTGAAGTGCCTAGACAAACAAAAGTAGTAAGCTTAACTTATATAAACGGGTGATACTCACCTTGTTTGCCTATGGGCTTTTTATTTCGGATGTCATGTACAATTTGTATGGCAGGCAGGCTATCCTCTAATCCATAGCCGTTTCCGTTCAAGATATTTTGATAGCTGACCGTGTGTAATTCGGTAAAACCTTCCGAAAATTCGATTTCTTTTCCATCCAAGCTGATGCTTCTATAGGTTGTTTTATGTGCTTCGGCAGGAGTTTTGGCAAGATCTTTGCGGTCAATACTTAAATACCAGCGTACACGCGCATGCTTTAGCTGTAAAAAGCCGGAAGCACGCTCTTCATCCGAAAGATGAATGATATTTTCTTGTGCTTCACCAAAAATCCAAACCAGCATATCGAAGAAGTGTACGCCAATATTGGTAGCTACGCCTCCGCTTTTTGCAATAGCGCCCTTCCAGCTACGGTGGTACCATGCGCCGCGCGAAGTGATATAGCTTAAGTCAATATCATATGTTTTAGTTGGATTTTCTTTCAGCTCGGCTGTGATTTTATCCCTCAATGCCATAATGGTTTGGTGATAACGAAGCTGCAAAATGGTATAAATACGTTTGTCCGATTCGTTTTCAATTTCTTGCAAGGCTTCTACATTCCATGGGTTGAGCACGATGGGCTTTTCACAAATGGCATGTGCATTATTGCGTAATGCCATACGAATATGTGCGTCATGCAAATAGTTTGGACTACAGATACTTACATAACCTACTGCCTCCGTCTTTTTTCGACGCAGTTTATCCAGGTGACGATCAAAACGTTCCGGCTCGGTAAAAAAAGCGGCATCCGGGAAAAAGCTGTCAATAATTCCAACGCTGTCAAATGGGTCGAGTGCGGCAACAAGCGTATTTCCGGTTTCTTTAATGGCTTTCATATGGCGAGGAGCAATATATCCGGCTGCTCCAATCAAGGCAAATCTTTTCATCTGCTATCTAATTTTATCTTGAAATTGATAACTATTCAATTTTATTCAAACGCCTGCCGCCATGCTTTATTTTATAAGGCATTTTGTCGGCACGCCTTATTTTGCCTGCAAATGTACGAAATTGCGTACAGCCCATCATTGAAGAAGCAGGATTCATCTTGTTTTATTTGCTTTAAAGCCGGTTTTCTTATGCTTGTATACAAGAATAATTTCCTTTCTGCTGCAAACGATTGCGTAAAAGTTTTAAATTTGTCGCTGTGAATTAGAAGTATTAACCCAATCAACAATAAATTATGGAACGATTCAATAATTCCTTAAAGTCATGGATTGACAACGAAATGGCTGCTGCTGAGTTGATTAACATTGCCAGCAGGCTGTGGTACGAAAAGTCGATCGAACTTATTTTACTTCGTTCAGTGGTGATAAATCGCGGCTCGGGTAAAATTTTAAACAAGCATATCCGTGCTGAAACGATTTTAAACAAGCCGGTTCGCGTACAAGATTCCTTACTTATTGCCAAGGCAATTTTGGAGGAGGATGTAGCACCTGCACGTATTGATATCGGCCGTCTGAATTCGGAATGGACGGATGAAAAAGACCAATATCCTTCGGTAAATGCCTTTGTGCGTCGCAAGCTGAAGACCTTTATCGGTGTGCCGCCTCGCAGCACCCAAACGCAGGATGTAGTATTATACGGTTTTGGACGTATAGGCCGTTTGTTGGCAAGGGAATTAGCTCTTTTTGCCGGTGATGGCTCACATCTGCGCCTTCGCGCAATTGTAACCCGCTCTAATTCACCTGAAGAAATTAAAAAGCGTGTTTCATTGTTTAGAAGAGATTCTGTGCACGGACATTTTCCGGGTGTAGCAAACGAAGATTTGGATAATAACTGCATGATTGTCAACGGACAAATCATTCATTTTATCGCTGCAAAGCAGCCTGAAGATGTGGATTATACGGCTTATGGCATTGAAAACGCCATGGTCATTGATAATACCGGTGTATTTCGTGATCGAGAAGGGTTGTCGCGCCACCTGAAAGCTAAGGGGGTAGCAAAAGTATTGCTTACCGCCCCCGGCAAAGGCGATATCCCAAATATTGTATACGGTGTAAACCAAGACAGTGTGGATATTGATAAGGAGACAATCTTTTCGGCTGCTTCCTGTACCACCAATGCCATAGTTCCGGGTCTCGAAGTGCTTGAAAATAAATACGGTATATTAAAAGGTCATATTGAAACCATACATGCGTATACCAATGACCAAAACCTCTTGGATAACTACCATAAAAAGAGCAGAAGAGGTCGTTCAGCACCATTAAATATGGTAATTACCGAAACAGGAGCCGGCTCTGCTGCGGCAAAAGCAATTCCGTCGCTAAAAGGAAAACTCACCTCAAATGCGGTACGTGTGCCTGTTCCAAATGTTTCACTTGCTATACTTACACTTGAGCTGAATGCGCAAGTTACGGTGGATGAAATTAACGAACTCTTCCTCGATGCCTCACTCCGTGGAAATCTGATTGAGCAAATTCGTTACAGCAATGCATCCGAATTTGTATCTTCTGACGGGATAGGTGACTCATGCCCGTCAATTTATGACAGCCCGGCAACAAAAGTATCGCCCGACGGTCGAACCGTTATCGTATATATGTGGTACGATAATGAGTTTGGCTACTCAAGTCAGGTGATTCGCTTGGCACGCCATATTGGAAAAGTCAAGAGTTATCGTTATTATTAAGATTGTTTTTCAACTGTCGAATAGCGTTTTTGCATTCGACAGTTGAGTTTTTATATTTTTTTGAAGCCTGCTCAGGTTGTCGCTTATGCTATTTTAAAGCGTGATTCAGTGCCATTTTGGTTGGATAAATCCATTGAAATCGTTTAGGAATTACGCTTTAAAGCCCTTTTTATTTTTACAAAAAGAGGTGATCGCATTTGAATGCACCTATTCAAATACGATTTAATAAAAGCTCATTTTCTTGAAAAATTAGGTTTAAACATTTTCGTTAGCGGGAAAAGCGATGTACATTTGCAGGCTTGTAAGCATAGTTTATGAGCATGAAAGATACCAAGTATATTTTTGTAACAGGCGGTGTAAGTTCTTCATTAGGTAAGGGAATTGTATCTGCTTCATTGGCTAAGTTATTGCAAGGGCGTGGCTTTTCTGCCACTATTCAAAAGCTTGATCCGTATATAAATGTGGACCCCGGCACCTTGAACCCCTACGAGCATGGTGAATGTTATGTAACTGACGACGGAGCAGTAACGGATTTAGACTTAGGTCATTATGAAAGATTCTCGAATGTACCGACCACCAAGGCAAACAATGTTACCACCGGCAGAATTTACCAATATGTAATTAATAAGGAGCGCGAAGGAAAGTACGAAGGTGCTACGGTGCAAGTGGTGCCGCATATTACGGATGAGATTAAGCGGAGAGTACGTATTTTGGGCCAAAGCGGTGATTATGATTTCGTTATCACTGAAATTGGCGGTACTGTAGGTGATATTGAGTCTTTCCCATTTGTGGAAGCCATTCGTCAGATGCGATGGGAGCTGGGTACAAAATGTGCAGTGGTGCATTTGACGCTTGTTCCGTTTTTATCGGCAGCCGGCGAGCTGAAAACCAAGCCCACTCAACATTCGGTGAAAACCTTGTTGGAGCAGGGAGTACAGCCTGATATTATCGTCTGCCGAACCGAACATCATCTGAATGAAGGAATACGTGGTAAGATTGCGCAGTTTTGTAATGTGGAGGTGAATTCGGTCATTGAAAGTATTGATGCCAGCTCGATTTATGAGGTGCCGCTTCAAATGTTGGATGAAAAGCTTGATATCGAAGTGCTGCGTAAGACGCAAACCGCCATACCCGAAAAGATAGATATACAAAACTGGATACAGTTTTTACATAAGCTGCGTAACCCGCTTTCGGAAGTGCGCGTGGCATTGGTTGGGAAATATGTAGAGCTGAAAGATGCCTATAAATCAATACATGAAGCCTTTATACATGCCGGTGTTGCCAACGAATGTAAGGTGGATATCAGCTATGTGCAAAGTGAACAGCTTGAAATATATGATGCAGCAGAGTTGCTTTCAGGTGTAGATGGGATTTTGGTTGCTCCGGGCTTTGGAAAACGAGGAACCGAAGGCAAGATAAAAGCAATTGAATATGCGCGTACCAAGAAAATCCCGTTTTTTGGCATTGGATTGGGCATGCAGTGCGCAGTTATTGAGTTTGCACGTAATGTGCTTTCACTTCGTGATGCCCATTCGGCAGAAATGCATCCGATGACACCCCATCCGGTAATTGATTTACAGCATAAAAAAGAATTGACAAAATATTTGGAAGGAATGCGCCTCGGAGCATATCCTTGTAAGTTGATTCCCGAAAGTAAAAGTTTTGCATTGTATAAAGAGAGCATGGTGTCTGAAAGGCATCGCCATCGCTACGAATTTAATAATACATACCGCAAAGATTTTGAACAAGCCGGCATGAAAGTAGTAGGGATATATCCGAATGATAATTTGGTTGAAATTATTGAACTCGAAAAACATCCTTGGTATGTGGGAGTACAGTTTCATCCGGAATATAAAAGTACGGTAGCTAATCCACATCCCTTATTTGTTGGCTTTGTGGCTGCCATGAAACAAGCCCGAACAAGTTCAGCTTCTTAAATTTGACAGGCGTTTTTTTGTGTTTATGGGCTAAAAGCAGCTTTGGATACTGCTTCCTATCTCAAATAGTACTATTTTTGCAGGCGTTTAAACTTTTCCATACATGAATAAAGATACGACCATTGGTTTTATTCTGATTGCCATTGTCCTGATAGGATATTCGATTTGGATGAGCCCTTCCAAAGAAGAGCTTGCCGAACAACAGCGTAAAGCCGATTCCATTGCGTTGGTAAGACAGCAAAATAAGATTCTTGACAGCCTACGCCTTGTTGCAGAAGAAGAGCTGCAGGCAAAACAATTGATTTTAGTTGATTCCATTGTGGAAACAAGCGAAACAGAAGATGTACTTAAAGATGTATTTGGTGCATTTGCTCCTTCCGCCTCAGGCGAAGAATTTGATATCGAGCTTGAAAATAATTTGCTGAAGTTAAAACTGACTTCCAAAGGGGGATTTGTTACTTATGCTGAAAATAAACAATATAAAACCTGGGATTCACTGCCTTTGGTCATTTTTGAGCCTTCCACGGCAGATATGGATTTGAGTTTTTTCTCACGCAATAGAATCATCAATACCAATAAGCTGTATTTCACGCCTTTTGTGAATGGAAAACCCTTCTCCGGCGAAAAGATTGTAGCTGAAAATGAGGATGTAGTTTTGGCAATGCGTGCCTATGCCGAGCCGTATACGGCTGCAGAAAGCTATATCGAATTTGAATATCGCCTCAAGCCGGATGAATATATGTTTGACTTTAACATCCGACTTGTTGGCATGGACGGGATTATGGCTTCCAATGCCACTTTCGTAAACCTCGATTGGAATCTCGATTTGTTAAAGCAAGAAAAATCGCTGGATCGATTTGATGTGACGACCATCTTTTTCAAACACTTTAAAGATGATGTGGACAATCTTTCGGAGCGGAAGAATGATGAAAAATCGATTAAGACAAGCGTAAAATGGATATCCTATAAGCAGCGATTCTTTACGGCTACACTTATTGCGGATGATGCGTTTGATAATGCCTATATGCGTACCTTTGACAAGGAGAAGCATCCAAATCCGAATTATCTGAAGTCAATGGCTTCATCTGTTGAGCTTCCTGTTCAAACAGTTGGTAATCAAGAATATGGACTTTCATTTTATTTCGGTCCCAATAATTTTAAGGGTCTGAAATCATATGGCTTGGACCTTGAGCGCCAAATCCCGATTGGATGGGGTTTCTTCTTGATGGCATGGTTTAATGCCTATGTGGTCATCCCGATTTTCTCATTCCTCGGCAGCTATGGCTGGAACTATGGAATTGTCATTCTAATCCTTACGGTATTATTAAAATTAGTGCTTTTCCCCTTTGCATATAAAACCTATATGTCATCGGCGAGGATGCGTGTATTGAAGCCGGAGATAGACGAAATCAACGCGAAGTTTCCAAAGCAGGAAGACGCCATGAAAAAGCAACAGGCGACCATGGCTTTGTATAAAAGTGCCGGTGTAAACCCCATGTCGGGCTGTATTCCACCGCTGCTGCAAATGCCCATATTGATTGCCATGTTCCGCTTTTTCCCCTCAAGTATTGAGCTGAGGCAGCAATCCTTCCTATGGGCAACCGATTTGTCAAGCTATGACAGTATTCTCGACTTGCCCTTCAATATTCCATTTTACGGTGATCATGTGAGTTTGTTTACCTTGTTGATGACTATCTCCATGATTCTTTATACTTATTTGAATAATCAGATGATGGGGCAGCAGGCAACTCAAATGCCGGGTATGAAAACAATGATGTATTTCATGCCGATTATGTTCCTCGGAATCTTTAATAATTATGCTTCCGGATTGAGTTATTATTACCTTTTAACCAACCTGATTACTTTTGGACAAATGTTTATATTCCGTCAAGTTATTGACGAAGATAAGCTGCGTGCCAAGATTGAAGCAAATAAGAAAAAGCCGGTTAAAAAGTCTTCTTTCCAAAAGCGACTCGAAGAAGCTGCTAGGCAACAGCAACGTGCGAGAAAATAAGAGCGATGCAAATAAGTTATTACGAACTCATTGGAAATGAGACACTCAAAGAGATGATTGCACTCTTTTATGAAGAAGTGCGCCTTGATGAGCTGCTGTTGCCAATGTATCCCGGCGATTTGGAAGCAGCGGAAAAACGCCTTTATCTTTTCTTGGTACAGTATTTAGGAGGACCTGCAATTTATTCACAAAGACGTGGACATCCTCGTTTACGTAAGCGCCATGAAACCTTCTATATTGACGAAAAAGCAAAAGACCATTGGCTGGCATGCATGAAAACTGCTATGGATAAGGTGGAATTAACCGACGGAGCCAGACGTTACTTATGGAGTTACTTTGAGCATACTGCCAATTTTTTAATTAATAAATCTGAGAAATAAACAATTGGCTTATTTTGGCTTTTTCGTTGCTTTTTTAGCTGCTCTTTTACTGAAATAATAATAGCAAGCCGCTGCCGAAGCAATACCTATTGCTGCTCCGGCAATTACATCAGTAGGGTAGTGGACCCCAAAATACATTCGGGTATACGCCACTAAAAAAGCCCACAATATGAGTGAGAAAACGAGCCACTTCCTTGGAAATATCAAGCTGAGTGCGATAGCAAGAGTAAATGCATCGGAGCTGTGACCCGAAGGGAAGGAATAGCTGCCACCTCCACTTAGTTTTTCAATGAAATCATAGCTTACGAAAGGGCGGGGACGGGCAACAATATATTTTAACACATGGGTGATGATTACCGAAACAATCAAAGCGCTTATTAGGTAAAAAACCTGCCTCTTCAGTATGGCGTCCTTTTTAAATAAGGCAATGATTAAGAATAAGATAGCTATTCCAAAGCTAATGGGACCCACACTATCGGTAATAAATTTAAAAAAGCCATCCAAATAGGCAGACCGATGACTATTTATAAATCTGAGCCATTCCACTTCTTTCGGAATTTGGATGCCTTCCGAAGATGTGAAAAGCTCATGAAATTTATGTATCGGATTGCTTAAAATCATTGTGTGGTTTTGAAGTTATAAACTAAAATTTCATTGGCTTTTTTAAAATATCGCTAATAGAATCCAAGCTGCCGTCAGTTTCTGCCGGATGGAGTTTCAGCAGATGTGCCATTAGCGGATAAAGGTGAATATTTTGAAAGCTTTTCTTGCTGTATCCCGTTTTAAAAGCCGGTCCTATCGCATAAAAGATACTGTGCATATCCGGATTTATTACATCATAGCCGTGTGCTCCTTTTGATTTTGAAACCCTCCACGACCAGTAAATACTGTATCCATCATCAGCTAGGACCGTGATATCGTGCGTGCGAATATGTGTTCCATGATGCAGATGTTCAGGCGCTTCGCCTGTACGCCAATAGCGGATATTTGGTATTTGGGTAATTTGTTGATAAAGTGCATCTGCTTGACCTTCTTTTGCTAAAATATTCATAGTGGGATTGCCGCCATTAGCAAGTTGCATCAGACTTGTATCTATATAATGATCCAGCATAATTTGTTTTTGATCGTCCAGCTGTGCCATGCCGTGGTCGGATACAATAATAAAGTTCACCTTATTTCCGTGTGGAAGTGCCTGAACTTTAGCTCTGAAAACACCTACAAGGCTGTCAAGTCGACTTATTAAAGGCGCTATCTCAATTCCTTCGGGTCCTACTTTATGTCCTTGTGAATCAGGCTCATCAAAATACCATATTATAAGTTTTGGACGTTTTTCAACCGGCAGTTGCAGCCAATATAAAACTGTGTCAATGCGGTCTTCATATGGCATAAAATGATTGTATCTTTTCCAGTATGTGGGACGAATTCCTTGCACATCTGCTTCACTGCCAACCCAAAAGCAGGTGGCTGTGGTGGTATGTTGTTTTTCGGCAGTGACCCAAATCGGTTCACCACCGTAAAATGAACCATCTTCCACGGAAGATCGATTTTTGTAGTCATTGTAATGCGCATTCAAATCGGGAGCATAAAAGCTGTTTGCCACAATGCCGTGATGGTCGGGATACAAGCCGGTCGCCATGCTGTAATGGTTTGCAAAAGTGGTAGTGGGAAATGAAGGCAGCATACGTTCCGCTTTTACTCCTTGGGCTGCAATTTCATCCAAGTTAGGAGTCGCAGTAAATTGGTCATAATCCCAGCGAAAGCCGTCAAGAGAAAGAATTACCAAGTACTGTTCATCTGCTTTTTTGGATGTAGTTTTAACTTTGCAGGAACTTAAAAAAAAGAGGGCTAAAAGACTGAATAAGAAAAATCTGTTCATGAATAAAAAGCAATTTTACGGACTGTAAAATTAACCAAAAACTTGAGCCTTGAAAGACAAAGTTTTAAACAATGGGTTTTGAGTTTGTTAATTTGGATAAAAATAAGTTGTTATTAACAATTCATTGCACGAATTTAATCTGATTTTCTTAATTAAATTTTATATGCTGTGATTTATTCAAATATTCATTAAATTTATAATATGCTTTAAATCAGTATTATAGCTTGTATATTCTTGATTCAATCTATTTTACTAGCTATTTGTAGTATGGTATGGCAACACTTTTTTAACTAATTGAGTTTCAAAGTGCTAAAATTTTGTTAATAACTGAAAGCCCATTATCCCAAAAAAACTATTGCAGGTAAGTGCTTTTATTCTATTTTTGTAGATGTTAAAAACTCTAAAATTTAATCAATATCATTTAAATTTACACATTATGTTGCACAAGCTCAGATTTTTGTTAGTGGCATTTGTATTAATGTTCACTACAGCTTTACAGGCTCAGATTACAACATCGAGTATGAGTGGACGTGTTACCGACAACGAAGGTCCGGTTCCGGGCGCTACTGTTATCGCATTGCACGCTCCATCAGGTACTACCTACGGAACCATCACCAATGCTGATGGTCGTTTCATGCTTACGGGTATGCGTGTTGGGGGTCCTTACAGTGTTGAAGTAACATTCGTTGGTTATGGAAAATCCATTACCGAAGGAATTTCATTGGCATTGGGTGAAACCTATGCGTTAAGGGTTCGATTGGTAGAAGAGTCTATTGCCTTGGGAGAGGTAGTTGTTTCGGCTCCGGAAACTAAGTTTGCGACCGAAAAAACAGGTGCCTCCACCAGCATTTCTAACCAGGAACTTATTACTATGCCAACTATTAACCGTGGGATTCAAGACATTGCACGTTTGTCTCCCTATGCCAACGGCATGAGTTTTGCCGGAGGTGACGGCAGATCGACAAACTTTACGGTTGACGGCGCGAACTTTAACAATAACTTCGGACTCAGTTCCAATCTGCCGGGAGGTGGAAATCCCATCTCATTGGATGCGATTGAAGAGGTTCAAGTAGTAGTAGCCCCATTTGATGTACGTCAAACCAATTTTATCGGAGGAGGTATTAACGCGATTACTAAATCCGGTACAAACCAGTTTAGAGGAACCGCTTACACCTATTACCAGAATCAAGATTTCCGTGGAAACAGGATTGGTGATATAGATTTCGGTGTACGCGATACCGAGTCGAATAAAATTTACGGGGTTTCACTAGGTGGCCCAATCATTAAGAATAAATTGTTCTTCTTTGTGAACGGTGAATATGAAGTTCAGCCCGGCCAGGTAGTGACTTGGAGACCTTCAGAAGACGGCGTTGCAAATACCGACCTGATGCTCTCGCGTACCAGCGCCTCGGATATGCAGAAAGTAAAAGATCACCTGATCTCAAACTATGGCTATGACCCGGGTTCATATACCGACTATCCGGCCGACGAAAGCAATAGAAAGCTGATGGCTAGACTCGACTGGAACATCAACCAAGCCAATAAATTGAGTGTGAGATATAACTACACCAAAAACCAAGCTTGGTATCCTACAAACGGAAACTCAACGGATGCCGGTTTGCGTAACAGAACAATGAACCGTATCTCACAACATTCAATGGCATTTTCAAACGCAATCTATTCACAAGATAATATCGTGAATTCAATTGCATTGGATTTGAACAGCCGTTTCTCAAACAATATCTCAAATCAGTTTTTGACCACCTATACAAGAATCAAGGATATGCGTGGGTCAGAATCATCACCATTCCCGTTCATCGATATCATGTACGGGCTTAATCCGGATGGTTCACAAATAGTTGAGCCGTATATTTCAGCAGGTTATGAGCTGTTTACATGGAATAACGGTGTAAATAACAACATTTTTAATATCATCGATAATGTAAACATCTACCGTAATAAGCATAAATATACCTTTGGTGTGAGCTTTGAGCATCAAATGGCGAATAATTCTTATATGCGTAATGGAACAGGATACTATCGTTATGCAAGCCTTGAGGATTTCCTGAATCAGGCTGCACCAAGAGACTTTGCCGTTACCTACGGTTATGATGGAGAAAAAAATCCTGCCGCTGAGGTTGCTTTCAATCAGTTCGGACTGTATGCACAAGATGAATTTAGCGTGAATCCCGACTTTAAATTAACCTATGGTTTACGTGCCGATTACTTAGTTTATGAAGATAACCTGATTGGAAATAATGCGATTAGTGCCCTCGATTTCGGTGGTAAGAGCATTAATACCGGTGAATGGCCAACTGCTAAAATTCAGGTCTCTCCAAGAATTGGCTTTAGTTGGAACATTTTGGGCGATGAAACATTAAAACTGCGTGGTGGTACCGGTCTATTTGCCGGAAGACTGCCTTTAGTGTTCTTCACCAATATGCCTACCAATTCAGGAATGGTTCAAGGAAGCTATGCTGCTGTTACAAGATATGATTCTGATGGAAATATTACTTCCGTTGATCCTAATCTTGCCTTGCTTGCCGGACCAATGCTTACTGATGTAAACGAAATGATTCGTGTTCTTGGGCTTCAAAATACGATTAGCCCGGAGGATGGTGCACTGCCAAGAGATATTAACGGTATCGACCCTGACTTTAAAATGCCTCAGGTGTGGAAAACGTCATTGGCTTTAGACTATCAGGTGCCTGCTTCATTCCCCTTGTCATTAACTGTTGAAGGTATCTTCACAAAAACACTGAATGGTGTGATGTTAAAGAATTATGACCTCAGAGATCCGGACGATAGTTGGCAACGTTTCAGCGGATCGGATGACAGATATATCTATCCCGATAGAACTGATTTAATATATAATGACAGGAATGCATACGTTCTTTCAAATACCAATGAAGGATGGGGTGCAATTGGAAATATCTCTGTATTTGCAGAGCCTGTTAGAGATATGGACGTAATGATTTCTTATACAAGAACTGAGCTGAAAGAAATATCCGGCATGCCCGGTTCCAACGCTGCTTCAGCTTATACCGGCCTTATACAAGTTGACGGTCCGCATATACCGGGAGTTCAGCGTTCACAATATGTGATGCCCTCCAAATTGATTGCTGCTGTTTCCTACAAACTTCCTTGGGGTAACAATACATTGAAATCAGCTACACGTGTTAATTTATTCTATAATGGATTTACTCCTTATGGTAATAGCTTCATATATTCAAATGATATGAATGGGGATGGAATAATCAGTGATCTGATTTATATTCCGAGCGGAAGAGGTGATATTAAATTTATTAGCCAAGAAGATGAAGATGCATTCTTCAAATTCCTTGACCAAGATAAATATTTAAAAAATCATCAAGGACAATATGCTGAAGCTTATGCAGCACGTGCTCCATGGGTGAACAGATTTGACCTGCGTGTTGCCCGTGAATATTATTTCAACGTTGCCGGACAAAAGAATACCTTGCAATTTAGCCTTGACGTATTAAACTTTGGAAACCTTTTTAACAGCGAATGGGGTGTGTACAAAACAAATGCTCTCTCCAATAGTGGAGCGATTCTTAAATACGAAGGAAAAGATGCTAACAATGTACCTAGCTTCTCAATGGTAAAAGTAGATGGAGAATATTCTACCGAAACTTATTCACCATTGTTTAACTATAGCCAAGTATGGCAATTACAAATTGGAGTAAGATATATCTTCTAATTTGTGGATTGTTGAATTATAAAAAAAATGCCACCCGCAAAGGTGGCATTTTTTTTAGCTTATAAATTCAACCTCAACTTTTTACAATCCCTAGGAGGGTTTTAAAAGAGTGATGATTACAAAAACCTTTAACAGGAATAACAAAACCAAACCCGTATGGCTGAAATGATAATAAAAAAGATCGAGAAACAACATAAAACCAAGCCTGTTCCGTACTGAAAGTTTTCGGTATCGGGATAGAATAACTTATTGGTTTTGTCAGTGTTCTTACAACTTATGCGTTAAGCCAAAAAATCCCTTGCATTACATTCTTCTTTCGTCCTTTTTTTTGATAAAAAGGACCAAAAATCAAACATGAATAAATGGGGCCTCCATTTCCGATTCAATATCGGAACTCAAAAAAGCACGTAAATCTAAATAAGGTTGCTTCGCTTACTAGGAGATTAGCCTCGTTCATTAATTAAATTAAGTGGGATGAATTTGCCTTACAGGAGGTTTTTCCTACTCCTAACAAGCTCAAACAGTCTGAGGGAAATGCCTTGCAAGATTTATTATGCTTTCCCAATTCTCAGGCTGGCGTTGCTCCGCTTCCGATCACCATCGGAACATGCGGGCCTCCGCTTCCGATCCAATATCGGAACAGCCCGGTGCTATTTTGAAGTGTTTTTAGCTTGTTGTTTGTGCAAGATATTTTTCCGTAGCGGCGGATGTCATCTGATTAAAAATCAAGCAGGAATGCAGGACTAGGCGATGGCTGGGTGCCGAAAACTTTCAGTATTGAAGCCATCGCTTTGATAATCTGAAACAAATCGAGTGCAAAGCCCAACCAGAATTTCTCAATTTTCTAAGACTGTGCATTGCTTGAACTAATACTGTTTATGCCAATAAAAAATGCGGCTGAATGCTTATTTGCATATCAACCGCATCAGCTTTGAATAAAATATTTCATTTGCTGATTCTAATAAAAGAATCAGTCGGATAACTTTAGGCTTTTGATTTGGAATGCAAGTATTCAATCGCATGAAGTGCGGCAAGCGTTCCGTCAGCCGTTGAAAGTGTGATTTGGCGGAAGCGTTTTTCATTGGCATCGCCGGCAGCAAAAACGCCGGGGATATTGGATTGTATTTTTGAGTCCACTATCACCTCATCACGCTCATTCAATTTGATGCATTTGCCTTTTAAAAAGTCAGTATTTGCTTCATAGCCTATGAATATAAATACTCCGTCTAAGCGTAGCTCTGTATGATCGTGGTTAATAAGGTTTTCAACTATTACATATTCCAGTTTCTCATCTCCGTGAAAAGAAACAATGCGGCTGTTCATTTTGATGTCAATCTTCGGATTGCTTTTCAATTCGTCCTGCGCATGCTGAAAAGCCTGAAAATCGTCCAGCATATGTATTAGCGTAACTTTTGAGGCATATTTGGTTAATGAAACGGCTTCTTCCAATGCAGCATTTCCTCCTCCTACCACAGCAATCTCTTTGTCGGTGAAGAAATCACCGTCACAAGTGGCGCAATACGAAATGCCTCTGCCTTTAAACTGTTCTTCATTTGTTACGCCAAGGCTGCGTGAACGTCCGCCCGTGGCTAAAATAACCGTGTCGGCAGTAAACTTTTTGCCATTGGATAATGAGACTGACTTTGGCTCCGACTGTAAGTCGATATCGCTAATGGAAATGCTGGATAAAATGTCGCAACCAAAATTTTGAGCTTGCTTTTTCATGCGGTTGCTCAACTCATAACCCGAAATACTTTCAAAACCGGGATAATTTGCGATTTCATGCGATAATACCATTTGTCCCCCGGCAACGCCAGCATCCAACAGCAGAGTGGATATCTTGGCGCGCGAAAGATAAATTCCGGCAGTCAGACCGGCCGGACCGGCACCTATAATAATGCTGTTATAATGTTTTGACTCCATAATCTGAAAAATTAATAAAACCTGCTTAATTCATGAATTTAATTTTGAGAAATTTTCAGGCGTGAGCTGTGAAGCTGTAGCCAACTACCGCGAACAATTCATAACGTAAAAATTGCCAAAATTAAATCAAAATTCATTTTATAATAAATACTTTTTTATATAACTACTACATTCTCCTAACGCAATGTTTATAAGCTTATTACGACAAAATTCGATTCACAAGCTTATGAATTGGTGAATTATGCAGGAAAAAACCCGGACTGAATCCGGGCTATATAAATATTATTTTGCCGGACCAAACTCACGATCCAATATAGTCGTTATCTGATCACGACTTTGAATGCTGCTAGTAGCGGCTGCAACTTTTCCGTTTTTGTAATATACTGTAAATGGAAGCCCCATAAAACCACGACATTCAGGCAGATTGCGAATGACGGCAGCTTCGGGTGAGTCAAATAACATATCCCTGAAAACTACATTGGTGTATTCAGTTTGTAATTCTTCCATTGCATCATACACGGGTAAACACATTGGTCCCATACGTCCACAGCAAACCATTACGTTTTCGTTTTCTTGAATCAGCTTGTTGAGCTCGTCGGCAGTAGCCACATGCTCTAAATTTGTTGGTAGTACCATAATATTAATTTATTTAGATTTTCTAATAGTAAATCTATCATAAACTATGCCAAATAGTGATATTAAAGCGATTTACCGGAATGTGTGCAAAGCAGATTTCAGCATGCGTTATTAATCTAATAGATTGAATTAGTGGAAAATACGTTTTATAATGCGTAGTTTATGGGTATAGTTTCCATTTTGCTGATTGAAAATCCCGTAATGGTCTATTTTGTCAATCCTGACAAAACCCGAAGCGTGTATGACATTTTTTCCGTTTAAGACAATACCTACGTGGATTATTCTGCCTTCCTCATTATCGAAAAACACCAAATCCCCTTCTCTTGCTTCATCAATAAAGCTTAGCGTTTCGCCTATTTCTGCCTGCATATACGCATCGCGCGGGATTTGAATGCCGTTCGCTTTACATAACAACTGTAGAAATCCTGAACAATCGGCTCCAAAAATGCTACGCCCTCCCCATAAATAAGGGATACCAACAAAATTCAGTGCATCTTCAATAAAAGTTTCTAGTGATGGCACTATCGGAAGCCTTCGAATTTTCCCTTCAACAACTTGAATTTCACTTTCAGCTGAAGAAGAATTTTGAGGAATACTACTGCCAAAACTAAGTAATTTCTCTTGTCCGTCAAGCTTGATGATAGCGGTTTTACTGCTGACAACAGCATAAGGGCTTTCATTCTTGTCGCTATCATTGTTCGTTAGGGGAGCCAGTTGATTTAAGCTGCACCAGCCTTCATAGCCATCGTAATGCGTCCGCAAATAGGCCCAATCATTGGATTTTTCAACTATATCAGCTGATTCACCAAATACAAGTTGACTGACCATTTCACTCTTTTCAGAAGCTAAAGCCCGAAGAGGCACAACCGCTAAATTACAAACTGCAGCATTCATATGAATTTTTTTCAAAAGTAAGCTATTTTGGGCGAAGTACTGCAAACAAAACTCCTTGCACAAGTCTTTGTTTGGTTTCATAACGAATTTATTGGAATAAAACCAATTTAGAATCTATAAGAATATCTCAGAAAATAAACTAAATTTGTATGCTTAATTTCAAAGATATGCAGCGGCTGGTACACAAATTCTTCAATATTCAATACGAAATCTTCAAAGTATTACCTTTTTTAATCGTGATACTGCTTATTGTGTGGCTCATGCCGGGAGTTTCCAAATTTCGATACGAATATCATTTGGGCAAGCCTTGGCAGCATACTACTTTGATAGCTCCTTTTGATTTCACGATTCATAAGTCGGCGGAACGCATAGATGCTGAGCGTGAACAAATTACACGGTCGTTGTATCCTTATTTTAGCTACGGTCAACAACAAGTGGAAGCTGCCCAAGCTAATTTGGAACATAAGCTGGATTTTTTAGTGCAAGAAAAGAATGATTTCACTGCAAACGACAAACAGTTTGTGCTTTCTTTATTTAGTTCAGTTTATCGTACGGGCGTATTGCAGTTTGATGATATTTTGGAGCAACAGCAATCGAATAAGTTCTTGAATTTGGTGCAAGATAAATCAGCTCAAACAATTGCTGTAGACGAACTTTATTCGGTGGCTTCGGCTTATGAATTTTATAAACAGCAGCTCGAAGCGGTTGAACTGGCAGAAAAGGAGCGGGTGTTGACATTCTTAAGTGAAGGCATTGTACAAAATATTGTATTTGATGCGCGGCTAAGCAATCAGGAGTTGGAGCTTGCTTTAGAGCGTATTTCCCCCGTTTACGGGCTTGTCCAAAAGGGAGAACTGATAATTTCGGAAGGGGAGACGGTAGATGAAGAAAAATACCTGATAATAAACTCATTACGTGCTGAAACAGATTCCATTTCAGGTGATAATATACGCTATGGACTGCTTTTAGGCGGCAGATTCCTTTTGGTGACAGCACTTATGGGCGTATTATTATATTATTTGCGCTATTTCAAACCGGATATTTACAGTGAATTGAAGAAAGTGAATTTAGTAATGTTGTTGGTGCTTTTGGTCATTATACCTTCGTATATAATCATTGATAATTTCCCGGAATTTATTTATCTGTTTCCATTTGGTATTTTACCAATTTTACTCATCACCTTTTTTGATTCACGCACTACCTTTTTAATCCATCTTATTACTATTTTTCTTGTTGCTATTAGCATTTCCAATGCGTTTCAGTTTGTGTTTCAACAAATTATAGTTGGTTATATTGTTGTTTTCAGCTTTGCCGACCACAGCCGTCGCTTGTACTTTTTCCGCACGACTCTTTTCATCTTTTTAAGCTATATAGTGATATTTGCCGGCTTTAATCTCTTGCATTTGAATGATATCAATAAGGTGAATTTCAGTCTTTTGTGGCTGTTTGCCGGCAGCTCCCTACTTACTTTATTGGCATTACCCTTCATATTTATTTTGGAGCGAAGCTTTGGATTAGTTACTGACCTCACCTTGCTGGAGTTAAGTAATACGAACAGCCCTTTGCTGCACGAGCTTGCTTCCAAGGCACCCGGCACTTTTCAGCACAGCATGCAGGTTGCCAATCTTGCTGAAGAAGCCTTATATGCCATCGACGGCGATGTGCTTTTGGCACGCACAGGGGCTTTGTATCACGATATCGGAAAAATGGAAAATCCATATTTTTATATCGAAAATCAATTAGGTTCCTATAACCCGCACGATGATTTACCTCCTCGAGAGAGTGCTGCCATAATTATCGGTCATGTGCTGAGCGGAATAGAAAAGGCACGTAAAGCAAAACTGCCGGACCAAATTATTGATTTTATCCGCACACATCATGGCACAAGCCGTGCAAATTATTTTTATGTGATGGAGCAACGCTTAAACCCTGGCATCCCTGTTGATGAACGTGATTTTAGGTACAACGGACCGATTCCGTTCTCAAAAGAAACAGCAGTAGTCATGATGGCAGATGCTGTGGAAGCTGCATCAAGAAGTATAAAAAATCCAACGGAGCAGAAGATTAACGACCTAATCGAAAATATTGTCAATAAACAGTTTGAAGACGGGCAATATTTGAATGCCAATATTACACTAAAAGAGTTGAATACCGTAAAAAAGATACTTAAAAAGAAGCTGTTGAACATTTATCATATCAGGCTTGCATATCCCGAGTAAACGGATAAAGTATTGGGTCTATGGATTTTAATAGTGCAGTATGCTCTGTAATATAGCTTGCTGCTGCAGGACCTTCGTTAAATATCAGATCCAATATGCTGAGGTTTGGATGAAATAAGTGGCGGTCTGAAAATACCTGATAATAAAGCTTGAATTGTTTTGCTTTTCCTTCAAATCCTGCAAAATCGAACTGACGTAAATCCGTAATACCGGCTTCGGCTGTTGGCGCCCAGTGTTCAGTGAATGACAGCTGCGGATTCAGGCGAAGGATTTTTAAAATTTGCGTAAGCAAACTATGGTTTAAATCTTTCAAAAGCAGTGGTGGATTCTTTAAAACTGCTTCAAATATATGGGCATAATGCTCAAAAAAGGGTGATTTCCCGTAAGCTGATTGGATTGCTCGCCAATGTAAAATATTCCATTTTGACTCCTGAAACAGCAATATTTCTTCCGTTTTGGTCTTATTTCCGTTCGGTTTATTTACTGTAACACTTAATTTATGAGCTCCGTTGGCGGTCATTATGACACAATGATTGCGGATGCTTTGTTTGCTGTAGGTTTCCTTTTGCTCGATGATACATTGCCTACTTATTGCCATCCAAATGAAATAACTAATGGGTGGAAAATAAGCCGTTGGCAACAATATTTCGTCTGAAATCACCGGAAACATGCGGCAAATATACTGCTTTTAGTGCCTAGGACTCAAGCATAATTTCTGCTTTTAAATTCTAAAAAGCGGGCTGTGTTTTAAAATTGTTTGGTTATATGTAGCTTTGTAGGGTAAAAAAAATAATTCATCCGTATAAAAACTATTTCTTATGCAGTTCGATTTATTTAAAAAGGATACCATTGTTGCTTTATCAACACCTCCGGGCATGGGAGCCATCGCCATATTGCGTATGTCGGGTCCTCGCAGCTTGGATGTGTTGCGTGCGGTATTTAAAACTGCCAACAAAGCCTTCAATGAAGGGAATTATAGCCCATATCATCAGTATTATGGTCAGATTTATTCCGGTAATGTGCTTTTGGACGACGTACTTGTTAGTTTATATTTCGCCCCCCACAGCTATACGGGCGAAGATGTGGTTGAAATCAATTGCCATGGTTCGGTTTATATCCAAGAGCAAATGTTGAATTTGTTACTTAATCAGGGTATTCGATTGGCGGAGGCAGGTGAGTTTACTCTACGTGCTTTTGCCAATAATAAGATGGACCTTGTTCAAGCTGAGGCTGTTGCAGATCTTATTGCAAGCCAGTCGAAGGCATCTCACGCTTTGGCGATACAGCAAATGCGAGGTGGTTTTTCGGATAAAATTGCATTGCTGCGTGAGCGATTACTTGATTTTGCTTCCTTGATTGAGCTGGAACTCGATTTTTCTGAAGAAGATGTCGAATTTGCAGATAGGGAAGAGTTTTTTAGGCTGCTTGACGAGCTGAATAAAGAAATCAAGCTGCTCATGGACAGCTTTCATACCGGAAATGTAATTAAAAAGGGAATTCCCGTTGCCATTATCGGAAAGACGAATGTGGGGAAATCAACCCTTTTAAATGCAATTTTAAACGAAGAGCGTGCCATTGTAAGCGATATCCCGGGCACCACACGTGATGTGATAGAAGATACGATTGTGATAGGGGGCTACAGCTTTCGCTTTATTGATACTGCCGGCTTGCGAGAATCGGAGGACGTGATTGAAAGCATGGGGATTGAACGAACTTATGAAAAAATCAAACAAGCATCCGTGATATTGTATGTGTGCGACCTTTCAACTTGCCGTGGTGAAAGTGCCAAAGAAATGCTGAATGAGTTTACCGAATTTATTCAAGACGAAAGCAAACATTTTATTCTTATTGGAAATAAAACCGACCTTTTGGAAGAAATACCATCCTATTTCAGAGAAATGGTGGAACTGGAAACCATATTTATTTCCGCAAAACGCAAGGAAAATATTCAATTAATTACCGATAGCCTCCTACAAGCTGTTGGGAAAATCACAGTACAAGCAGATACGATTGTCAGCAATGCACGACATTTTCAAGCATTGGAAAAAACTTTGGAGGCGCTGATGTTAGTAAGGGAGAATATGGAGAAAGATATTCCTACTGATCTGGTTGCCATAGATTTACGAACAGCATTATATCATTTGGGAAGCATTACCGGAACCATTTATACCGATGAAATATTGGGGAATGTGTTTAGTAAATTTTGTATTGGAAAATAAATTAGTTGTAATTTCCCCTATATATTAAAAAAACAAATTGCATGATATGAGCGACCTAATGCTGAAGAATAACGGCTTGAAAGTTATTTCTTTAAAGATAACTGCTGTTGTTTTTCTTTTATTGACTTTGCTTTTACTAAATCTGCAATCTGTTGCAAATGAATCTGATACAGATACACTTCGGGCATTTGTGCGTAAGGAGCTAAAAGAAATTAAGGATGCGACGGGAATTGTAAAACAAGAGCGCTTTGAAAAGCTTCTTGAAGTAGTACCGGTTATTCGTGATAGTAAAGACACCGTATTGCTGTTAAAATCCTATAATTTTTTGGTGGAGTGCTATCTAGAATGGCGACAATATGATAGTGCGCTCTTTTATTTAAACAAAATCAACTCCTATAATCCGAAGAAATTCGATTTGCTCACCCAATACGAATTTGAAACGAATAAAGGAGTATATTTTTATTATATACGGATTTTTGATTCTGCTTATAAGGCTTTTAGTCAATGTTTGAGCATTGCACAGGAGATGGATTCAGCAGCAATTTTGGGTTATTCTTATAATAATTTGGGTTTGCTTTATGATTGGCAATTAGATTACCAAAAAGCATTTGAGCATTATTCAATGGCAATGCGCATGTTAGAAGGGAAAGATTCAAATAATCAGATTCCGGTGCTAGTAAATAATTTGGGCTTAATGATGTATAATTTGGGCGAAGATGAACGCGCATTAAAGTATTACGACCAAGCTATTGAATTGAACACGCAAATAATGCATGCTGGCAATTTGGCTATGAATTATGGAAACAAAGGCAATGTATTGACTGCATTAAATCGCTTTGAAGAAGCTTTGGAAGCTCAAAAAATGGCTTACCATTATGCAGAGACTGGTAATTCTCCCTATGAAATGGCTAGGGCACTCAATAATTTGGGATGGATTTACTTTGAAATGGACAGCCTGCTTTTAGCCGAACGCGCATTAACATATTCACTTCAGCTGAATATTGAAACAAATCTTCGCTATGGCATGATGATGAATTATACCTTGTTATGGCAGATATTTCACAAACAAAATAAACCAATGAAGGCAATTCCCATCTTAGACTCGATATTGCAAATGGCAAAAGAGTTTAATACGCCAATTGAACTGGTAAATGCATATCAGGCTAAGTCAGAGATTTTGGAGGAATTGGGTAATCCTGAAGAAGCTTTGGAATATTTGAAGTTATATACGGAATTAAATGACTCACTTGTGACAATTGCAAGCAAACAATATATTCTGGACCTTCAAACCAAGTATGAAACTGAAGCAAAAGACCTAGAAAATGAAAATCTACAGCGGCAAAATAAAATAAAAGAACGAACCATACGCCTGCAATGGATATTGAGTTATGGTGTTATTGGTATATTGTTAATTTCGTTGGTTCTAGTATGGTTTATTATTCGAAGCAGGAAGAAAATTCGCGGATATAATGCTTCTTTACGCAGCCTTAATAAGGAGATTAATGAACAAAATGCAAACTTGGAGGAACTGAATTCAACAAAGGATTTGTTGTTTTCCATTATTAGCCATGATTTACGCAGTCCTTTTAACTCCTTACTCGGTTTTCTGAATATTGTTATCGAAGATTATGAAACTTTAAGTGAAGATGAAAAGAAAGAAATTTTATCCGGTTTATACGATCAATCCAATAAAACCTATAGTTTATTGGACAACCTACTCAGATGGGCAATGAATCAACGTGGACAGATAGATTTTCATCCTATACCAATTGATTTACATGAGCTTATTGAAAATGAGCTATTATTTTTGAAGGCTCGTTTGGAACATAAACAATTGACATGGGAAAGTACTATTCCTAAAGCTACTATTATAGAAGCCGATCGGAATATGCTGGCAACCATTTTTCGGAATTTATTAAATAATGCCATTAATTATACAAATCCCGGTGGAGAAATAAGTATTTGGATCGAAGAGAGTGAATACGGGGTTACTACTTTTATTCGGGATACCGGCAAAGGCATGACCACCGAAAAAATTGATAATATATTGCATGGCAGGTCAAATTTAATTGTTGAAAATATCGATGAAGGCAAGGGTACCGGCTTGGGATTAAGTATTGTCAAAGAATTTATCAAGCAACATCAAGGCAGCTTAAATATTGAGAGTGAACTCGATAAAGGTAGCGTTTTTAGCGTGTTTTTGCCTTTTAAAGTCACTCCCGATATATCTTAATAACATTGGATTTTAATAAATTGAAGTTAGTGCCGGACTTGAAATAATATTGAAAACGGTATAAAGGGTGATTATTTAATAAATTTCTAAGGAAACCTAACAGAAGGATTTTTCTTTTTGGGCTTACTGAATTTTAATATTCTTTGTATTTGATAAAATAGCGTACCTTTACGATTAAATTTTTCTTTAAAAAAAACAGCTATAATATGCATACAATGAAACCACATAAAAAACACATTTTCGTATGTTGGTTTTTGTTTATTCTGCTTTTTTCTCTTCTGTCGTCACAAAATCTAATGGCAAGAAGACCGAATAATGCTACGGATACTTTAAATGCATATTTGCGTAAGGAGCTTCAAAACATCAATGAGCTACGCGGTGTTTCTTTAAATGAAAAGATTCGGCAGCTCGTAGCATTGATTCCTTTAATTGAGCAAGATGATGATACTAATTTAATAGTGAAGTCTTATGATTTCTTGGCAGGCCTGTATATAGATAAGGGAATAATAGACTCTGCACATATTTATTTACAAAAAACAATTCCTTTACAAGTAAGTGTTCATGATTTTCGTGTCAGTTACGACTTGTTTACAAACTTTGGGAAGTATTATTATTATGTGCAAGAGCAAGATTCGGCTTTAGAAGCATTTTCTAAGTGTTTGCGATTGGCAACTGAAGTTGAAGATATTCGTTTACAAGGGATGAGCCATAATAACTTGGGAATCATTTATGAGTGGCGCTCAGAATATCAAAAATCCTATAATCATTATATTGAATCCCTGCGTATTTTCGAGGAAATTGATGTGCCGGATCAATTGGTACAAACGCTAAATAATCTTGGCGTAATTATGCAGAATTTGAATGAATTTGAAAAATCCATTAATTTTCTTGAACAGGCTATCCAACTTAATTTAAACTTAAATAATCCCGTAAACCTGGCTATGAATTATGGTAATTTAGGGAATAGCCAAAAAGATCTTAAACAATACGAAGAAGCCCTTAAATCACAGCAAAATGCATTATTTTACGCACAGCAAGAAGGGCTTGTTTTGGAGGTGGCACGGGCTCAAAATAATATTGGTCATATCTACTTCCTCATGGATAGCATAGAGAAAGCGGAATCCTATTTGAAGGAATCTTTGCTGATTAATAAGAATCAGCATTTTAGGTTTGGCAGTATGAAAAATTATAGTTTGCTGGCAAATGTATATAGGGAGTTTCATAAATATGAAGAAGCACTTATGTATGTTGATTCAGCACTGTTATTGGCTAAAGAGTTTAATGTGCCGGATGACATCGTGAGTGCATATAAAATAAAATCAGAACTAACGGAAGTGCTTGGCAAGCCAAAAGAGTCTTTACACTATTTGAAATTGTTCAATAAATTGGAAGATTCGATAAATGAAATTGCAAACAAACAACATATCCTTGATTTGCAGACCAAATATGAAACCGAAGCAAAAGATATAGAAAACGCTGCCTTATTAAAAGAAAATGAAGCTAAAGCGCGTACAATCAGGCTGCAACGCATAATGAACTTCACCGTGATAGGAATTTTGTTGATTTTTGTAGTGCTAATAATTGTAATTGCTTGGAGTAGACGAAAAACAAAAATGTATAATGAGGCATTGGAACTTCTTAATAAAGAAATTAAAGAGCAGAATATTGATTTAGAGGAGCTTAACTCGACAAAGGATATACTGTTTTCGATCATAAGCCATGATTTACGAAGTCCGTTTAACTCCTTGCTTGGCTTTTTAAATATTATGCTTGATGACTATGAAACTTTAAGCGAAACCGAAAAAAAAGATATCCTACTCGGCTTATACGGTCAATCCAATAAAACCTATAATTTATTGGATAACTTACTCCGATGGGCGATGAGTCAAAGAGGTCAGATAATATTTAATCCTACATTAGTAGACTTGGCGGAAATAATTGAAACAGAGCTGAATACGCTTCGGTCTCGAATTGAAAAGAAATATATAAACTTGGAAAATTTCATTCAATCGCCCACGCATCTTGAGGCAGATAGAGATATGTTGTTATCTGTGTTTAGGAACTTACTAAATAATGCCATTAATTATACGGATGAAGGGGGAGAAATTAAGTTGACTGCTGAGGAAGTCGAAAACGAGATTACTGTATCGATTTCGGATAACGGATGGGGCATGTCTGAAACAATGGTAGAAGCAATTATGGCAGGCAGAGGAACCTTGGTCACAAAAACATCTGAAGCTTCAAATGGCACCGGATTAGGACTTGTTATTGTTAAAGGTTTTATCGAAAAGCATAATGGCAAACTCCTCCTGGAAAGTGAGCTTGGAAAAGGAAGTAAGTTTATAATTGTACTACCAAAAACCACAAAAAGCTAATGCTATTTAGCCCTTCTTATCAAAAATTCATAAAGTTTTAAAGTGCTTATTGTATATTTGTTAAAAAATATGCGATATGAGTAGTTATTCTTTGGTTGAAGTTACCAATTCTCGTCTTGAGAATGACTGGCTTTCATTCCCTTCCAAGCTTTATAAGGGCGATCCGAACTATGTACGTCCGCTCGATTCGGATGTTAGTAAACTATTTGATAAAGAGGCAAATAAAAAGCTTCGTAAAGGCGAAGCCATACGATGGCTGCTGTACGATTCGACCAATAAAATCGTAGGACGTATTGCCGCATTTATAGATCCTTTTACTGCTTCACAGAATGATCAACCCACGGGGGGCTGTGGCTTTTTCGACTGTATCAACAATCAGGAAGCGGCAAATTTTATGTTTGATGCCGCAAAAGAATGGCTGGCAGCACGTGGCATGGAAGCAATGGATGGCTCCATAAACTTTGGCGACCGAGATAACTTTTGGGGAGTTTTGGTTGATGGCTTTACCGAACCGGTATTTAATATGCCATATAACTTTCCATATTATAAAGAACTCTTTGAAAACTATGGCTTTAAAGATTATTTTCAGCAATATACATTTCGGCGACAGATTTATGGTGGCGGCTTAAGCGATCGAATCTTGGAAAAGGCAGAACGTATTAGTCAAAACCCTGATTATACTTTTGAGATTGTAGACTGGAAGAAGCGCGAAAAATATGCAATGGATTTCATGCATATCTATAATGCGGCTTGGGGTGTGATTCCCGGCGTAAAAAAGATTACCGAGGTGCATGCCATGGCTTTATTGAAACAAATGAAACCCATTTTAGACCCACGCCTTGTCAACTTTGGTTATTACAAAGGCGAACCCATTGCATTTTTTATTATGGTGCAAGACTTGAATCAAATTATTAAGGGATTTAACGGAAAGCTACACTTGTTGAATAAGTTACGTTTCCTTTACCGACTTAAGTTAGCTAAAAAATGCACTCGAATTGTGGGGCGCATCTTTGGTATCGTACCTGAGCATCAGGGCAAAGGGGTGGATGGAGCTATCGTGTTATTCTTTAAAAACATGACAAATCAGAAAAGTTTTCCCTATACGGAAATTCAAATGAATTGGATTGGCGACTTCAATGTACCTATGCTTAAAGTCATCGAAGGTATAGGAGGGAAGTTACATAAAACACATATCACGTATCGATACTTATTTGACCGCAACAAGCCGTTTAAACGTGCTGAACGCCAATAAAAAAAGCTGACCTGAGTCAGCTTTTACATATCATAAAATATTTTTATCAGGAAAGCAGCTCCAGCATTTTCGTTCCGATTTCGGCGGGGCTATCGACCACAAATACGCCACATTCGCGTAGAATTGCTTTCTTTGCTTCGGCTGTATCATCCGTGCCTCCGATAATTGCGCCCGCATGTCCCATGGTACGTCCTTTAGGAGCTGTTGCACCGGCGATAAAGCTGACAACGGGCTTGGTGCCATGCTCTTTAATCCAATAAGCAGCTTCGGCTTCCATGCCGCCGCCAATCTCACCAATCATTACAATACCTTCTGTCTCAGGGTCATTCATCAATAGCTCTACTGCTTCTTTTGTAGTAGTGCCAATGATTGGGTCACCTCCAATTCCGATTGCGGTGGTTTGTCCGAGACCTGCTTTTGTAAGCTGGTCCACAGCTTCATAGGTAAGGGTCCCCGAACGAGAAACAATACCTACTCGCCCTCTTTCATGGATAAAGGCAGGCATAATACCTACTTTTGCTTCACCGGGTGTGATTACACCGGGGCAGTTTGGACCAATAAGGCGGGTATCAAAACCTTTAAGGTATTCTTTTACTTTTACCATATCGGAAACAGGAATACCTTCGGTAATGGTAATAATTACTTTTATGCCTGCATCAGCTGCTTCCATAATCGCATCAGCAGCAAAAGCCGGAGGTACAAAAATTAAACTTACATCGGCTCCGGTTTTCCGGACAGCTTCTTCTACTGTGTTGAAAACAGGCCTGTCGAGATGTTGCTGGCCGCCTTTACCGGGGGTGACACCTCCAACCACATTGGTTCCGTATTCAATCATTTGACCGGCGTGGAATGTTCCCTCGCTGCCGGTAAATCCCTGAACAATAACTTTAGAGTCTTTATTAACAAGAACGCTCATTGTTTTTACTTAAATTTTAAACTGGTCAAAATTAATACTTTTATCTGATTATGAAACAATTTTATGCGACAAATGACGGAATCAATATATTCCGGTATTCGACATGCATTTTGAATAACAAATTAAGCTCGATTTTTAAGCTGTTTTTGAGGCTTAGATTTAGATATTCCCGGCATTCAAATTATTGCGTATCTGTTCCATTATCAGTAAGCTAAGCCCATCGTAGCTTTGATTCTTTGCATCTACGGCAGGTAAAAACTCGACTTTTATTTTACTCATAAACCGTAATCGGAAGGAGCCTTTAGGCATTGCTTTATATGCGCCTTTTATGGAAACGGGAACGATAGGTACTTTTAATTCACGTGCTAAAATAGCAAAAGTACGTTTGAAATGTCCAAGCTCACCATTCAGCGTGCGTGTTCCTTCAGGGAAAATAATCAGCTTTTTGTTTTGCTGCAATACCTCTGCCAAAGTTTGTATGGATTGCTTCAAGTCGAGGTTCAAGTTGACAATAATGATATTGTTTCGAGCAGCCAGATATTTCAAAATACGTTTACGGAAGTGCTTTTCTTTGGCATAAAAGTAGGTTTCTCTTATCTGATTTGTTTTCATTGCTGCGGCAACAAAAAGCCCGTCAAATGCACTTTGATGATTTGGCGCAATAATACAGGGCCCTTCCGGAATATTTTCAACTCCTTTGGTGCTATACCTGAAATAACTGTGTAATAAATAGCGTGAACCTCTAAAGGCCATACTGCCGATACGCCAAGTTGATGGTAATGTAAAGCTTGGTTTCTTTTGTAAAATATCGGACCAGTTTACATCCGATTCTTCTTGTTTGGTTTTGTTGTTGCCAACCCATTCAGCCAGCTGAGCTATCGTTACAAAATCAGCCATTTGGTGTGCAGGCAATTCTACACCAAAGGTTTGAAGCAACCATTCTTGGAATCCTACCTTATCAAGTGAGTCGAGGCCGATATCTAATTCGAGATGATGGGAGGGAAGTACCCTTTGTTTCTTTTCTTTTTCAAGATAGCTGGCAATCATCAAAAACTCGGGATGTTCAAATACAGGCTGTGCAATTTCGGTGGTTTGTTGCTGCTTCACAAGATCCGCCAATTTAAAATGTTGCAGCTTGCCCAATCTTGTCCGTGGCAGCTCTTGGTCGGTCACATGTATCCGCATTATCTTTTTATAAGGAGATACTTTGCGATTAAACTCATCAATTAACTCCTTGCGTAATATATCTTCATCACTGCGATTCGGAAATGCAGAAAATGATTCGCGATTGGGTAACACAATCAGCTGCAGCAACTTTTCTTTGTAAAAAACTCCGCAATCTTGCACCAAAGGCGACTGAAGCAACAGCTCTTCCAATTCAATGGGATTGATATTTTTTCCATTGGGAAGCACTATGATTTCCTTCTTCCTTCCGGTAATATACAAATAGCCTTCTTCATCCAAATAGCCTAAATCTCCGGTATAAAGCCAGCCGTCTTTTAGTACTTCGGCTGTGGCGGCCGGATTTTTATAATAACCTTTCATGATGTTATCGCCCTTGGCTAAAATTTCATCATTTTCGATTCGTACTTCCATGGTCGGCATATGTTGCCCCGGAGAGCCTATTCGCACTTTCCCCGGACGCGTAAAGGTAATTAGGGGTGCCGCCTCGGTCATGCCATAGCCTTCAAGTACTTCAAATCCAAGTATTTTAAAATCGAACCCTACCTCCGGATCAAGAGCAGCTCCACCCGAAACCAGATATTCCAAAGCTCCACCGAAACGACGGTGAACAGTGCCAAAAATCGTTTTTGAAAAGCTTTTGGACTTCATCTTTTTTGCAATACTAAACAGCAGGCGGGCAATGGCACTTGAGCCAATCTTATCCATTATTCCTTTATGAATTGCAGCATACAGTCGCGGAACACCAATCAGAATTGTAATGCGGTTATTTTGAAGGGTGCTGATGATTTCTTCCGATGCCATACCCGGACTGATAGAAACGGATGCTCCTATAAAAAGGGGTACAATCATACTGCCCATAAGTGGGAAAATATGATGTAAAGGCAATAATATAAGTACTCGAGAATCCGGCTTGTAAATTGGAATATGCTTGCTGACAGCCATGATATTTGCAATCAGGTTCTTGTATGTGAGTTCGGCTCCGAGCGGACGGCCTGTAGTACCGGATGTGTAAATTATGACAGCGGTATCTTCATCATTATAACCTTCGATGCCCGACTGTGATAAGGGCTCACATTCAATTTGCTCTTCTTCGTCAACAATAATTACAGGAATATCGATTTCAGCTTCCTGCATTGCTTCTCGCAAGTTTTCGAACTTGGCAGCAGTGCAAAAAACGGCTTTAGGATTACAATCCATAAGGATATGCGCCACCTCATGCGGAGCTGACAAATAATCAATCGGGACAGCAATGCCTTTATTCTTTAAAATCGCGTAAAATGAATAAATCCAAGCCGGACGATTTTTCATGAACAGCACGATATGATCGCCGGCTGATATTTTGTGTAGTTTCGAAAAATAATCAATTTTTCCAAATAATTGATTGTATGTAAGTTGCTCGGAACCAAAGGTAACTGCAATTTTATTCTCGTTATTTTTAATCATAATGATTCGTTTTAGCGAATGTATCTGTATGCTTGAATGGCCTTACGAGCATATTGCAGACCTTCCTTGATAATAACTCTAATCTTTAATTATAGAATCATAAATACTTGTTGAAAGATTGCAAATGTAATGAAATTATAAAGGAATGCCGGATTTGACAGAAAAAGAATTAATAATTTTGAATCAGAATGTAGTTGACAAAGCTGATATGCTTTGCTATCTTTGTTTTAGATTAAAGCGTGCCTTGAAATAAAATGATAAATACTGTGAGTCATACAATTGTAGGATGAAGTTTGAATGCAGTTTTTTGCATTTTTTCTAATTCTGTTAAGAAAATCACCATTAATCATCACTGAGTCAATTCTGATTTTGTAATTTTGACAGCATATACATACCCGAATAAACCAATTGCTATGAAACAATACAAAACAATTTTTTTTACGGTTATTTGCATCCTTTTTGTCTCGAATTCCTTCTCACAAGTTGTTCATGTGGATTCAAACAATCAAAGCGGTACATCTGATGGGAGTCCATTGCAACCGTTTACATTTATTGAGCAAGCTGTTTTAGCCTCCGCTGAGGGGGATACAATTAAAGTAGCACAAGGAAATTACGAGGAAAATATTCTTTTGGACAACAAAGTTATTTTTCTGCTTGGTGCCTATAAAGGCGGCAGTGCGAATGATTATGTCAACGGGATTGCCGGCGACTTTGTAACACGGGATTATTCTCTTTACCCAAGCACCATCAACGGACAGAGCGATAATGCTGTGATTGAGTTGCGGAATGCCACCTCCGGAAGTATTATTGATGGGTTTGTCATCAAAGGAGGGGAGAGAGGTATTTATTTTGATGATAATTACACCTGGCCTCCCGTGGAATTGGTGACCATATCAAACAATATCATTGAGGAAAATGGCCGGAACGAGCTGAATGATGAGACCGGTGGCGGGCTGCGCGTGAAAGGGGAAGGTATTCTCATTGAAAACAACCTCATTCGAAATAACAAAGCCGGAAGAGGTGGTGGGATGAGTGCACAAGGCGATAATATTGTGATAAAAAACAATGTTTTTGACGGCAATATTGCCAATTCTGATCATGGAGGAGGCTTGTTTTTGTACGGTACCTTCGAACTGACCGATAACATTGTTTCCAATAACAGAGTGGGCGAACTTTGCGGTTATGGTTGGGGAGGAGGTGTGATATTTCTTGAAACAGGCTACGGTTTGTCTACTTCGGAAAACAATATTTACCGACATAATTATGCTCCCACATACGGAGGCGGTGTTTTTGTGGATGAAGCTGCAATGTTGTGGATGATGCATGATTTGGTTTATGGCAATACAAGCGATGATGATTATCATGGGGGAGCAGGAATAGCTGTGGATCAAAGCGGTAGTGGCATCCCCTCATTTTTGTACATGGATCTGTGCAGTGTTGCAGAAAATTACTCGCTTAAAGGCATTCAGGGCAATGGAATTTATGCGGATGTAAATTCATTTGCATTTATTACAAATTCAATCTTTTATAATAATGGAGGTGATTTCCATACGAGTGGGAATTCAAAAATCGATCTTAGATATTCTTTGTGTGAAGATGAAGTTGAAGGTGAGTACCTTATCCATGATGATCCATTGTTTGCTGATGCATCCAATGGCGATTTTCACCTGAAGTCGGCTGGTGGCAGATATACTGCAAACGGCTGGGTTTTGGACGATGTACATAGCCCTGCCATTGATGCCGGTGACCCTTCTTCAGTATATACTAATGAACCTGACCCTAATGGACTCAGAGTGAATTTGGGACGTTATGGAAATACTCCCGAAGCAAGTAAGTCGGGAACCGTATTTTTGGAGTCACATCTTCAGACCATACGTATACATTCCAGACCGAATCCTGTAAAGAAACAAAGCGAAATAAGCATTGATGTTGGTGGAGAAGCCTGCACTCATTTGGTAATATATTCTCAGAATGGTGTGGAAAACCGGACTATGCAGTTTGATGTGCCGGTTTTATCCGAAATCAAAGTGATAAGCCCCGTAGAAGCTGGAACCTATATGGTTGTGCTTTTCAATGAAACCAAAACTGTTGGTTTTACGAAATGGCTGGTTATGGAATAGTTATAAGCAATAATGATATAGACCTTGAGAAATGGATTTAACTTCTGCCAAGTAAAATATTAGAAGATTGTTTTTATTCTATTAATTCTTAAAGCGATGAAAAACATTAGATTATTTGTTTATTTCGGTATCGCATCAATACTGGCAGGAATAATAATTTACTCTTGTAATAAGGATTCTTCTAAGCCCAGTAATTTATCCTCAATTCCGGCAGAAGTCTTGGATGATATTTGCCAAACGTGTGAGTCATATGAATTTTGGTTACCTGAAAAAACAGAAATAGAGAAAAAGGAAAGCAAAGAGGGGAACCAAATTGTATTCACTGCGCCAGCAGGATATTTGTACTATGGTTTTGCAAAAGACAGTAGCTTGATTGTATGGGATAATAAAACACCCGGAGGCAACACAGTTACCGTTACATGTGATTGCACCAATGGAAATGATGACAATTGTAACCCCGTTGGAAACGGGGGTACTATTAATTGCGTAATACAACCGGGTTGTACATCATGTGAAAGAAAAGAAAAAGCTCAGAACCCAACTGCAAAGACTGAATTTGAGATTTTAGAGGGAGGCTTTGTTAATCCAAGTTTAGGAGTAAGCTTTGCTCAACCCAATGATGAACTACCCTATGCATTTGAGGCTTTATTTCATTATCCTGAAATAAAATTGCAACTTGATGAATTTATGTTACAATTTTATTCAGATTTGTCGGACATACCTATCATTAGCAGTGAAGATGAGACAATTACTGCTCCAACAGGATTCCAATTTGTGGTGCTCAATGTTTATGGTAGAGCATTAGTGACAATCATTCCAGAATCAAAAGGAATAAATGAAGCTGGTGGTTATACATATACATGCCCTTGTAATGGAACATCAGGTAATTGTAAAACCAAGAGTTCTTTTGGCTATTATTATTGCGAGAAACCTAGTTCAAATCCATGTAATCAAGCATGTAACACAATGACTGTTAACGACAATAAGAAAAAAGTCTCTTATTCTTATATTTTTTACCATTTCTAACTATTAAACTGGTTGCCCATAAAAATGTCCAACCAGTTTTCGAAAATTCAATTTATGAAAAATTATAATCTTATTTTTCTTATTGCTTTCTTTCTGAAATTGACTATATTGTCTGCGCAAAATTTAGTATTATTTGAGGAAGTTAATGGCAAAGAAATAGAGGATAGAGTTCCCAATTATCATATGAATTTCATTCATGTACACTCATCTCTCAGTTGTAATAATGATGAAATTGACAGCTTGTTTATTAACCCTGTCATTATTGATTTTTTTAGTTCAAATTTTAAGTGCTTTTCCATTTCAATAGATTCAACCAAGTGCTGTATAAACAATATTTTGAATACAGTTAAACCTGGTTTTTATTTCATAGATTCTTCATTTTCTTTGATTCATAAACATTTATTAAGTCCTAAATCATCACTTGAATTAATAAAAATTGGGAATATAGCATTGGATTCGTCTGCAAACTATAAATCAATGATTTATAAATATAAACAAGGAATAAGAGACTTTTCTTTTTTACTACAATATCTAAAGTCTAGAAGAAATGCTTCAGAGATTTTATCCAGTGAGATTGATGAAGCTATTTCGCAGATTGATTTAACAAAACCCATATCGTATGCTATAATGGAGTTTATATATGATTATTTTTTTTGTAAAACATACGATAAAGGATATTACTATTTTGATATCCAGAGCATTCCTTTTAATATTCTCCTCGAAAATAGGAATCAATTCCTGCAGTTTTTTGATACTGCACAAATAAATTTTAGAATTAAAGCACTCATTGACTTTGGATTACATAGATTAATCAGTAATATGGATTTAAAGTTAATTGAACAGAGTGCAGTATTCGTCAATGATCCACCAAATGATATTTCTTTAAAGAACTTAGATGGCGATGTGCTTTTATTGCTAAAAGGCAGTGTAAATGACACTATTTCTAAAACATCTGCACTAAGTGCTTTTTATTATCTTCAAAACGGAGATACTTTAAACTACTTTGCACTTGAGAAATACTTTTTGGAACTATCGAAAGAAAACGCTATGGGATTATTTTTTATGGCTAATTACTACTTTAGAAATATAGATACCAAAGAATATCTTGAGAAAGCTTATAAAATTATTCAAATAGCTTACCATTTAGACAATAACAACTTTAGAATAACAGGATTAATGGCTGAAATAGTTTATTATAAAAAAGACTATGATAAAGCTTTGCTCTATATTGATGAAGCAATAAATTTATTCATTGAAAATGGGATTAACCCAAGTCAATTTGAAGCTATGAAAACCGCTATTTTGAATAACAAGAATGCCAAGTTGTACTAATAATTACTGCTTATAACAGCACCTATGCCCAATAGCCTATGAAAGAGCAATTTGAACAGCAGTCTCCCGCACAAAATTTGCAGCGGTTGACAAAGCTGATATGCTTTGCTATCTTTGTTTTAGATTGAAGGAAGCATTGAAATAAAATGTTAATCACTGTGAATTATACAGTTGTTGCAATAAGTATGAATGCCTCTTTTGATAAAACTTTCTGATTTTGCTCAGATATTTACCATGAATCATCACTAAGTCAATTCTGATTTTGTAATTTTGACATCATATAAATATCCGAATAAACCAATTGCCATGAAACCAAAACTGTTGGTTTTACGAAATGGCTGGTTGAAGAATAGTTGGCAAACATTAAAAAACCTAATAAACATGAAACAATTAATTTTAATTATTTTTAGCATGATTATGCTTGTAAGTTGTAACAAAAAAGATAATGAAATTGAAAAAATGTATTGTATAACAGGAGATTGGAATTGTGTCAGAGGGGTTGAGATTATTAATAACGATACGGTTGAATTGTTTGATAATGGTACTAAATATAATTATTGGTATGGAGAAAGGCAGAACTCATATACTGCAGAGATAAGTTTATCAATAGAACCTACCGGATTGTATTATTTTAAGGAAAATATTAATGGTTTGCAGATAGATACAACTTTAGGTAATATTTACAATTATTCTTCTAACTGGAAGTTATTAAATACAAATATATCAAACACACATATTTTCATGAAAATTTATTTTGAATACCCGCAAGTATATCAGGAGGTGTTCAAAATATTAGAACTTAGTGATGATAAACTAGTGCTAGAAGCAAGAGATGATATTTATTACATGATTTATTCTTTTGAGCGTGCAATTTCTAATTGCTCAGAGAATGAATTTTCAATGTCAACTATTCAGACACCGGAAGAAATAATTGGTGATTGGAAAATAAGAAGTTCATTATTTAAGACAAATGACTCAACATTCATGAAATATGAAAATGACACATTATACAATCAATACTATTTGTACGTACATAATGAGCCAAATCCGGTTAAAGTGATTGATAAATATCCATATCAGCTTGAGTTAACTATGAATGAGAAAGGTGAAATACTGATATTTGAAAAAAGAGGCACTGAAATAAATGATATTAAAAGTTTTTGGTACTGGACTGATGAAAACAATCCTCATAAAAGGCTTATGTTTAGACCAACAAACGCAAATGGATATATTTGGTGTGATTATGAAATTGATTTAAATGAAAACGAATTATTTCTTAAAAATATCGAAAATAATATTGAAATGAAGTTTGCGAGAAATTAAGCTTTGCCAACACACAATATAAAACCGTTAAATTATATCAAGGGTTTTGCAAGTCCGGAGGGGTGAATCTCCAACCGACAGAACCTGAATTTGCTATCCTATCCATTGTGCTGTGGTGCTGTTCATTAGCTGAAAAAATAAGGTAGTGAATCAGTACACATTCCGAAAAATAAACTGCCAATTGCCCACTTGATTCAGAAGCCCATTATCAACTCTTTGGCAGCCGAGCGTGCGGCAGGGGTGATGGTATCGTCACTTAACATACGCGCAATTTCATCAATGCGTTGGTTTTCGTTCAAGCGAAGTACCAGGGTACGTGCACGCTTCATATCTTCGCGCTTAATAACCACAAAATGCTGTTTTGCTTTGCTTGCAATCTGCGGCAAATGGCTGATGGCAATCAGCTGAACGCCTTTGCCCATGCTTGCCATAATACGACCGATCCGTGCAGCTACTTCACCGGATACACCGGTATCTATCTCATCAAAAATTATGGTTGGGATGCTGTTTTTGCTCGAAATAAGGCTTTTGATTGATAACATCAATCGCGATAATTCACCTCCTGAAGCTACTTTTGAAATCAGCTCAGCTTCGCTTCCAATATTGGCACTAAATAGGAATTCCATACTGTCCGTGCCGCTTGCAGTATAGTAATCCAAGCCGGTGAGCTGTGCCTTGAACACCGCATTGGGCATCCCAAGCTGTTGCAACATACGTGAAATAGCGCCTTCTGTGGCAGGAATCACATCTTTTCGTGATTTTGTAAGCTGAAAAGCCTTTTCTTTTAACTTTTGCTCTAGCTCACGTAGCTTTTTTTCTTGAATTTCAATTTCCAAATCGCTGTTTTCGATACGTTCCAGCTGAAGTTCAATCGAGTCTCTAAGCTTAATTAGTTCTTCAATATCTACACATTTGTATTTTTTTGCCAGCCCTTGAAGCATGAGCAGACGGCTGTTGGAGCGTTCCAGTTCTTCAGGCTCAAACTGTATGCGGTGCAATGCCTTTTCTGCTTCTTCCGCAATATCTTTTATGTCAATCAGATGGTCGTTCAGCCGGGTAGAAAAATCAGCAGCTTGAGGAAATACAGCAGCAATACGTTGAAGCGCGGATTGTGTATCGCGAATCTTTTGAAGTACATTCTCTTCCTCAAGATTAAGTGCTGAAGCAGCTGAGTACAAGGCGGATTTTATATCTTCTGCATGGCTCAGCTCATTGATTTTATCGTGTAGCTCTTCTTCTTCATTTGGAACTAAGTTCGCTTGATCCAGTTCACGGTATTGAAATTCAAGCATCTCTTGCATCTGCTTTGTTTCTTCTGCTTCTTTCTTCAGCTGCTCTAACTCTGAGGTATATTGACGAAACTGATAAAACAAAGTTTCATATACAGATACTATTTTGGCATTCATTGCCATACTGTCAATAAGGCCCAGCTGAAATGAAGCATCACTAAGATATAAGGAATCATGTTGGGAGTGAATATCCACAAGCATACTTCCCAACTCCTTCATTTGTTGCAGGTTCACCGGGCTATCGTTGATAAATGCACGTGATTTCCCGTTCGGGTTTATTTCCCTTCTGAGGATGCATTCGTCATCATAATCCAATTCATTTTTAGTGAAGAAAGGGTGAATTTCACGACTTTTTATATCGAAATTTGCTTCTACAATACATTTTTCATTTTTGTCGTGGAGTACGCTTGTATCGGCACGATTTCCTAAAACCAAGCCCAAGGCGCCTACCAAAATTGATTTTCCGGCTCCCGTTTCACCTGTAATAGCAGTGAAATCGGCATCAAAACTGATGTCGAGCTGTTCGATAAGTGCATAATTTGATATTTTGAGCCGTCGGAGCATTTTATTTTAGCTTTCCGAGCAAAAATACGTAAACTTCAAATCTCCTGAAACACTTCGCTTAGTTTTCCAGTATTTTGTCGTATTTTGTTGAGTTTGCCGGATCTATTTCGCGTAAAATATTGGCTACACGCGTTTTTTCTTGCGGACTTCCTTTTGAAAATACATTAATGAACTCATCACGCTTTGCATCCAATATAAGTTGAAGCAAAAACAAATTTGAGTTTGCTCTGTAAGCCTGCTCCAGATAATTCATTGCTTCAGCTATTGCTGCTCTTCCTTCATCGGGATTATCTGACATACGGTCAAGTCCCAGGCGATGGTATTCATAAATAAATTGACGCAGCATACGGTAGCTCGGGTTACGCAGGTTTTCAACCATCCAATAGCGGTTTCTATTGCCGTCAAAGGCTTTCCAGCCTCGCTCATCTGCATTTTGGGCTGAATTGACAATATTTTCTGCTGCCTGATAAAATGCTTCTCCACCAAAAAGTGAAAAGCTGTCGAAATCAAGGCCTAAAAAGATATAGGCATAAAATGCAAGGGTAGAAGTCAGGTTGGAAGTAAATGAATTTTCGATGAAATCTAGGCTTTGATGCTCCAGATAACGCATTTGAAATGTTTCATCCACAAAATTTAACTGCACCGAATTGTATGATGTCTTAAAAATCGGGCGCTGCAATACCACATTTAATGTCCCTTTGTATTCGTCTGAAGAAACGCGCTCACGCAGTGTTATCACCATGGTTGCTTCAATGCGTTCAAGATTTTTGATGTTTACATTGGTCCATTTACGATTGTTCATAAACTCGTAAAGTGACGACTGAAGCGCATCAAAGGCACGGCGGTCTGTCCCTTCAATAGTTGGTGTAGAAACACGAATGCTGACAAGAAATTCTTGGGATTGTACTGCCGATACCAAAAGCAGCAAGCTGAATATAGTTAAAAGGAGCTTTTTGAACATCGTTTTATGAATCTTTTTTATAAAACTTCAAATATGCCTGCTTATTGTGCATTGCTTTCCAAATATGCTGCCAATACATCCAAAATATCAGCTGCGGCATCACGCTTTTGTTTTAAAGGATACTGTGTTATCTCTTCTTTGGCATTGATGATGCTTATTTTATTGGTAGCATGCCCAAAGCCGGCACCTTCGTCTTCGAGGCTGTTAAGTACAATGAAATCTGCATTTTTGTTATGCAGTTTGCTAATTGCATTTTCTACGGCATTATCTGTTTCCAATGCAAAGCCTACCAACAATTGATTCTTACGTTTCTTGAGTCCTAAGTTGTATAAGATGTCTGTTGTAGGCACTAGGTGAATGCTCAGTGCTTTGTCTTTCTTTTTAATTTTCTTTTCTACTGTTTGTGCAGGCTTAAAATCTGCAACGGCAGCACTCATAACGGCTATATCCATAGTATCGAACAGCGATATAGCTTGTTGTGCCATCTCATCTGCGCTTATCACATCAATGCGATTGATATGTGGGTGCTTTGTTTGCAAATGTGTCGGACCACTGATTAAATGCACTTTGGCGCCTTGCTCAGCAAATGCTTCTGCAAGCTCAAAACCCATTCTGCCGCTGCTGTGATTCCCAATAAATCGCACGGGGTCAATAGCTTCATAGGTGGGGCCGGCGGTGATTAATACATTTTTGCCTTCAAACTGAAGCTTGGTGGAAAAAAGCTTTTCAATATGTTTGAAGATTTCTTCCGGCTCTTCCATTCTGCCTTCACCGCTCAATCCGCTTGCCAGCTCGCCTGTGCCTGCCTTAATAATATAATGAGCACGAGCTTCTAGGCTAGCAATATTGTGTTGTACAGTCGGATGCTTATACATATCAAGGTCCATAGCAGGAGCCAACATCACCGGACATCGTGCCGATAAATATGTGGTTGTAAGAAAGTTGTCTGCAATTCCCGTGACCATTTTTGCCATAGTATTTGCGGTGGCAGGTGCAATTAAAAATAAGTCGGCCCAAAGGCCTAAATCCACATGACTGTTCCAGCTGCCACTTTCCGAATCGAAAGGAAAGCAGTAAACCGGATTTTTTGAAACGGTAGAAAGAGTGAGCGGAGTGACAAAATCTTTCGCCACAGGGCTTAAAATAACTTTTACCTCGGCACCCGCCTTTACGAGCAGGCGTACCAATAAAGGAATTTTATAAGCTGCAATGCCACCGGAAATCCCGATAAGTATCTTTTTACCGTTCAGCATTATTTTTTACTAGAAATTTGAACTGTCTTTATGCGGGTTACGGAAATAAATCTGCTCATTCAGAAATTCATGTACCGCAATAAGGGTGGGCTTGGGTAAACGCTCATAAAAGCGAGCCAGTTCAATTTGTTCGCGATTTTCGAATACTTCTTCCAAATTATCTGTGCTGCTGCCAAATTCTTCAATCTTTTTGTCAAGTTCAGTTTTCAGCTCGGAAGATATTTGATTGGCTCTTTTGCTTATGATAGCCACTGTTTCGTAAATATTTCCGGTTTGTTCGTAAAACTGATCTTTCTGACGGGTTACGGCAGTAGTGTCTGTTTTGATTTTTTTAAAGTCCATTCTTGGTGTTAATTAAAGTTATATGATAATTTTTCTTGTGCTTTGTTATAAATGCTTTCTAACTGTTTAATGTATTTACTCTCAGGATATTGAAAGCGTAGGGTGTTAAAGGTTTCAACGGAAGCCTGATAACGTTCTTTTTGTTTTCCGGATATGCTTTTTTCTGCGTATTCGTAATAAGCAACTGCCATTGTATAAAGTACTTCTTCGTTTCGGTCGGTATCCGGATAATTTTTCAGTAGGTTTTGAAACGAAGTAATAGCTGCCTGATAATCACGCATCCTATAATACAGTTGTGCGATGTTAAAATCTTTATCTTCAAGCTTTTGACGTAAATCGTCAATAAGCTCGTTGCTTTCGGCTATGCGTTCGCTTTTGGGATACATATCCGCAAACGCTTGTAACTCACGTATTGCGAGCCTGGTACTTGCTTGATCGAGGCTCGAAGGCGGTGAATCAAGGTAATAGCAATATGCATTCATGAACAGGCATTCTTCTGCCCGCATTGAATTGGGATAAGTTTGCGAATGCTTTTTGAAATAATAGCTGGCAATCGTATAATTTTTTAGATGATAGTAAGAATATGCCATTCGATAACTGATTTCTTCGCCACGGCTTGTGCTTTGATAGGCTGCCTGAAGTAAATCGAACAATTCCAATGCCCGATTATAGTCCTTACGTTCGTAATAGTCCATGGCGCTTTCAAACTTCAGCTCGTTATCCGTGCTTTTAAGCAGCTTCTGGAAATTTCCACATGCGCCCAATCCGAGTGAAAGGCCTATAAGGACGATGAAAATCAGTTTTTTAATCATAGCGCAAAATTACACTTTTTTTCAAATCCAAAATAAGGTTTTTTATGCAGTTTTTTTTCATTGCATGAAAACATGCCGAAAATCGTTTGTATCAGGCTGGTGCAACGGATTACAGTCAAATGTTAATGATTTTAAAATCCAAACAATTTGTTATTTTTGCAAACAACTTAATTTTAATCTTATGGATGTTTTCGCTAAATGTACGAACAATATGGGTCCTTTGGGGCAGTTTGCTGATCAAACCGAAGGCTATTTTATGTTTCCCAAGTTGGATGGTGAAATAAGTAATCGAATGATATTTCAGGGCAAGGAACGCTTGGTCTGGAGTTTGAATAATTATCTTGGGCTTGCCAATCATCCCGAGGTTCGTAAAGCAGATGCCGATGCTGCTGCAAAATATGGAATGGCATATCCGATGGGAGCGCGCATGATGTCGGGGCAAACCGAATATCATGAACAGCTGGAACGTGAACTGGCAGAATTTGTCGGACGCGAGTCGGCATATTTACTCAATTACGGCTATCAAGGCATGCTTTCCATTATCAATGCATTGGTTGATAGAAGGGATGTGATTGTATACGATTCTGAATCACATGCGTGTATTATTGACGGGATGCGTCTCCACTTCGGGAAGCGTTTTGTTTATCCTCATAATAATATCGAAAACCTTGAAATTCAGCTTCGTAGAGCTACAAAAATGACTTCCGAAACCGGCGGCGGTATTTTGGTTATCACCGAAGGAGTATACGGAATGTCTGGCGATTTGGGTAAGCTGAAAGAAATTGTGGAACTCAAGAAAAAGTATCGCTTCCGTCTTTTGGTGGATGACGCACACGGTTTTGGAACCATGGGTGCTACTGGAGCCGGAACGGATGAACATTTTGGGGTGCAAAACGAAGTGGATTTGTATTTTGGAACTTTTGCGAAATCAATGGCAGGTATTGGTGGCTTTGTGGCAGGCGACAAAGAAGTAATTCGTTATCTGATGTACAATATGCGTTCGCAAATTTTTGCCAAATCCTTACCTATGCCGATGGTCATCGGTGCGTTGAAACGTCTTGAACTGATTCGCACACAGCCCGAGCATAAAGAAAAGCTGTGGACTATTGTTAACGCCTTGCAGAATGGACTGAAAGAAGCCGGATTAGACATCGGAAAAACGGAATCGCCCGTTACACCGGTGATGCTATACGGTGGGGTGGGAGAGGCAACCCAAATCACACACGACCTACGTGAAAATTATAATATCTTCTGCTCGATAGTAACTTATCCGGTGGTGCCAAAAGGCGTTATCTTACTTCGATTGATACCCACGGCAGTACATACTTTGGAAGATGTGAAATATACCGTAAAGGCCTTCAAAGAAGTGAAGGAAAAACTTGAACGCAAAGAATATTCGACCGATATGGTAGAATTCTAAAACTCAAATTCGTTCGAAGTCGATATCGATTTTACTGCCCCATTATGTTATTTCATGGCATATGGGGCAGTTTTCTTTAACCTGCGTGCCTGCAACCCATTTTTTACTAATTTTACGGGCTGTTATTATGAACAAAGAAGAGAAGAAACTCATCGAAAGCAGCTTTATACCTGCCTTGTTGGTCATACTCATGTGGCTGGTCAAAATCCTTGAATGGCAGCTGGATTTCAGCTTGTCATTTTTAGGTATTCACCCTTTGCATGCTGACGGGCTGCCAGGCATTGTTTTATCTCCTTTTCTTCATGGCGATTGGAAGCATTTGATGGCTAACAGCATCCCTATGCTGGTTTTAGGCTCTGCCTTGTATTATTTTTATCGCCCTTTGGCAAATAAGTTGATGGTGTTTATTGTGCTTTTAACCGGTATTTGGGTATGGCTTGGTGCACGGCAAAGCTATCATATTGGAGCGAGCGGACTTATTTACGGGCTTTCTTCTTTTTTGTTTATGAGTGGACTTATCCGTAGGGAAAGCCGACTGATGGCATTGTCATTGATTGTGGTTTTCCTTTATGGCGGTATGATTTGGGGGATATTTCCGCAGTTTTATCCCGGAAAAAATATTTCATGGGAAGGGCATCTCAGCGGCTTGATAGCCGGCTTGGTCTTGGCGGTATTTTATCGTAAAGAAGGTCCGCAAAGAAGGCTTTATTCTTGGGAGATGGAGTCCGATGAAGAAGAGGAGCCGGAAGCGGAAGAAGAGCTTGAAGAAGGGGAGAAGCCTTATTGGGATGTACCCGTGCCCGATAAAAAAGACCTGACAGTGGTATATCGTTTTCGCCCGGCACGGAAAAACAAAAAATAATTTCGGATTTTAAGATTCATTTGTTGCTTGGTTATACTGATTAGTATAAGCCTCAATTTCAGCTTGTTATAGCGTGAATTTTGTATTTGAACTTGTTGATATTTTGGTTTTATGTTGGATATTTAAAAATAATACTATTTTTGAGCGTTAAAAAACAAAAAACAACATCATGAAAAAACTGAGAAAGTTCATCATCGTACTGAGCTTATTAAGCGGTATGGTATTTAGTGTAAGCGCGCAAGAAGCGTTTGAAAATTTTGTCAGCTGTAAAGTTGACGGTAAAGAATTTCATGCGAAAGCAAAAAGATTAAGACTCCCGGCAGCCAAAAATGTGCAGTATATTTCTGTGGTTGGTTTTCAAGTTAAACCGGATATAGAGGTTTGGATTCGTATAATATATATGAAGGATAAGCTTGTGCCGGGTACATATAAGGTTTTTAGCGAGGAGGAGTTTGATAAGCAAAGCAAGAAAAAGAAACAGAAACAGGTTGAAGATGTGTATGTATTCATTGATTATACGGAGGAGACAAAAAATCTGGGACATGGTTTTTATGATGGAGAATCCATGAGCGGAACGCTTACTGTTGAATCTGTGTCAGCCACTTCAATAAGTGGAACATTTGAAGCAGAATTGCTGGGGGTGCATTATAAAAAGCGTGGTTTGGCTACTGTAACGGGCTACGGCATAAAAGACAATATCCGAAAGAAGGCGTTGACGGAAGCCGGAGCCGGCATATTGGCACACGCGCATCCGCATGATCATCCAAACACCAAAAAGCTGAATGAAACAGATACAATCATTATAACCGAAGGCCGATTTAATATGGATTGGACTAAGGAAAAGAAAGATGATTCGATTGATAATTAACAATCCGCCGAGGCGGAAGCAATTTACAATTGGATTGCACATATGAAAACACGAAACACTTAGCCTAATATCCGCGTCGAAAGCTTTCGAGGGTTCCGACATTTGATAGGAGGCGGAGCAGCGCCCAAGGGAA